>CBFIFD010000014.1:0-42659 GCA_965661835.1 Flavobacteriaceae bacterium | reverse complement strand
CTGTTCCCGCTACTAAAAACAATCAAACGGTTATGCAATTACTTAGTGTAGCCGTTTTTTTATTTTTGTGTCATGACACGATATTACGAAGCTGTATTGAATGCGTTTACTGATACCCTGAATTGGACATGGAACTCCATTCTGATGGAGGTCCCTTGGTATACGAATTATTTTTACGGTCTTATGTTAATTTCTTTGATAGTATGGGGTCTGGAGTTATTATTCCCGTGGAGAACAAGTCAATCTATATTTCGCAAGGATTTCTGGTTAGATGGGTTTTACATGTTCTTTAATTTTTTCATTTTTTCGGTCGCAATAAGTGGGTTTTATAAATTAATTGAGCTGGGGTTTACTGATTTTGGTTTTACTCAGCATTCTGTAGCCCTATTGGATCCATCAAAATGGCCCATGTGGTCCCAATTAGTTGTCTTTTTTGTCGTTTTAGACTTTGTACAGTGGGTAACCCATATCATGCTGCATAAAATCCCCTTATTCTGGAAATTCCATAAAGTACACCACAGTGTAACTGAAATGGGTTTTGCGGCCCACCTGCGTTATCATTGGATGGAGAACATCCTATATAAACCATTAAAAACGTTCGCGGTAATGATTTTATTTGGCTTTGAACCAGAGCAAGCCTATATCGTTCATTTTTTGGCCATCGCCATTGGCCATTTTAACCATTCGAATATCAAGATTACTTGGGGGCCACTGCGTTATTTATTCAACAACCCAGTAATGCACCTATATCATCATGCTTATGATTTACCAGAAGGTAAGTTTGGTGTCAATTTTGGTATTAGCTTGAGTCTATGGGACTATCTGTTTAACACAAATTATATTCCAGAGGATGGTGGAATGGTCAAATTGGGATTTCCCGGTGTGGAAGAGTTTCCTGATGATTTTGTAGGCCAAAATTCGTACGGGTTAAGAAAGAGGCATAATTAAAGATTAAAGGCACCTGAGTCACGATTGAATCCACTCAAATTATATCAGCCGCATCATTCTTGATCAATATGCGACACAGATGATGGATCAGGACCGAGGCAATTTGAATAAATCTTCTACCTTACACTCTAATGTTTGGGCAATTTTTAAAGCCAAGACTGTTGAGGGTATGTAAATGCCATTTTCAATGGCATTGATGCTTTTGCGCGAAACCTCTGCGGCTATGGATAATTCTTGCTGTGTAAAACCAGATAATTTCCGAAGCTGCTCTAAATTATTATGTAATTTTTCATGATTTCGGCCCAAAATTTATTGCTTTTCGTATTCTTCAACGGCATTAGTTAACTCTTTTCCGGTATTGGGATAAAGATAACCAGCGATAATGGTCCCGACTCCTATAAGTCCGACAAGTGCGCCCACTCCTTCAATAACTCGACCCAGGGCAAAAAAGCCAAGAAAATACAGACCTAGACCGACAAACAATGTAATTACCCCACTTCTTCGATAATCGATAGGCTCTTTTTTACGTTCCTCAAAAATATTGAGTAGCTCTTGTACTTTTGATGGATCATCGAGGTTTTTAGAAATTTCTAATACAGTCTCTCTTTTGCCTTTTGCATCTTTGTACTGCCATACAAATACAGCTATTGGAATAATAATCCCGATAAGCATACCCAGGATAGGAATAATTAATTCGATCTGATTGGTCATGGTTGATTATTTATTGGTTTGGTGCAAATTTAAAATAATTATAATAAATGAGAAGTAAAGGTTACAAAAAATTTTGAGGCCAGTATGTCATTTACGTAATAACGGCCTAAAAAATTTAATGCTCTATTGCCATGAATACTACGGTTTTTTATGCGCACGGGGATTCAATTTAAATATTAGATATTTTATTAGTCTTGAAGACTGCTGTAGCCGTCGTTGTAGTCCATGAATTTTTTGATTTAGGGAAAAAGAGATAGAATTAATTTTTAAAATGCTAATAGTCAGAATAATAGATAAAATATCTTGATTGATGAACAATACATTTATTCTTGAATGTATAATTCTGTATACTTATTGTATAGTTTTTTTATTTCACTGGGCTTTAAATTAGTGTTATTTTGACAGCCTAAAGTGTCTCTTTTAAGGCTACAGATCGGGACATTATTTGCGACCAAAGTTAAGACCAAAAATGCCATGAATTCAACTCAAGCGAAACAACCCATATTTCTTGGAAACCAAGTCCTTCAGTCCACACAAAAAGAAATCGAAGGATCAGAGGTCTTGATCGATGGCGAAACATTCTATAAAATTAGTCATGTCGATCACATGCGGCCATTTTTCATGAGCCTAGTCAGTCATTCGGACCATTGGATGTTTATTTCAAGCACGGGCGGTTTATCCGCAGGTCGAATCAATAGTGACCATGCCATATTCCCTTATTATACCGATGATAAATTGACTGAGTCTTATGATTACACAGGAAGTAAGACACTTTTGCTTGTCGATCAGAGTGAAAAACGAATGCTTTGGGAACCGTTTTCTGCTCGACACACCGGCATATACCAAATCGAACGAAATTTATACAAAAACGTTTATGGCAATCGTTTGATTTTTGAGGAGATTAATCACGATTTAGGATTAAATTTTAGCTATGAATGGGCCACTAGTGAGCGATTTGGTTTTGTTCGTCGGGCTAAACTATCCTCAATGATACAGGGCGAGGTAAACGTAAGTGTACTTGATGGCATTCAAAATATTTTACCTTATGGTGTCCCCGAGGGATTACAATCAAGCAGTAGTAATCTGGTTGATGCCTATAAAAAATGTGAACTCGAAACGGGTAACCTTGGTCTTTATGCCTTGAGTGCGATCATCTCGGACAAAGCAGAACCAAGCGAGGCGTTGAAGTCCAATGTTGTTTGGTCTGTCGGTTTAGATTCACCGATCGTTTTATTGTCTTCTAAGCAAGTTGATTCATTCAGAGCGGGGCATGCCTTGCACACAGAACGTGATATAAAGGCCGAACGCGGTGCATATTTTGTAGCAACCTCTTTCAAATTGACCCAGAATCATCCAAAGAAGTGGTCGATGGTAGCCAATTTAAGTCAAGGAGTGAGCGATGTCATTGCCTTGCGTGAGGCGTTGAAAAACCCAGAGCATTTGACGCAAGAATTAACCGAAGATGTCAATCAGGGAACCGATAAACTTATTGCATTAATTGCGGGAAGTGATGGGCTACAATTAACCCAGGATCGCCGACGTAACATCCGACACTTTGCCAATACCATGTTCAATGTCATGCGCGGTGGAATATTCGATGAAAATTACCGCATCGACAAAGATGATTTTATGGCCTACATCGATCGGGCGAACCACAAAGTGTTTTTCAAAAAAGCCAAACAAATGTCGGCTTGGCCAGAGCATTTTGATTTATTTTTTCTTCAAAACGAGGCAAAGGCAGACGATAATTTGAATTTTCAGCGCTTGTGTGCCGAATATTTACCCCTCAAATTTAGTCGACGTCATGGAGATCCAAGTCGCCCATGGAATAAGTTTTCTATCAATCTTCGCAACGAGGACGATGGGTCCAAGATCTTAGACTATCAAGGAAATTGGCGTGATATTTTTCAAAATTGGGAGGCCCTCGCGCATGCTTATCCTGAGTTCATCGAGGGAATGATTTTTAAATTTCTCAATGCCACCACCTTTGACGGGTATAATCCATATCGCGTATTTAAAGACGGTTTTGAGTGGGAGACAATAGAGCCTGATAACCCTTGGTCCTACATTGGTTATTGGGGTGATCATCAGATAATTTATTTACTGAAATTTTTAGAGTTTTTGCAAGCGTACTATCCGGAAAAACTCGAGTCTTATTTTGGTAATGATTCATTTGTCTATGCCAATGTTCCATATCGCATTAAGCCTTATGAGGATTTACTCAAGAATCCAAAAGACACTATTGATTTCGACCATAAACGCGAGGAGAAAATAAACATCAAAAAACAGGAAATTGGTGGAGACGGTGCTTTTCTTAGAGAAACACATGTATTTATCTATAAGGTCAATTTTATTGAAAAAATAATGGCTACAACTCTGGCCAAAATGGCGAATTACATTCCCGAAGGAGGAATTTGGATGAATACACAACGTCCTGAGTGGAATGATGCGAATAATGCGTTGGTGGGCAATGGCGTTTCAATGGTTACCTTGTATTACTTACGCCGTTTCTTGGTCTTTTTCAAAGGGATATTGGCGGAAAGCCAATTTGAAGAGGTCGCTATTTCTAACGAATTATGGGCCTGTTACAAACTTATGAAAGATACTTTAGCGCAGACCAAAGACACATTATCTGGCTTGATGGATGATCGTCAAAGACGTCTTATTTTAGATGGATTGGGTATGGCTGCCAGTGATTATCGTCAAAAAATTTACGATGAGGATTTTTCGGGTGATAAATCGCCAATTCGATTATCAGATTTAGCAGAATTCATCGATTTGGCATTGATGCACTTGCATCATTCGATTCAGATCAATAAACGTGCGGATAATTTGTACCACGCTTACAACCTGATGACCCTAAAAGAGGGTGGCGAAATTTCAATCACGCATTTGCCTGAAATGCTAGAAGGTCAAGTTGCCGTGCTGAGTTCAGGATATTTAGATTCCATGCAAAGTCTTGAAGTCCTTGACGCACTCAAGGCAAGTGCCCTATTTAGAGAAGATCAGTACAGTTACATACTTTATCCCAATAAAAGTTTACCGCGATTTTTGGACAAAAATAATATCGACGCAGCGATGCTTTCAAGCTCAAAACTTCTATCCAAACTCCTGGAAGAAGGTAACATGGATATCGTAACCAAAGATTGCTTGGGCGGCTATCATTTTAACGGGAATTTTAATAACGTAAAATATCTACGTGAGGCCCTTGTGAATTTGCCGTCACAGTACAAGGTACTGGTCGAACAAGAGAAAACACTGATCGAAGGGATGTATGAATCGATCTTTAATCATAAAGCATTTACAGGTCGTTCAGGGACTTTCTTTGGGTATGAAGGTCTAGGGTCAATTTATTGGCATATGGTCTCAAAATTGCGCCTTGCTGCTTTCGAAGTGACAAAAGAAGCGGTAGCTACCCGAGCTGATTCCCAGGTCATAGGTCGTCTTTATGATCATTACTTTGAAATTAATGCGGGTATTGGGGCGCACAAGTCACCAGAGCTCTACGGAGCGTTCCCAACAGACCCCTATTCGCATACACCCGGCGGGAAAGGAGCTCAGCAGCCCGGAATGACTGGACAAGTGAAGGAAGATTTACTATGTCGATTCGGAGAACTCGGTGTTCGTGTCGCAGAGGGTCAGTTGAGTTTTGATCTTGCTCTACTACAAGAGGAAGAATTTTTGAACAAACCGGCTGTATTCAATTACGTCGATGTCACCCAGAAGAAATGTAACATTGAATTGCCAGAGCAGAGTCTTGCCTATACCATTTGTCAAGTTCCAGTGGTTTATTTGCGAGGCGATCAGGCTGGAATACGGATATCTATGACGGATGGAAGTGAGGAATCAATTCCTGAGTTGCGTATGAGTAAAGCGCTGAGTCAAGCGGTTTTCAAACGCAGTCACAAAGTGGCGCGTATCACTGTGATTTGCCCATGAGACTTAAAACAATACCATAGACGAATACAAACAAGAAAATGGAATTTTCAATGAGAATGGCCCCAAAGGCGAAAGGTCAGTTACTGGCTTTACTGGCCGCTCTTTGTGTTAATTTTATTTCTTGTGGAATCGACAATAAACAACCTGATACTATGCACAATAAAAGTGCCTCTGAAATACTTGGCAATTCTAATTACCCGGCAATATCGTACGGCGGATATAGAGGATTGAGCCGACAAGAGCAGCCGACAATAGAACAAATTAAAGAGGATCTGCGCATGATCCATGCGATAGGAATTCGTTTTGTGCGGACCTATAATATGCATTTTCCTCATGCGACCAATGTAGTTAAGGCGATTGATGAACTACAAAAGGCAGATGCAAATTTTGAAATGTATGTAATGCTCGGTACATGGATTGATTGCGACGGCGCCTGGACTGAGGCCCCCAATCACGACCAAGAAGACTACAAGGCCAATCAGGCAGAAATTGATAGAGCTGTAGCCTTGACTGAGGAATATCCCCATATTGTAAAAGTCATTGCTGTGGGTAATGAGGCCATGGTCCATTGGGCGTGGTCTTATTTTGTTCATCCAAAAGTCATTTTGGGATGGGTGACGCACTTACAAGAGTTAAAGAAAAAGGGACACTTACCACAAGATTTATGGATTACTAGCTCGGATAATTTCGCTTCTTGGGGTGGTGGTGGAGTAGAGTATCACAATGAAGATCTAAATGCACTAATTCGAGCAGTAGATTATATTTCGGTGCACACTTACCCGTTTCACGATACGCATTACAATCCTTCTTTTTGGCAATACGACCTTCCTGAAAATAGATTTTCTCAGGCATCAACCCAGGTTGATATAACCGAGATTAAGAAAGATTTGAGCGAGGAGGCCATGGGTCAGCTCATGGATCGCGCTTTGATATACAGTAAAAATCAATACGCTCAGGTCGTTAATTATTTAGAGAGTATTGGTGTAGAAAAGCCAGTGCATATTGGAGAAACGGGATGGGCCAGTAGCTCAGACGGATTCTATGGAACTGATGGTTCCCGAGCTGCAGACGAATTAAAGCAGGCCATGTATTACCATGCTACTCGTGCATGGACCCAAGAGGCCAAGGTCAGTTGTTTCTTTTTTGAGGCCTTTGATGAGCCGTGGAAAAGTGCCGCGAATCCAAAGGATTCTGAGAATCACTTTGGGCTATTTACTGCCGCAGGTCAAGCGAAGTATATACTATGGCCTTTGGTCGATCAGGGTCTCTTTAGTGGTTTATCACGTGATGGTCAACCCATTGTAAAGACCTATCAGGGAGATGAAGATAAGCTCGCTCAAGATATATTTGTAAAAGGTTTCGATGAGTTTTTTGAATCATTAACAAATAAATAGGCTCTGTAGGGATGAATCGACTCATTAAAATACTGTATGCTGCACTGATTGTGTTAATGGGCTGTAATGGTATACATGCGCAGTCTCAAGGTGTATGGGTGGATCAAGGGATGATTTATACCCCGCAGGGTCGATATTACATCAAAGGGGTGTGTTACCACCCCGTAGAAAAAGGAGAAACCAAACGGAGCTTTGATCGATTAGATCGAGATCTCGAGCTCATGAAACAGGCGGGAATTAATACAATACGTGTCTACGAGCCCATTGACTCCAAGGAAATTCTGGACGAAATATATAAGGCCGGTATTCGGGTCATCGTTAGTTTTGGGTACAATCAACAAGGGGTTTTTGACCTAATCTCCGAGACCTATCTCGATTACGTCAAAAAATATAAAAATCATCCTGCGATTTTGTTTTGGGAGCTGGGTAATGAATACAATTATCATCCAGAATGGTTCGGTGGCAGTCTTGATTTATGGTATACTACAGCGGCTAAAGCGATTAAGGCTATCCGTAAGATTGATACTAATCATCCCATAGCCTCTGCCCACGGAGAGGTTCCTAACCCTGAAGCACTTGCTCTGTTGTCAGACTTGGATCTTTGGGGGCTGAATATCTACAGATGGGATGAGTCGTTTAAGGCGGTTATCGATTTTCAAAAAATCAGTGATAAGGCCGTTTATTTTTCTGAACTCGGCGCTGATAGTTATATGACGAGCTCGAAATTGGGGTATCGTGCAGGAGTAAACCAAAAAGCCCAGGCCCATGCATTAGATAAAATGTTGTCTGAACTATTGACTTCTGAGAAACCGACTGCGGGGGTCGCTGTTTTTTCATTCACAGATGGTTGGTGGAAGGCGGGGCACCCTGAGCGTCAGGATGTGGGCGGATGGGCCCCAGGAAGCAGTGGTGTTCCCTATGATGGCACAGCCAATGAAGAGTATTGGGGTCTAGTCGATATCGATCGTAATCCAAAAGAGGCCTACCGCGTAGTTCAGTCTATGTTTAATACTTATCAATTATTAAAATAATGTGGGTCTTGATGAATGTGAGATGGACGTAGGAGCACTAAAAATAGGAAACAAAATTCAGGGATATCAGACCTCCCGTATGGGAGGAAATCTCAAAAAAATTAATCAGGCCGAATGGGCCGAGTGGGCTCATGATAGTCAAAATTTTGATGCTGATATTACCTTATTTCTAGACCGTAAACGTCAGACGATTACAGGGTTTGGGGGTTCATTTACCGATGCGACTTCATTTTTGGTCCACCAATTGAGTCCTGCCCAGCGTCACAATATAATTCAGGCCTATTTTGGATCTCAAGGCGCCAATTATTCATTGACGAGAACACATATGAATTCGTGTGACTTTGCCCGTAGACAATATTCCTATGCTCCTGTGGCTGGAGATAAAGACTTGACACATTTCAATATTGAGCACGATCGAGATTATTTGATTCCTATGATAAAATCAGCCATGCGTGTCTCTGAGCAGGGCTTCAAATTAATTGCCTCCCCTTGGACCGCACCGCCATGGATGAAAGACAATAATTCATGGGTTGGCGGTAACCTTAGAGTTGAATATTACCCCAGTTGGGCCGAGTTTTTTGTTAAATATGCCAAAGCCTATGCACAAGAAGGAATACCGATCTGGGGGTTTACTGTAGAAAATGAACCGCATGGAAACGGGAGTAATTGGGAAAGTATGCATTATACCCCAGAACAAATGACTGAATTTGTTCGCGATCATTTGGGACCAGCGTTAGTCAAATCTGAATTAGAGGATATCAAAGTGCTCGGCTATGATCAAAATAGGGAGGGTCTTGAACATTGGGTTTCAGTGATGTATCAAAATGCTGAAAGTGCATATTATTTTGACGGAACAGCAGTGCACTGGTATGAAAGTACAATTGACTACTTTCCACAAGCGCTTGAAAAGGCACACCAGGCTGCACCTGATAAATTTTTGATTCAAACCGAGGCTTGCTGTGATGCTCAGATTCCAGTGTGGCAAGATGATGATTGGTATTGGCGAAAAGAAGCTACGGATTGGGGATACACATGGCGCGAACCAGAGAAAAAATATTTACATCCCAAATACGCTCCAGTTCATCGATATGCAAAAGACATCATAGGATGCCTGAATCACTGGGTCGATGGCTGGATTGACTGGAATATGGTGTTAGATCGGCAAGGGGGCCCTAATTGGTTTGAAAACTGGTGTGTCGCGCCGGTCCTTGTGGATACGGAGCAGGATGCCGTTTACTTTACACCGCTTTATCACGTCATGTGTCATTTCAGTAAGTTCATTCGACCAGGATTTAGGGTTATCGAACACCAGTGTAGCGATAGCGATATCATGGTTACTGCGGTCCAAGAGGATGACCGTAATCATGTTCTTGTTCTATTTAATCCTACCAAAGCATTTAAGCAAATCAAAATAAGTGGACTCAAAGAGTGTCATGCGTTGAGACTCAGTCCGGAAAGCATTATGACCGTAATAATAAACAACGAACTCGCAACTAACTAACAACTAACGATTATGACAGATGTGAAATCAATGCCGAAAAAGAGTGTCTCAATGGGCCAAAAGATTGCTTTTGGTTTTGGAATGCTCGCCAATCAAATGTTTCCTGCAGCCCTTGGTGTATTTATCATTGTCCTGGTACAAGACCTGGGTTTTGCGGCAATACTCTGGGGAATCATACAGTTTGTGCCCCGAATTTTTGATGCCATCACCGACCCTGTAATGGGGTTTATTTCGGATAATACAAAGTCAAAATGGGGTCGAAGAAGACAATATGTACTTATCGGTGCGCTCATTATGGGACTCGCTTATGTGGCTATGTGGCAACTTCACAAAGGCGATGGCGTGGTCTATAATTTTATCTACTTTCTGAGTTGGTCATTACTGTTTTATTTGGGGCTTACCATTTTTAGTGTCCCTTATGTGGCAATGGGATATGAAATTAGTGAAGATTTTCACGAACGTACCGAAATTATGGCGGTTGCTCAATTTATCGGGCAATGGGCTTGGGTGATTGCTCCGTGGTTCTGGGTCGTTCTTTACGATCCATCCTGGTTTCCTGAAGGAGCAGATCAAGGGGTAAGAGAATTGTCGATTTGGGTCGCTATCCCATGTACCATCTTCGCACTGATCCCAGCGATATTTCTCAAAAGTGACTCAACCTTGGATCGCACCGATTTTTTACCCATTAGTGCCTCTCAGGTTTTGAAAAGTATACGAGGTATTTTTCGCTCTGCATTTGAGGCTTTCAAAATCAAGCAGTTCCGTCAGATCGCAGGAGCTACTTTTTTAATTTTTAATTCGTTTAATGTCATTGCAGCCTACACTTTTCTAATCATTGTACATTATCTGTTTAACAGTGATCCCGCGAGTGCCGGAAATTGGCCAGCAATGCACGGGTCTGTAGGAGCCTTGATGACCACCTTCTTGGTTATCCCAATAATTACTCAGATGTCAAAAAAAATGGGCAAAAAGAAGGCCTTTATTGTGTCACAATTGATTTCAATAATCGGTTATGTTTTATTTTGGTTTCTATTTGTGCCCGGTAAGCCTTACTTGTTTTTATTTGCTTTGCCGTTTCACTCGTTTGGAATCGGTAGTTTATTTACCATTATGATGAGTATGACTGCTGATGTTTGTGATTTGGATGAACTACAAACAGGCAAGCGTCGAGAAGGTGTTTTGGGTGCCGTCTACTGGTGGATGGTCAAATTAGGTTTTGGAATTGCGGCTCTTTTGGGAGGCTTTATTCTGTCTGTGGTTGGATTTGATGCAGAGAATGTGACCGCTTCCTCGCTTACGGGAATGCGAGTATTTTATACATTTTTACCCATTGCTGGGGTAATAGGAGCCATTTGGATCATGAAAAGCTATGATTTAACCGAGAAAAAGTCCCAAGAAATCAAAGCTCAATTAGAACAACGAAAAAAAATTGATCAATAGAAATTTAATTTAAAACTCATGTCGTACAGAAAGGAAAAAATGATGTCGTTGGCCGGTGTTCAGGTCGATAAATTGGATCGCAAGGGATTAAAGGAGCAAAGCCAAGTGTTACTGAATGAAAAAATGCACGGAATTTGCTTCAGTCCTTACAATGGGACACAAAAGCCAGGCGATGAAATCACAGAGGATCAAATTAGAAGAAAACTAGCTTTATTAAAGCCTTACACCAAATGGATTCGGGTATTTTCCTGTACTCAAGGTAATGAGATGATTCCCGTTTTGGCGCGCGAATATGGATTCAAGACCTTGGTCGGCGCTTGGCTTGGTGATGATCTTGAGAAAAATGAAGAGGAGATTGAGGCGTTGATTGCTTTGGCCAATCAAGGCTATGTCGATGTTGCCGCTGTGGGGAATGAAGTCATGTATCGTAAAGAACTCCAAGAAGATGAGCTCATTGATTACATAACACGAGTTAAACAGGCCCTAAATGGCATTCCAGTAGGTTATGTCGATGCGTATTATGAATTTACAAACCGACCAAAAATTACTGAGGTCTGTGATGTAATTTTGGCCAATTGTTATCCCTATTGGGAGGGGTGTGGCATCGATTATTCATTGCTTTACATGAAGCAAATGTACTACCAAGCACAAGCAGCGGCCCCGGGTAAAAGAGTTATCATAACCGAAACAGGGTGGCCCAGTGAAGGGGAGGCCTTAGGTGCTGCTGAGCCAGGCTATGAAAATGCACTGAAGTACTTTATCAATGCTCAAACTTGGTCACAAACAGAGGAGATTGAAATGTTTTATTTTTCTGCCTTTGATGAGTCCTGGAAAGTCGATGCAGAGGGAACTGTAGGCGCCTTTTGGGGGCTTTGGGATCAGAATGAACAATTAAAGTTTTAATTTTTATCCCTCGATAAATACAAAATTTGCACTGTGCAGTACGACCAATTTTTTTCTATTGCTGCTGGACCTGGCGTGTGTTATTCAGGGTATCGGATGAACCAATATCCTGGGGGTCCAATCCCCGGTGAACAAGAGGTGAAAGAAGATCTAATCTTGGTCGCTCAGCATTTCTCATATATCCGTTTGTACAGTGTAGATGAGCACACCAAAATGATCCTCGATATTCTCCAGCGAGAGGATATCAACCTAAAGGTTATGATTGGGGCGTATCTCGAGGCTGAGTTGAACAACCCTGATTGTGGATGGGATTCGGGTAGTTACACCACGGACATACTTGAGACAAATGCACAAAAAAATCGACAACAAGTACTGGATCTAATTCAAATTGCGGGTCAATATCCTGAGCGTATTTTTGCCCTTGCGGTGGGCAATGAAGCCTGCGTCTCTTGGACTGATCATTTAGTTTCTATTGATAAAATCAGAGACTATATTTTAATGGTTAAAGCTGGCTGTACCCAGCCTGTGACGGTATGTGATAATTATGTTCCTTGGTTAAATTCGATGAAGTCGTTGGTGGATTACGTTGATTTTATCTCCATTCATACCTATCCAGTTTGGGAATTTAAAGATATTGATAAGGCGCTTGAGATTACCCAGAGTGATTATAAAAAAATTACAGAAAAATATTCTGATATCCCTGTTGTGATTACTGAAGCCGGGTGGCCTACCAAGGCTAATGGTAAAGGAATCCCTGTTCATTTTGCTCATCCAATGGCACAAAAGACCTATTACCAAGCATTAAATAATTGGGCTAACAATTTTAAAATTCTGGTATTTTGGTTTGAGGCGTTTGATGAGCCATGGAAAGGTTCTGATGACCCTGCGGAGCCTGAAAAACACTGGGGACTCTATACAGTCGACCGAGAGCCCAAAAGAGTATTGGCTCAGGCTCAGTACAAGCGCTAAATAAACTTGACGTAACTTTGTTAAAACTTTATTTATGGCCCATCGCGCTGGATTTGTGAATATTATTGGGAACCCCAACGTTGGCAAGAGTACCTTGATGAATGCTTTTGTGGGAGAGCGTCTGTCCATTATCACCAGTAAAGCACAGACCACCAGACATCGAATCTTGGGGATTGTAAACGGTTCAGATTTTCAAGCGGTATTTAGCGACACACCCGGAATTATTAAACCCGCATATGCGCTCCAGTCGCACATGATGGATTTTGTTAAATCAGCGTTTGACGATGCGGATGTACTTATTTATATGGTGGAACTCGGCGAAAAGGACTTGAAGGATTCGGCATTTTTTGAGCGTATTAGCCGAGCAAAAATCCCCGTGCTGTTGTTGCTCAATAAGATTGATTTGGGCAATGAGGATAAACTAAAAGATGGGGTCGCTTATTGGCAATTAAAAGTTCCAAATGCTGAGGTTTTTGGCATTTCTGCCACTGAAAACTTTGGCATTAAAGAGGTCTTTGAACGCATCATCAATTTACTTCCGGAATCTCCTGCATTTTATCCAAAGGACCAACTCACAGATAAGCCCGAACGATTTTTTGTCAACGAAATTATAAGGGAGAAAATTTTACTTCAATACAAAAAGGAAATTCCTTACGCTGTGGAAATTGATACCCAAGAGTTTTTCGAGGATGAAGAAATTATTCGAATTCGCTCAGTTATCATGGTGGAGCGCGAAACCCAAAAAGGGATTGTCATAGGTCACAAGGGTCAGCCGCTAAAATGGGTAGGCATAGAGGCACGAAAAGACTTAGAGCGTTTTTTTGGCAAGCAGATTTATATAAAACTGGTGGTAAAGGTCAATAAAAATTGGCGGAGTGATGCCAAACAACTTCGACGGTTCGGTTATGATGCTCAATAATTGAGCCGTAGTATTTAACGTAATCCGCATTTATCCACTAACTTTGTTTCGAATTTTTTAGTATGAGTATCGTTGCCATTGTCGGTCGCCCCAACGTGGGAAAATCCACTTTTTTTAATCGTTTAATCCAAAGACGCGAGGCTATTGTTGATGCAGTCAGCGGAGTCACTCGAGATCGTCATTACGGTAAAAGTGATTGGAATGGAAAGACCTTTTCATTAATTGATACTGGCGGATATGTCGTGGGAAGCGATGATATTTTTGAAGCAGAAATCGATAAGCAAGTGGAACTGGCCATTGATGAAGCCGATGTGATCATTTTCATGGTCGATGTCAGCAATGGACTCACGGGTATGGATCAAGAGGTCGCTACGCTCTTGCGGCGTAGTAAAAAACCATATTTTTTAGCCGTAAATAAGGTAGATAGTGCTAATCGAGAACAGGATGCCGTGGAATTTTACTCGTTAGGGGTAGAGCGTTATTACACCATTTCTAGTATCAATGGAAGTGGTACTGGCGATTTACTCGACGCTGTGGTGGATGCCTTGCCAGAGCAGTCCGATTCACAGGAGTCTGAATTGCCTCGTTTTGCCGTAGTGGGACGTCCCAATGCTGGGAAGTCTTCTTTTATTAATGCCTTAATCGGTGAAGATCGATTTGTGGTCACAGATATTGCGGGAACCACACGAGATAGCATCGATACCCAGTACAACCGTTTTGGTTTTGATTTTAATTTAGTCGATACAGCCGGAATTCGTAAAAAAAGTAAGGTCAAAGAGGATCTTGAGTTTTACAGTGTCATGCGCAGTGTTCGTGCTATTGAACACAGTGATGTGGTGCTTTTGGTTTTTGACGCAACCAGAGGATTTGATGGTCAGGTCCAAAATATATTTTGGTTGGCACAGCGCAACAATAAAGGAGTTGTCATTTTGGCCAACAAATGGGATCTCTTAGAAAAGGACAACAGTACGGCAAAAGATATGGAGCAGTACATTAAAAAACAATGTGAACCCTTTGTCGATGTGCCGATAGTCTTTATAAGTGCACTGTCTAAACAGCGAATTTTTAAAGCCATTGAAACGGCAGTCCAGGTCTACGAAAATCGCACTAAAAAAGTTAAGACTAGTAAGTTAAATGACATTATGTTGCCGATTATCCAAGGGACCCCACCACCGGCAATAAAGGGGAAGTATGTAAAAATTAAATTTTGCACCCAGTTACCAACGCCATATCCAAGTTTTGCATTTTTTGCTAACCTTCCACAGTATGTCAAGGATCCATACAAGCGATTTTTAGAAAATAAGTTGCGGGATCACTTTGACTTCACCGGAGTGCCCATTACGGTCTACATTCGAAAAAAATAATTTTAGATGACCTCACGGCCTCTTAGAGGGTTTAGACCTGATAATCAAGTTTTTACCTAAAGGCCTAAAGCTGGTCTTTGATACCCAGTAGTTGGGCCTTTATTGATTCTAGCTTTTGAATTAAATCAAAATCATGGGATTGGCCTTTTTGAGTTTTTAGATAGGTTTTAGCCCCATCTAAAGTAAATCCTCGCTCTTTGACCAGATGATAAATTTGAGATAAATTTTTGACGTCTTGAGGCGTAAATTTTCTATTGCCTTTGGCATTTTTCTTGGGCTTGAGTATATCAAATTCCTTTTCCCAGAATCGAATGAGTGAGGGATTGACGTCAAAGGCTTTGGCTAGTTCGCCAATACCATAATAACGCTTATTGGGCAGGTCAACGTGCATTAATCAAGCGATTGATTTTCTTGTTGAGAGAGCGCGAGCATTTTGGCATACTCCTCTGGCGTAAGATTGCCGTAATAGAAGTTTATAGGATTGATCCTACGTCCGTCTTTGTGAATCTCGTAATGCAAATGTGGGGCCTCACTGCGTCCAGTACTGCCCACAAACCCAATTAAATCTCCGCGTTTAACGCGTTGGCCTCGCCGTACATTATACCTGTAGAGATGGGCATAGAGACTCATGTAACCAAAACCATGATCAATTCGAATATGTTTGCCAAACCCTGTTGATCGATTGTCGGCACGCTTTACCACACCGTCACCAGAAGCGTAAACTGGGGTGCCCCGGGGTGCGGTAAAATCCATCCCATAATGAAACTTACGCGCCTTAGTGAAGGGGTCGCGACGATATCCAAAACCAGAGGCCATACGTGTGAGATCTTCATTGTTGACCGGTTGAATGGCCGGAATAGCCTCATGGAGTTTTTCTTTAGTTGCTGCCATACGTGCAATTTCGTCCAAAGAACGCGACTGAACCACAATTTGTTTGGTCAATACATCAAGACGCTCACTGGTATTGCGCAGTAACTCGGAATGATCAAATCCCTCTAAATCACTATAGCGATTCACTCCACCAAATCCTGCTTTTCGTTGTTCCTCAGGGATGGGGTTGGTCTCAAAATAGGTGCGGTATAATTGGTTGTCTCTTTGAGCAAGTTCATCGAGGACGATCTCGGCCTGATTCATTTTTTTGTTGATTAGATCATATTGTAACTCGAGCTGAGCGATTTCGCGACGCAATTCACGTTCTTTCGGTGTCTCGAGGTTGGGAATATTGATATACGCGATCAGCAACAGGAATCCACTGAAAAAAATACCGACTATAGAAAGCAAAAACAGGCCAATTTTCCGACCCGGTTTTGGTTTGATTTTGCGGTAAGACAGCGTTTGCGCGTCGTAGTAATATTTTACCTTAGACATAATCTAAAAAGTTCTATTTTTGTCGTAACATCTAATGATTCCAGAGTGTAACGCAAGGCAAAGATAAAAATTGTTTGCCAGACTTAGCCTCCTGACTACCAGAATACAGAAATATGACATCTGCAGTAATCCGACAAAAATTTTTAGCGTATTTCAAGGACAAAGGGCACACCGTTGTTCCTTCAGCCCCGATGGTGGTTCAAGGAGATCCTACCTTGATGTTTACCAACGCCGGAATGAACCAATTCAAAGAGTATTTTTTAGGAAACAAAACTGCCGATCAAACAAGAATCACGGATACTCAGAAATGTCTTCGTGTCAGCGGAAAGCACAATGATCTCGAAGAAGTAGGAATGGACACCTACCATCACACGATGTTTGAAATGTTAGGGAATTGGAGTTTTGGCGATTATTTCAAAAAAGAAGCTATCGAGTGGGCCTGGGAATTATTGACCAAGGTCTACAATATTGACAAGTCCACCCTGTATGTGACTATTTTTGAGGGAGACACCAAGGATGGCCTTGGTAAGGACGAGGAAGCCTACGAAATATGGTGTAAGTTGGTTGATGACTCCCATATTATTGATGGGAATAAAAAAGACAACTTTTGGGAAATGGGGGATCAAGGTCCTTGTGGTCCTTGTAGTGAAATACATGTAGATCTCCGTCCCAAAAAAGAACGAGATAAACACCCAGGGGCCGATCTGGTCAATAAAGATCACCCCTTAGTGGTTGAAATATGGAACTTAGTATTCATGCAATTCAACCGTAAGGCTGACGGGTCACTTGAGCCATTGCCAGCCCAACATGTGGATACAGGTATGGGCTTTGAGCGTTTGTGTATGGTTCTTCAGCAAAAGACCAGTAACTACGACACGGATGTATTCACTCCACTAATAGACACGATAGAATCCATTACCGATAGGCGTTATGGTAAGAACGAAAAAACGGATATCGCCATACGTGTAATTGCGGATCATGTGCGTGCCGTGGCATTCTCTATTGCCGACGGTCAGCTGCCGAGTAATTCTGGAGCGGGCTACGTGATCAGACGAATTTTACGCCGTGCTATCCGCTACGGATATACATTTTTGGGGACTGACACACCGTTTATTTACAAACTGGTTGCGACATTGTCTAAAATGATGGGTGAGGCGTTTCCTGAATTGGTTCGGGAACAGAATTTGATCCATAATGTGATTAAAGAAGAGGAAATTTCATTTCTCAGGACCTTAGAACAAGGATTAGCCCTATTGGATCAGTTGATTGATGCAAGTTCGGATGGGATCATTTCCGGGAGCAAGGCATTTGAACTGTACGACACGTATGGATTTCCAATTGACTTAACGGCCCTGATTTTGCGCGAGAGAGGTTTTACTCTGGATCAAGCCGGATTTGACAAGGAGCTTGAGCAACAAAAGACACGTTCTCGTGCAGCGACCAAAATAGAAACAGGCGATTGGACCCTCTTGCGCGATGATGAGCAGGAGGACTTTGTAGGCTACGATGAGCTGAGTCATTCGGTTTACCTCACGCGCTACCGAAAAGTTGAAAATAAAAAGGACGGGGTGCGTTACCAATTGGTTTTTAATAAAACTCCATTTTACCCTGAAAGTGGTGGTCAGGTAGGCGATAAAGGTTATCTCGAAGCAGAAAATGGAGAGGTCGTTTATATCATTGACACCAAAAAGGAAAATAATTTAATTGTACATATCGTCAAAAACTTACCGAGACATCCGAAGCAATTGCATCAGGCGGTAGTGGATCAGAAACAGCGATTTCGTGCCGCGTCGAATCATACAGCAACACATTTATTACATGAGGCCCTGCGTCATGTATTGGGCACTCATGTGACCCAAAAAGGGTCGATGGTGCACAGTGGGTATTTGCGTTTTGATTTTTCTCATTTTTCAAAACTTACTGATGAGGAGTTGCAACAGGTAGAGGATTATGTCAACGCCAGAATCCGCGACGGACTGCCCCTAGAAGAGTTTAGAGAGATATCCTATGACCAAGCTATAGAAATGGGAGCGATGGCATTATTTGGCGAGAAATACGGCGATCAAGTAAGAATGATAAAGTTCGGTAAATCGCAAGAACTCTGCGGGGGGACTCACGTCCAAAATACATCAGATATTTGGCATTTTATAATCACTGGAGAATCTGCTGTTGCTAGTGGTATAAGACGTATTGAAGCCATCACAGGACATGCGTCAAAAGCTTATTTTGAAGAGCGTACCGAGTCATTTAAACAGGTGCAAAAACTTCTGAATCAGGCTCAAGATCCGATTGCCGCTATTGAAAAATTACAGCACGAAGTATCGATGCTCAGCAAGCAAAATCAGCAACTTATTCGTGAAAAAGCCAATAACCTAGCCCTACAACTCCGGGAGCGCGCCGAAGTGATAAATGGAGTTCGATTTATCTCGGCTATGGTGGATTTAGATGCTGGAGCTCAAAAAGATTTGGCCTTTTCTCTAGGACAGGGTGTTGATGATTTATTTCTGATTTTTGGCAGTAGTCATCAAGGAAAGGCATTACTGACTTGCTATATCTCTAAAGAATTAGTCTCGAGTAAATCACTTAACGCGGGTGGAGTCGTGCGAGAGCTTGGAACATTTATTCGCGGGGGTGGCGGTGGACAGGCATTTTTTGCTACCGCAGGAGGTAAATATCCTGAAGGACTTGAGGAGGCTCTGAGTGCAGCACGTAACATGATTGCTTAATGAATTTTTTCACCCAGATTGAACCAGTACCTTCTGGGATTTTACTCAATACTCAGTCGCGAATTACGTCCCTTGGTTCTTGTTTTGCCGAGGTAATCGGTCAGCAGCTAAGTGATTATAAATGGCCTGTAGACTCCAATACAATGGGTGTTTTATTTCATCCATTAGCCATACGCGATCTGATACGGCGCGCTTTGACTTTGGATGCGTTTAATCACAGCGACCTATCAGAGTTCCAGGGGCGTTATTATATTTTGGCGCTACACGGTCAGTATTCAGACACGGATGCTCCAGCACTACTCGATAGGGTCAATGCTGATTTAAAAAGGCTTCACTCGAGTTTGATCAAGGCGTCACATGTATTGATCACCCTGGGTACAGCTTGGGCCTATGAGTTTGTAGCCAATCATCAAATTGTCGGTAATTGCCATAAATTACCTGGGACCTTATTTGAAAAGCGCTTGTTGACTATTGATCAAATTCAAGACGCTGTATCAGAGATCATTGAGTGTAGCACGAAGTATAACCCTCAAGTTCAACTGATTTTTTCTGTCTCCCCGGTTCGTCATATTAAAGATGGTTTGTTACTCAACAGCTTGGGTAAGGCCCATTTGATATCTGGACTTCATGCGGCCCTTGAGAATCAGGTTACGACTAAAACACCGGCCAAATATTTTCCAGCCTATGAACTCATGATGGACCAACTGCGGGATTATAGATTTTACAAGAGTGATTTAATTCATCCCAACGATCAAGGAGTACAAGTGGTTTGGGAGCATTTCAAAGACGGGTGGATAGAGCCACAATTAGAACTTTATTTAAGCGAAATAAGAGGGATTCAAAAAGGATTAGCTCACCGACCTACTTGGCCTGATTCTCCGGAGCATATTGAGTTTAAGAATCAACTCAAACAACGCATACTGGAATTCGAGCAACAATATCCTCACATTTCCTTTAACGATCAAATTTCTGAACTTTAGCCTTTAAAAAAGACTGATTAAGGAGTCGCCTGTATCACTCAGTACAGGCGCAAAGAGCTTGGCTTAAATGAGACCAAAGGTCTGGCGAATTTTGTCTACAAAATCCAATTTTTCCCAGGTAAATAATTCTACCTCTACAGTTTTTTGACGCCCGTCAGGACGCTCGAAAACCTTAGTGATTCGTTCTGGTACTCGTCCCATATGGCCATATGCAGCCGTCTCAAGGTACATGGGCTGACGCAGCTTGAGGCGTTTTTCAATGGCCGCAGGTCGCATATCGAAAATGGTCAGTAGTTTTTTTGCGAGTGCTCCGTCAGTGAGTCCAGTATGATTGGTGCCGTAACAGTTGACAAAAAGTCCAACAGGCTCGGCTACACCTATAGCATAACTGACCTGAACAAGGATTTCATCACAGGCTCCAGCAGCAACCATATTTTTGGCAATGTGCCGGGTGGCATAAGCCGCGGAGCGATCTACTTTACTGGGGTCTTTCCCAGAAAAGGCACCGCCACCATGCGCTCCTTTGCCTCCGTAGGTGTCCACGATGATTTTCCGCCCGGTAAGCCCCGTATCGCCGTGCGGTCCGCCAATAACAAATTTACCTGTGGGATTGATGTGGTAGGTAATTTCATCGTTGAAAAGCCTTTGAACCTCTGGTGTCATAGCGGCTTTGACCCTCGGAATCAAAAGCGATTTGAGATCAGATTGAATTTTGGCTAACATTTTTTGTTCATCTGGATCAAAGTCATCGTGCTGGGTAGAAATGACGATACTATCGATTCGCCGAGGGTTATTCTTATCGTCATATTCGATAGTGACCTGGCTTTTGGAATCAGGACGAAGATAGGGAATGTCTTTGCCTTCACGGCGCATTTCTGCGAGCTCAGAGAGTATTTTATGAGCAATTTCTAGTCCCAGCGGCATATAATTGGCTGTTTCTTTGCAGGCATAGCCAAACATCATCCCTTGATCACCAGCCCCTTGCTCTTGTTTGTTGGCTTTGTCAACCCCTCTATTGATGTCTTCGCTTTGCTCGTGTATTGCAGAGAATACCCCACAAGAATTTCCGTCAAATTGATACACACCTTTGGTATAACCAATCTTATTGATGACGTCACGGGCAATTTTTTGAACATCGAGATAAATCTCAGACTTGACCTCTCCTGCAAGGACAACTTGTCCTGTAGTTACCAAAGTTTCGCAGGCAACTTTTGCCTCAGAATCGAACGCCAAAAAATGATCGATAAGTGCGTCGCTAATTTGATCAGCAACTTTGTCTGGATGTCCCTCTGAAACGCTTTCTGAGGTAAATAAATAGGCCATAATGCATTGATTAAAAGAGAGGGACCTATACTGCTACAATCTGGCGAGATACTGCCTTTAGCATTTTTTTTAGCGAGGTTGCAATCAGTCAAATCTTTCCTCTTGATTTGCGGCAAAGGTAGCTATTTCGGATAAAACCAAAAATTAAATTATCTCAGAGTTCAATACCGAAATAGTTTAGGGTGGATTACCATTAAATACATGGGACTTGACTGTATTAAATTGAGAAATAAAATATTTTTAAATTTCGTAAAATATAATTTTTAAATAATTGATATACAAATAATTATGAATAAATAGTATCTTTTGAATATATGATGATTTGATTGGTTGAGCTTCAGCTGAGTCATATGGATTTTTAGTTTTGTTTCATCAAAAATGCGATGAGTCAACAATTAACTAAATACAGCAAAACAGTAACCCAAGATCCAACACAGCCCGCGGCTCAGGCGATGTTGTACGCTATTGGGTTTACACAGGAAGATTTCCATAAGCCCCTTGTTGGAATTGCCAGTACAGGATACGAAGGAAATCCCTGTAATATGCATTTAAACGATTTGGCGTTAAAGGTCAAAGCAGGCACCAAAACTACTGGGACCGTGGGCTTGATTTTTAATACAATCGGTGTCAGCGACGGAATTTCTATGGGAACTCCTGGCATGCGCTATTCTTTACCCTCACGGGATATCATCGCGGATTCAATGGAGACAGTCGTACAGGCTATGAGTTATGATGGATTGGTGACTGTGGTTGGGTGCGATAAAAACATGCCGGGAGCCCTTATGGCTATGATTCGACTCAATAGGCCTTCTATTTTGGTTTATGGTGGTACCATAGATTCGGGATGTCATAACGGACAGAAACTCGATGTAGTATCTGCCTTCGAAGCATGGGGGAGTAAAGTGGCAGGAACCATATCTGACGCTGATTATCAAAGTGTGATTCAAAAAGCGTGCCCGGGAGCTGGCGCTTGCGGAGGTATGTACACAGCCAATACTATGGCTGCGGCCATTGAAGCTCTAGGCATGAGTTTACCCTTTAATTCATCGAACCCGGCATTGAGTCAAGACAAAAAGCAGGAGGCTCACGATGCCGGAGCGGCCCTGTACAATTTGATTGCCCAGGACCTCAAGCCCAGTGATATTATAACGCGAAAATCCCTAGAAAATGCCATCAGATTGATCACCGTACTGGGTGGTTCGACAAATGCTGTGCTTCATTTTCTCGCTATTGCTCGAGCGGCTGACATTGACTTTACATTGAAAGATTTCCAAGATATTAGTGACCGTACTCCATTTTTGGCTGATCTCAAGCCTAGTGGCCAATATCTTATGGAGGATGTCCATGCTATAGGGGGTATTCCAGCCGTATTAAGGTACTTATTCCAGCAAGGTTTGATTCATGGGGACTGTTTGACGGTCACCGGGAAAACACTGGCCGAAAATTTATCAGAAGTCCCAGACATGCCATTGGATCAGCAAGTGATAAAGCCCATCGAAGCCCCCATTAAAGCAACGGGTCATTTGCAAATGCTCTTCGGTAATTTGGCTCCCGAGGGGAGTGTCGCAAAAATCACAGGTAAAGAGGGCCATAAATTTATGGGTCGGGCCAAGGTGTTTGATAGTGAATATGAAGCCAATTCTGGAATTTCTCAAGGACTCGTCCAAAAAGGTGATGTGGTCGTTATCCGATATGAAGGCCCAAAGGGCGGACCTGGTATGCCCGAAATGCTTAAGCCGACCGCAGCCATAATTGGGGCAGGCCTAGGAAAGGATGTAGCTCTTATAACTGATGGTCGCTTTTCAGGAGGAACTCATGGGTTTGTGGTAGGACATATCACTCCAGAGGCCCAACAAGGAGGCACTATCGCTTTGATCCAAGATGGGGATAGAATCCTCATTGATGCGGATCAAAATCAGATTACCTTGGATGTTTCAGAACAAGAACTAGCTAAGCGCAGGGCCCAATGGCGCGCTCCTGAGCTAAAATTCCAACGCGGAGTATTGTATAAATATGCCAGAACAGTTGCCTCGGCCTCTATGGGTTGTGTTACTGATGAATTTTAATCTCATTAATTATGTCTGTACAAACCTTAGTAAAGCCCAAAATACAACAAACAGATTCGATAAGAATTTCAGGTAGCGAAGCTGTAGTGCGCAGCTTGATCGCCGAAGGGGTCGATATACTCTACGGATATCCTGGTGGGGCAATTATGCCCGTTTATGACGAGTTGTACAAGTTTCGCGATCAAATACACCATGTATTGACCCGACATGAACAAGGAGCAGCTCACGCCGCCCAGGGCTTTGCAAGAATCTCAGGGCGAGTAGGTGTCGCCATTGCGACTTCTGGTCCCGGTGCGACAAATTTGGTGACCGGTATTGCCGATGCACAAATCGATTCAACCCCTCTGGTCTGTATTACGGGACAGGTCGGGGCGCATTTACTCGGAAGTGACGCATTTCAAGAGACGGATATCGTCGGTATTTCAACGCCTGTGACTAAATGGAATCATCAAGTGACTTGTGCCGAAGAAATTCCTGAGGTTATGGCCAAAGCCTTTTATATCGCCAGAAGTGGTCGCCCAGGACCAGTGCTGATTGATATCACCAAAAATGCTCAATTTGAAATGTTAGATTACACTTACGTCCCTTGTAAAGGGATTCGTAGCTACACGCCTGAGCCTAAAATTAATCAAGACGATGTAATTAAGGCGGCTGCCTTGCTCAATGGCGCGAAAAGACCATTTATCGTATGGGGACAAGGTGTTATATTATCCCAGGCAGAACAAGAGCTCAAGACATTTATCGAACACACTGGTATTCCTGCAGCATGGACCATACTCGGGGCGTCTGCAATTGATACCGACCACCCACTTAATGTAGGTATGGTAGGTATGCACGGAAATTATGCGCCTAATATTTTAACCAACGAATGTGACGTATTGTTGGCTGTCGGAATGAGATTTGATGATCGCGTAACAGGAAAACTAGAAACATATGCCAAACAGGCTAAAATCATTCACATTGAAATCGATCCTGCTGAGGTAGATAAAAATGTTAAGACCGATGTTGCGGTGATTGGTGATGCCAAAAAAGCCCTCGTGGCCCTGACACAGAAATGTGTAGCGAACACCCATGATCAATGGCGCCAGCGATTTTCAGAGCTGCACAAGGTAGAGGAGGATCAAATCATAACAAAAGATTTATATCCAACCAAAGAGGGTCTGACCATGGGCGAGGTTATCAGGAGCATCAATGAGCACACTCAGGGTCAAGCGGCTGTAGTCACTGACGTGGGCCAACATCAGATGATTGCCTGTCGTTATGCCGAATTTAAACGATCCAAAAGCAATATAACTTCGGGTGGACTTGGTACTATGGGGTTCGCCCTACCTGCGGCTATTGGTGCTAAAATGGCCGCTCCTGATCGAACAGTGGTTGCTGTCATCGGAGATGGGGGATATCAAATGAATATTCAGGAATTAGGCACTATTTTTCAGACTAAAGCTGCAGTCAAAATTGTTCTTTTGAACAATAATTTTTTGGGAATGGTCCGCCAATGGCAACAGTTGTTCTTCGATAAGCGCTATGCCTCCACAGAATTGATCAATCCAGAATTTGAACTCATTGCTAAGGCCTATCACATTCCTGCCAAAAAGGTCCTCCAACGATCAGAACTCAATCAGGCAGTTCACCAAATGTTGGCCCATGACGGCCCTTATTTCCTAGAAGTGGTTGTCGAGCCAGAGGCCAACGTATTTCCGATGATTCCGACGGGGGCCTCTGTTTCGGAAATTAGATTGAGTTAATATCAATGCGTATTTAGTCGTTATGAAAGAAGAAAAAAAATTTTACACCGTCTCTATATACACCGAAGATAATGTGGGCTTGCTGAATCGTATTTCCGCCATATTTCAAAGGCGACACATCAATATAGAAAGTTTGAGTTCTTCGGTATCCGAAATAGAAGGTGTTTCTCGTTTTACTTTGTTGGTCCATATTGACCAGGCCCAAATGCACAAGATATTGGGTCAAATCGAAAAGCAAGTAGAAGTCATCAAGGCTTTTTGTCACACCGATGACCAAACGATTTATCAAGAATCTTGCTTGTTTAAAGTCAGTAGCGATTTACTCTTTGAGGAACGCCAAATTCAAAATATTATCAAAGACAGTAACGCGCGTATCGTGACGGTAAATCGCGACTTTTTTGTTTTAGAAAAGTCGGGACGTCGGCATGAGGTCGACTTACTCTATCGAGAGCTAAAGCCCTTTGGAATCATGCAATTTGTCCGTTCCGGGCGTATTGCGGTCACCAAAGAAAAAATGAATATAACTGACCTGCTGGCAGAATTTGCCCAGGCATAAATCCTACCAATGACAAATTATTTCAACACCCTGAATTTAAGACAACAACTGGCTCAGCTGGGTCAATGCCGATTTATGAATAACGATGAATTTCATGAGGGAATCATCGCCTTAAACAATAAAAAAGTTGTGATTTTGGGTTGCGGAGCTCAAGGACTCAATCAAGGGCTCAATATGCGTGATTCAGGATTGAATATTGCCTATGCGCTCAGGCAAGAGGCTATAGATCAAAATCGTGCCTCGTATCAAAATGCTACAGCACATGGATTTGAAGTGGGCACCATCGAATCGCTAGTGCCTCAGGCCGACTTGGTCTGTAATTTAACGCCGGATAAGCAGCATACTCCCGTTGTAGAGCGCGTTATGCCACTGATGAAACAAGGCGCAACTCTGTCTTACTCTCATGGTTTTAACATTGTTGAAGAAGGAATGCAAATCCGTGAGGATTTGACGGTCATTATGGTTGCCCCCAAGTGCCCTGGATCGGAGGTTCGAGAAGAATACAAACGTGGCTTCGGTGTGCCTACATTAATTGCAGTACATCCACAAAATGATCCGCAGGGTAAAGGATGGGCTCAGGCCAAGGCTTATGCCTACGCCACAGGAGGGCATCGCGCGGGTGTTTTGGCCTCGTCTTTTGTGGCAGAGGTAAAAAGTGATTTAATGGGAGAACAAACCATTCTTTGTGGAGTCCTCCAAACGGGTTCCATTTTGATATTTGATCACATGGTCGCCCTTGGGGTTGCTCCAGAGGAAGCGGCACGTCAAGTACAGTACGGATGGGAAGTACAAACCGAAGCCCTAAAGCATGGCGGGATCACTCACATGATGAACCGTTTGACTAACGGAGCAAAAATAAGGGTCAATGAACTCGCACAGAGCCTAAAAAAAATATGGGCGCCCTTGTTTCAAAAACATATGGACGACATTATCAGCGGGGCTTTTTCACGTGGTATGATGCAAGATTGGGCTCATGACGATAAAGATCTTCTCAATTGGCGCGCGGCCACGGCGGAGACGGCATTTGAAAGGTCCCAAGCAGTGGAGGCCGAATGGACCGAGCAAACTTATTTTGACCGTGGTGTATTGATGATGGCTTTTATCAAAGCGGGGGTTGAACTCGCCTTTGATACTATGGTTTCTGCGGGTATAATTGAAGACTCGGCCTATTATGAATCCTTGCACGAACTGCCGCTCATTGCCAATACTGTAGCGCGCAAAAAGCTCTATGAAATGAACCGCATCATTTCTGATACTGCCGAGTATGGTTGTTACTTATTCGATCATGCGGCAAAGCCACTTTTGGCAGATTTTATGGCGACACAGGTGAATCCTCAAGACGTGGGTCTTGAGGGTTATGGCCACGGTGTTGATAATACCACCTTGATTACTGTAAATGAATCGATTGCAGACCACCCCATTGAATTAGTGGGTAAAAAATTACGTCTTGCGATGACAGCGATGAAGACGCTGAATAAAGAATAAATGGGGGGTCCTAAAATTGGACAAGACATTTAGTTTTTGGTTAATTAGAAAATGCCCCACGGACGTGGGGCATTTTTTTTCACGCCCTTGAGATTTGTATTTAATTATTTTGATAATTGACACGCTAATTTATACTTTGTAATCGATAACGTACTGAATTAACTGCCCTGCTGTCGGCGTGTACCGCATCTATATCGTATTATTACGCGTCCGACCAAAACAAAATAGGCACCCATGCCCAAAATTCAAAAAGACAATTTATTTGATCTGATTAAATCTCTTTCAAAATCAGAGAAGCGGCAGTTTACCTTGTATGCAGGTCGTTTGGGTGTCAATGAGCCTACAAAATTCATGCAATTATTTGCTATTCTGGACAAACAGAGTCACTACAATGAGGCGCAAATTCTCGAGCATAAGGCCATTACCAAAAAGCAACTGTCCAACCTCAAAGGTCACTTATACAAGCAAATTTTGATCAGTTTAAGGTTAAATCCAATCCATCAAAACATCCGTCTTCAAATAAGAGAACAATTGGATTTTGCCACAATCCTATATCACAAAGGTCTCTTTGAACAGAGTTTGAAAATATTGGAACGGGTGAAATCCTTGGCCCTAGATCACGAGGAGAAAACTATGGCCTCTGAGATCATTGAACTCGAAAAAGTGATTGTGAGTCAGTACATCACCCGAAGTGTTAATTATCGGTCACAGGCTCTGGTCGAAGAATCGTCTCAGATTGGCAGCTTAAATGTAATTTCAAGTCAACTCTCTAACCTTTCCTTACAGTTGTACCGTCTTTTTTTACAAAAAGGATATGCTAAGAGTAATTCAGAATTGCAATACGTGCAGCGTTATTTTGACCAGAATATGCCTCAAATCAATATTGAGGATTTAGGGTTTCGCGAACGGTTGTGGTATTACAAGGCCCAACTTTGGTATCATTTCATAAAACAAGATTTTTTATCCTGCTTTAAATACGCCAAACGATGGACGGAATTATTTTATCGTACCCCAAAGATGATCGATTTGAATCCCGTTTTTTATCTGCGTGGCGTACAATATCTCCTTGAGGCACTATTTTATATAGGCGATGTAGCGCGTTTTGAAGTCGCTCTGGAGCGCTTTGAAATAACTTTAGATCACCCGTCATTTCCAGATCGTCACAATGTCAAAAGTTTGGCGTTCATATTCCGCTATGGCCATAAAATCAATGCCCATTTCATGGCCGGCACGTTTCATCAAGGTTTAGAATTAATTGATCCTGTTTTGGCCAAAATAGAACAATACCGAGATAAGATTGACCAACACCACATTATGCTATTTTATTATAAAATAGCCTGTCTCTATTTTGGCTGTGCCAAGTACAAAGAGTGCATCCATTACCTTAATTTGATCATTGATAACAAGTCTATGGAGATACGCCAAGACCTGTTGTGCTTTTCAAGAATCCTGAACTTGGTCGCACACTACGAGGCTGGTATTGATTATCAAATAGATCGTCTTATTCGCAGCACTTATAAATTTTTATTAAAAATGGAAGATCTGCATCAAGTTCAACGGGCCCTTATCTCATTTATTCGGAGTTTGACCAATATTTATCCGCATGAAATCAAAAAATCATTTGTCGGATTGCACGCGACACTTAGTGTGCACAAAAATGACCCCGTTGAGCGTCGTAGTTTTTTATATTTGGATATTCTAACCTGGCTGCAAAGCAATATCGAGGGGAGAACGATACCGGAAATCATTCAACAGCGTGTGGCTCAAACTACAACGTGAAAACAATTAAAAATATGACAGTAACACTGACAAGACAAAACGAAGATTATTTATTTCATGCCTCGGGACCCAATAAGCATTCCATAAGCATGGATTTTAGCAAGGAAGGAAATCCGCAAGGCGCCTCGCCCATGGAACTCCTTCTTATGGCTATTGGCGGATGTAATGCTATTGATGTGATCTATGTTTTGAAAAAACAGCGGCAGACCGTTAGTGACTACACCGTAAAAGTCACAGGGGAGCGTACAGAAATTGAAAAAGCAAAACCCTTTAAATCGGCCTGTGTTGAAATATTCCTTGAAGGAGATATTGTTCCAGCCAAAGCACTACGCGCTGCCAAACTGAGTTTTGAGCAATACTGTTCGGTTTCCATGAGTTTAAAGGGCGGCATGACCATTGACTACGCGGTATTTGTCAATGGTAAAGAGGTCCAATCAGATTCAAAAGAATGAGGCCATCTGAGGTTGATGTGCCCACAGCGTCTGAATTACTTGAGGTCGCTGATTTAATTCGTCCATGGATCCATCGCACTCCGGTGGTGACCTCACAATATCTCAATGATTTAAGTGGGGCAAGTTTATACTTTAAAGCGGAGCAACTCCAGCGCATGGGAGCCTTTAAGATGCGCGGTGCTGTTAGTGCGATTTGTGCACTCAATCCTCAAGAACGCTCAAAAGGAGTGGTGACCCATTCCTCGGGTAATTTTGGACAGGCCGTTGCGTTAGCAGCAAAATTGATGGGCATAAACGCCTATATCGTTATGCCACAAGGGACCCCCAAAGTCAAGCGAAATGCTGTATTAGGCTATGGCGCAGAAGTTACAGAATGCGCTCCTAATTTGCCTGCTCGAGAACAAGCAACTCATCGTATCATCCAGCGCAACGGTGCCACCCCGCTACACCCGTCAAATACCCTTCCGGTAATTTTGGGTAATGCTACAGCAACCATGGAGCTTCTTGAGGAGGTTCCAGACCTAAATGGTGTAATCGCTCCAGTAGGCGGTGGTGGACTTTTGGCAGGATCAGCCTTGGCCACGACTCATTTTGGAAGCGAATGTTTTTGTTGGGGCGCAGAGCCTTCAGCGGTTGATGACGCTTACCGCTCCTTACAACTCGGGGCCATTCAAACCAATAAGCATACCAATACAATCGCCGACGGGTTAAAAACACAGCTTGGGTCTGTTAATTTTCCAATTATCCAGAATCATGTCGCCTCAATCTTTTGTGTTGAAGAATCCGAAATTATTGACGCCATGCGTCTTATTTGGGAGCGTACCAAGATGGTGGTTGAGCCTTCTAGCGCGGTAGTTTTGGCCGCAGTTCTAAGAAACCCAGAATTTTTTAAGGCCAAAAAAATTGGTTTGATACTTTCAGGCGGGAATGTGGATTTAGATCAGTTGCCATTCTGATTTTTGTGCGACAACTCTCGGGGCCAATCGACTTGAGCCACATGAATTAATGCCGTATATTTGGGGCCTTTATTGAGTCATGAAATACAGTCGGTGGTTGTTAATTTTTGGGATTTTTAGTCCTTTGTTGTTGGCACAACAAAAGGAATTAAAACCCATTTCAATAGAACTCGATTATTATTACGGCAGTATACTCGAGCACAACTCTGATATAGCGCACCTGATTACAGGTCATCCTACCGGTTTCAATGTCGTGTATAATCGAAAGACCTATGGCTACAATGAATGGGAAAGTCGCTATAATTATCCGGATTGGGGGTTTACCTTTAATTACCAGGATATGGGCAATCCTTATTTAGGCAAGAATTACAGTTTATATGGGCATTTTAACTGGTATTTCTGGAAACGTAGAATGAGACTCGGTATCGGTCAAGGGGTTGCTATGGCAGGAAATCCATATGATCCTGAGAATAATTATCAAAACACAGCCTACGGTAGTCGCTTTATGAGTACTACGTTTTTGAAGTTTAACCTCATTCAGGAAAATTTATATCGGGGGATTGGCTTTAGTTTAGGCACTGGGATCATTCATTATTCGAATGCCAATTTTAAGGCACCCAATAACAGTACAAATACCCTTTATTTTTCGGCGGGTTTGAGCTATCAATCTCAGGAAGGGGTTATTTTAACCCGCCACAATCACGGCGATTGGCCTAGCGAGTACTACAGTGAACCAATAACGGTAAATGCCGTATTTCGCACAGGACTCAATGAGGCTGATGTCATTGGTCTTGGACAATACCCGTTTTATGTGTTTTCATTTTTTGCCGATAAACGGGTCAATTACAAAAGCACCATACAACTGGGGGTCGATTTCTTTTTTTCAGACTTTTTGATTTATTTAATTCGTTATCGCGAATCCGCTTTTCCTGGGGATGGTATCGAGCCTGGTTTGGATTATCGTCGTGTTGGTGTATTTTTAGGTCATGAATTTCGCTTCCGTAAGACCGCGTTTGTTTCTCAATTAGGGCGCTATTTTTATTGGCCCTATGAATTCGAAAATAGAATATACAATCGCCTTGGCCTTAAGCGTTATTTTGGAAAGGAACATTTTTTTGCAGCAGTAACTTTAAAGGCCCATTGGGCCAAGGCAGAGGCCGTTGAATTTGGTATAGGATATCGATTATGAGACAAGGTTTAAAGATTAGAAATAAGTTTTTTGATGCTGCACTAGCTCTATTTGGGGTATTGCTATTATGGGGCTGCAGCGGTGAAAATTCTTGGGATTGTTTTCAAACCAGTGGCCCTATTGTTCAGCGCACTTTTGAGGTCGATAAATTCAAAAAAATTATCATTTGGAACAGAGTTCAGTTAATTGTTTCCTCCGGGCCGGAGCAAAGTGTTGTTGTCGAGTCTGGAGAAAATTTAATGAACGAAGTCTTAGTTAGGGTCGAAGATAGCATCCTTAAAGTTAGTGACCGAAACAGTTGCAATTACACAAGAGACTACGGGATCACCAAGGTATATGTCACAGCACCGGTGGATTCACTAGAAATTCGCTCAAGTTCGGGCCTTCCTGTAATTGGACAAGGCCCAATAACTTTTAAAAAACTAATATTACTTTCTGAAGACCGTGAGCAGGAAGGTGAATTCCATACTGATGGTGATTTTTACTTTGAGAACTTGGACGTCACTCAGCTGGTAATATTTGCCAATGGAACGAGTAAATTTTTTCTCGGTGGGCGCACTAATTCAGCCAATATAGGTCTATATGACGGTGACGCCAGAGTCGAGGCTCCTGATCTTGAAATCAGAAACCTGTATTTATTTCATCGAAGCACGAATAAAATGGTGGTTGCCCCAACGAATCTTATCCAAGGGCGCATTGTTGGTCTCGGCGATGTTATTTGTTTGACCCAGCCTCCGATCGTCAATATCGAAGAGGAATTTACCGGTCGCCTCATTTTTCAATAGGACCAATTTGTCACCCTCACTATTCTCGAGCTGAGGTCCATTGCGTAAAAAGGGATTCCAATGCTGAAGGATCATTGTTCTGGTCAAGTTCGTCAAGTGCGATATCCTTAATCAATAATCCTTGATTTAACACCAATATTCGGTCACAAATTGCTGAAATGTCTTGCAAAATATGAGTCGAGAGCAACACTGTAGTCTCAGGGCTGAGCGATGAGATAAGTTTTCTTATTTCTTGAATCTGATTGGGGTCTAACCCAGTCATCGGTTCGTCAAGTACGAGAAGCTCTGGCTGGTGGATTAGCGCGGCCGCCAACCCAAGACGTTGTTTAAATCCTTTGGACAGTGTCTTTATTTTTTGTCGGGATACTGTTTGTAGTCCGGTTTGTTCAATGAGATTGTGCTGCCCATAGTTTTTGAGTGCGAATAATGCAGCGGTCTGGTCTAAATACTCTTTTACAAATAGTTCGTCAGGGAGCGGATTGTCCTCGGGGAGGTAACCAATTTTTCTTTTGTACTCCAGATTTTGTGTGTCGATGATTGTATCTTTTTGTCGCAGTCTGCCCTCATCGGGATGCAACAGGCCAATCAAAATTTTGATCAGGGTCGATTTGCCAGCACCATTAGGTCCCAGTAATCCAATGATCTCTCCGGGCTCAATTGTAAAACTGACCTGGTCCAAGGCTTTGTGATTCCCGTATAGTTTTGTTATTTGTTGAACCTGGATATTCATAAGTGCTGAGTGTAAATTTAAAGAATAAAAAATCTATCTAAACATTTTATCTTCTGAACAAGAAAGTATACTTTCGTAACAGATACTTGATTATGAACACTTATTTCAACACATTCTTTTTTTTCTTTTTCTATACAATGAAACGGGCTATGTGTTGATTTCAGAATAACATTAACAAAGAAGCCCGGCCAAGTGTTCGGGCTTTTTTTATGAAAAAATATTCATGAAGATTGCCATTCAAGGGATACAACATTCTTTTCACCATCAGGCGGTTCGGCGGTTATTTAACGATCAGTCTTACAGCCTGATGTGTTGCGATTCATTTGATGCAACAACGCAAGCTGTGGCTAACGGGACAGCGGAATTTGGTGTCTTAGCCATAGAAAACTCAATCGCAGGATCGATTTTGACCAATTACAATCTGTTAGAATCTGGTGCACTTGAAATTTACGATGAAGTTTATTTGAATATTCAAATGCACTTGATGGCGCTCCCCAAAACAAAAATTCAAGATATTGTGGAGGTGCGTTCTCACCCTGTAGCACTATTGCAGTGCCGAAATTATCTGCGCCAGTATCAGGGACAGTTTAAACTCGTGGAAGGAAAGGATACTGCCAGTGAAGCCGATCAAATCGTAACTCAGCGACTCAAGGGTATTGCGGCAATTGCCGGTGAGGATGTGGCTCAGGCCTTTGGTCTAGAAATCTTAGATCATCAAATCCAAGATATAAAGCACAATCAAACGCGATTTGTTTTGTTCGGTCGCCCAGGGAGTCAGTCACAAAAACCCCCCAATAAGGCTAGTTTAAAATTTCAACTGGGGCACGAAGTTGGTTCGCTAAGTCGCGCCTTGGCCGTCCTGAGCGATCACGGTATCAATCTGACCAAAATACAATCCTTGCCTGTCTTGGAAACTAACTGGCGTTATGCGTTTTTTGTAGATGTTACCTTCGATGGTCACAATAAATTCAAACAAGCTGTAAGTATTCTTAAACAAGAAGTTAGGCACTTTAAATTACTTGGATTATACACACAAAATAGAGAGAATACACCCAGTAAACTGGAAGAAAAATTAAAATATGAATGAACACAGTCAATCGCGTAATTGGCTCAATGCAATGAACCTAGGACACCCTTTGGTCATTGCTGGACCCTGCAGCGCAGAAACACAAGATCAGCTTTTGGAAACCGCCCGAGGGATGACTCAAACCAAAGTTTCCGTCCTTCGTGCAGGACTTTGGAAGCCTAGGACTCGACCAGGTAATTTTGAGGGCGTCGGAGCCCTAGGATTACCATGGTTAAAGCGGGCTAAAGAGGAAACAGGTCTTCTGACCACCACCGAGGTGGCGCATCCACATCATGTAGAACTCGCACTAAAACACGATGTAGATCTACTTTGGATTGGCGCGCGTACGACCGTATCCCCTTTTATTGTACAAGATATTGCCGACGCTTTGAAAGGCACCAACAAGGTGGTGTTAATCAAAAATCCTGTAAATCCAGACCTCTCGCTTTGGATGGGGGCCATTGAGCGCTTTGAGAAAGTGGGGATTACTCAGTTGGGTGCGATTCACCGGGGATTTTCAACCTATGAAAAAACAAAATACCGCAATATTCCAGAGTGGCAGATTGCGATCGAGTTTCAGAGCAAAAGACCGGATATTCCATTGATTCTCGACCCATCGCACATGGGAGGGCGCCGTGATTTGATATTCGAACTTTCCCAAACCGGTTTGGACCTCAATTATGACGGTTTGATGATCGAGAGTCATATCGATCCAGATAATGCTTGGAGTGATGCCGCACAACAAATCACTCCGAATCAATTGAGCGAAATTATCACAGCCCTCAAAATGAGAGAACCTGATGTCTCTGCCAAAGAGTTCCAAAAGACATTAGAAACTCTCCGGTCAAAAATCGATGTGATTGATCATCAGTTGATTGATTCGTTGGGCCGAAGAATGGGCGTCGCTGTGCAAATCGGTCAATTGAAACACGATAACAATGTTGCTATTTTACAATCTGATCGATGGGAATCAATCTTAAATAGAATGATCGATGCAGGTTGTTCGGTAGGATTGAGCGAAGAATTTACCCAGAGGTTATTTAAAGCTATTCATCAAGAGTCGATCAATAAGCAAAAAAACATCAAATAATTTTCAATCCACCTATTTTCCCATTTGCATGACAATGGGCACTAATTTCACTCTAGATGTGATTTAACCGCATTAGATGAAGCCCGAAAAATCAGCGTATATTGTATTGAAATTAGCAATTTTGTAAGTCATGGAAGGTTTGGTTTATAAATCTACAGGAAGTTGGTATACCGTGAAGTCTACTCAGGGTCAAACCTATCCATGCCGCATCAAAGGTAAATTTCGTATCGATGGAATCAAAAGTACTAACCCTATTGCTGTGGGCGATCGGGTTGAATTTGAATTAGAAAGATCGGATCAAGAGACGCGCGGGGTAATTACCAAAATATTTGAACGAGATAACCACATCATTCGAAAATCTGTAAATCTCTCGAAACAAACCCATATTATTGCCTCAAATATTGACTACGCCTTTTTACTTATAACCCCAACAAATCCGGTCACAACAACCTCATTTATTGACCGATTTTTAGTCACAGCGGCGGCCTATCATATTGATTGCGTCCTTGTGTTTAATAAGTCAGACACCTATGACAAATCCTCTTTGGATCAAGCCAAATATTTAGCGGATTTATATCGATCCATTGGCTATACCTGCATTGGAATTTCGGCCAAAACAGGTAAAAATATCGAAAAGGTTCGTGCGTTAATGACTGGTAAGACCTCACTTTTTTCGGGTCATAGTGGTGTTGGAAAATCAACCCTGGTCAATGCTTTAGCCCCTGAATTAGACTTGCGAACTGCCGAAATTTCTGAGCAGCATGCACAAGGTCAGCACACGACTACTTTTGCCCAGATGTATGATCTTCCTTTTGGCGGAAGGATAATCGATACGCCAGGAATCAAGGGTTTTGGAGTCGTAGATCTCAAGCCCTCAGAGGTCGGTGCGTATTTTCCTGAGTTTTTTGCCCTTCAGGGCCAATGTAAATTCAATAATTGTCAGCATATTAATGAGCCAAATTGTGCGATAAAAGAACAGCTTGAATTGGAACAACTGGCTTGGTCACGCTATAACAGTTATCGTCAAATACACGCGGGAGAGGACAGTCAATACCGTAAAGATTTATATCAGCAATCATGAAAGCAGTAGTCCAAAGGGTTAAATCCGCCAGTGTGACGGTTGATGGAGTAATTATTTCATACATCGATCAGGGACTTTTGATATTGCTAGGGGTCAGTGTCAAAGATACCCATGAGCAGGGGGTAAAATTGGCCAAAAAAGTAGCAAAACTGCGTATTTTTGCAGATCAAAAAGCACCAATGAATGCCGATATACAACAAGTCAATGGAGCAATTTTGGTGGTGAGTCAGTTCACACTTTGTGCGCAAACCAAAAAAGGGAATCGTCCTTCATTTATTGATGCAGCGCCAGGCAAAAAAGCAGAGCCATTGTATTTGGATTTCATTGAAAATTTGAGAAAGGAAACAGGATGTGACATTCAAAGCGGTAGTTTTGGGGCAGACATGAGTGTCTCATTGGTCAATGACGGTCCAGTGACCATTATTTTAGATACAGAATAACAGAATTAGAAAAATAAAGCCAATGGAATTAACGAGCTTACAACAAGAGGTCGATCAGTGGATTAAGAATCATGGTGTACGCTATTTTGACGAACTCACTAATATGGCCCAACTAACTGAAGAAGTCGGAGAAGTCGCTCGGATTATTGCCCGACGTTATGGGGAACAAAGTGAAAAACCCAGTGATCGACAAAAAGATTTGGGTGAAGAATTGGCCGATGTGCTTTTTGTAGTCCTATGTTTAGCCAATCAAACCGGGGTGGATTTGCAAGATTCTTTTGCCAAAAAAATGGCCCTCAAGGCCAAGCGCGACTATGATCGCCATCACGGTAATCAAAAGCTCAAATAACCTTTTAAGGGGTAAAAAATGTTTGTTTCGATAATTTCTCAGTTTAAATTTTGGCGATCAGTATTGGTCTTGGCTTTTGGATTTGCCATTATCTTTATATTGATAAAAGGCATTGTAACTCAGGAGTTGTTTTATCAATTTTTTGAGTCATGGCGCAATATTTTAGGATTGATCCTGGGGTCGTCCATTTATGGTTTTTTTGCAGCTTACAGTAAATTTTACCGACATTACAAGCGATTAAATAGGTCTGAATGATGAACTATCTCAAGGCATTTAATCCTCATAGTGACCCTGTAGAACTCGCCTTGACTGGTTCTAAAAGTGAGACCAATAGGTTGCTTATTTTACAAGCGCTTTGGCCGCAAATAAAATTAGAAAATCTAGCCCAATGTGATGATGCGTTTGTAATGACTGGCGCTTTGAACAAATCACAAGGAACCATAGATGTGGGGCACGCGGGCACGGCTATGCGCTTCTTGACGGCTTATTTTGCCTGTTTACCTGGTACTTCTGTTATTTTGACGGGTTCACAAAGAATGAAAGAACGACCGATAGGAATTTTGGTCGATGCTTTGTGTAATCTAGGGGCTAAAATTGAATATATAGGTCGTCAAGGTTATCCTCCTATATCAATTCAAGGCCAAAGCATTAAGGGAGGTGTTATCCAAATGTCTGGTTCTGTGAGTAGTCAGTATTTGACAGCTCTAATGCTGGTTGCTTCTAAATTTGAGCAAGGTCTAACTATTGAGATAATCGATACACTTACCAGTCTCCCGTATCTTAAAATGACCGCTCGAATGCTCCAAAAATTAGGGGTAGAGGTGGGGCTTAATGACGATAAAGTTGTTGTGACTCATGCTCGCCATACCACCGGCCCGGCCGACCCAGGTGCTCAGAATTGGCAAATTGAGTCCGATTGGAGCGGTGCCTCATATTGGTATAGTATGGTCGCTCTCGAGCCAAAATGCCGGGTCATACTCAGAAATTTTAAAGAACAAAGCCTGCAAGGGGACCGGGTCATCGCTACTCTTTTTGAACAACTCGGGGTGCAAACCGTATTTGATGATCATCAACAGTCCATTATGCTCAGTGGCACTGATACAGAGCTGCCAGCGTTAATTGAATGGGATTTAATCGATACTCCGGACTTGGCTCAAACAATTGCGGTATGTTGTTTTGGTCTGGGCATTGGATGTCATTTAACAGGGTTGCATACGCTAAAAATTAAGGAAACTGATCGGCTCACGGCCCTATCTGATGAATTAACCAAATTGGGCGGATCAGTCAAAGTCTCTCATAATAGCCTGAGTTTGTCGCCGCGCCGCACGGCTATAATTTCTGACGCACTCATAGAGACTTATAATGATCATCGTATGGCTATGGCGTTTGCTCCATTAGTGGCAAGAACTTCTCTAAGGATTGCCAATCCAGAGGTCGTGTCCAAATCATATCCAAATTTTTGGAACGACATGATTCGTTGTGGTTTAGAATGGTCTCAAAGGAATTAATTCGTGTTTTACTTGACAACCGCCTTATCGAGGTTGTATATTTGCCACCTTTAACAAAATACCACGCTCTATGGGAATGAAACTCTCCAATTTTAATTTCGATTTACCTCCTGAACTTTTAGCTGAATATCCAGCACCGAACAGAGATGAGTCACGTCTGATGGTTTTAGACCGCAAAAATAAAACCATAGAGCACAAAATGTTTAAAGACTTAATCGATTATTTCGATGAGGAGGACATTCTTGTTTTGAATAATACCAAGGTATTTCCTGCGCGCTTGTTTGGAAATAAAGAAAAAACTGGCGCACGTATCGAGGTGTTTTTGCTCAGAGAATTGAATCCCGAAACGCGCTTGTGGGACGTTTTGGTGGATCCAGCAAGAAAAATCCGTATCGGCAATAAACTCTATTTTGGTGAAGATGATTCTTTAGTTGCTGAAGTGATTGACAATACCACCTCACGTGGTAGAACGCTACGATTTTTATTTGATGGTTCTTACCAAGAATTTCGCGAAAAATTAAATGAACTCGGTGAGACTCCATTACCTAAATACATCAAGCGTGATGTTGAGCCTGAGGATGCCGAGCGTTATCAGACTATTTTTGCCAAAAATGAAGGCGCAGTAGCCGCCCCGACCGCCGGCTTACACTTTTCTAAGCATCTTATGAAGCGACTAGAGATTAAGGGTATCAATTTTGCCGAGGTCACACTTCATGTGGGACTTGGTACGTTTAGTCCGGTTGAAGTTGAAGATTTGTCCAAACATAAAATGGATAGTGAAGAGATATTTATCAATCCTGAAGCGGTCAAGACCATTAACACAGGAATTGAGCAAAAACGTCGTGTGTGTGCTGTGGGGACCACGGTAATGCGTGTTCTAGAGAGTTCTGTCTCATCCAATGCCACATTGAACCAGTACCAAGGATGGACCAATAAATTTATATTTCCTCCTTATGATTTTAGTATTGCCAATGCAATGGTCACTAATTTTCATACACCCAAATCGACACTTTTAATGATGGTTTCGGCTTTTGCGGGGTATGACTTCATCAGAGAAGCTTATGAAGAGGCCGTTAAAGAACGTTACCGCTTTTATACCTACGGTGATGCCATGCTGATCATTTAAAACTACTTGAAACCCTCTATATTTAGAGGGTTTTTTTATGTGTATATTCTTTTTTTCGTTATTTTAGAAGTCCGCTAAATGTGTGAGGTTCAAATAAATGCTCAATTATTGGTCTTTAATCCTGCTTGTTTTTTGCTCAACCCTTTGGGGTCAGGGCAACGCGCCAATACCCAGAGGTTGGGACTTGACCCTTGAGCCTGTGCAATATGTTGAATTATCTTCTCTAGACATGTCTGAGGTAATCGCTGAAGATTTAGTGGCGGATCAAGATAAGTCGATGCCATGGCGCTTTGGTATTCAGCGAGTCATATCTGTTGATATTCATTCAGATGGACAGTGGACAGAATTAGATGATGGGACCCGTCTATGGCATATGGCAATACGTTCTCCCGGCGCGTTGAATATGAGTCTCAATTTTTCAGACTTCTACATTCCCACAGGCGGCCAACTACAGTTGTACAATGGGGCAAAAACGGATTGGTCGAGAGTACATTTTTCGGAATCTTCGGTGTCGAGAAAATTGGGGAGCTGGATTATTGAGGGCGATGAAATAGTAATCGAATATATAGCGCAGGCACATACAACAGAATTACCACGATTACAGATCGAGAGCCTTATTCACGGTTATCGAATGGGTGCAGTAAATCAATTATTACAGAGCCAAAATGAGGCGCGAGGGCTTGGTGATTCAGGAGATTGTCACTACGATGTGAATTGTAGTATTGGAGAATCCTTTGACAGTCATCGCGATCAACTAAAAAAGGCAGTAGCCTTATTGAATTTAGGTAACGGATATCTGTGCTCTTCAGTTTTGGTCAATAATGCCAAAGAAGATAAAACGCCTTATGTATTGACAGCCAATCATTGTTTGGAAAACTCAAATCCTGATTATTGGTCTTTGCGCTTTAATTGGATCAGTCCAGATCCAATTTGTGGAACAGTCGATAATAGTGTGGATATCGGTACGAACTTCACTGTGAATGGGGCAGAGCTGCGCGCGAATAATGCACGCTCAGATTTTGCTCTAGTCGAGTTAATTGAACCTATTCCAAGCTCTTGGGATGTCGCATTTGCAGGATGGGACCGATCAGATGACCTTCCTTCGTATCAAATCGGCATTCATCATCCTCAGGGTGACGTCATGAAGATTTGTCGCGATGACGACCCAATGGCAAGAGATACTGCTAATGGGACAGAGGTATGGCTCATAAAAGGTCAGGATGTAGGAAATAGTAATGGTTGGGATATTGGCAGTACTGAAGGAGGCTCCTCGGGCTCGCCACTGTTCAATTCGTCTGGCCAAATTATAGGTCAATTGCATGGTGGAATGGCCCATTGTGATGGTACTGAAAGTAATGGGCGCTATGATTTATACGGACGCTTTGCGAGTTCTTGGTCCTCAGGAAACACACCGGAACAGCGATTGAGCGACTGGCTAGATCCAGAGGGATTGGGTCTTGAACAACTAGGAACACTTGAAAATGCTTTGAGTATAGGTGACTTTGAACTTGAAGGCCTTGTATCGGTTTATCCGAATCCCGCACGCGATTATATTACCATTCAAAACACTAAATACCCTGGTTTAATGGGTAATATTTTCAACCTGACGGGGCAAAAATTAATGACTTTGAATTTGTCTGCAACTGAAAACCAAGTCGATGTATCTCTGCTGGCTCCAGGGATTTATTTGTTATACCTCGAGGACTCAGATTCTGGAAGTATTGTCACCAAGAAATTACAAATCCAACCTTAATTTCGGGACAAAGATTCACCGCTAAAGTTGTAATTTTATCGCATCTATGTCGATAACCAAAAAAGATATTAGGCGATTAAGCCTTGATGAGTTGCGTGTGTTTTTCACTGATCGAGGACATCAGGCATTTCGGGCGAATCAAGTCTATCAATGGTTATGGCAAAAAGGGGCCCATAGCTTTGAGCAAATGACCAATATCTCTATGGAGACTCGGGCCTTGCTTGAAGACACTTTTGTGATTAACCACATCAGCGTAGACCAAATGCAACGAAGCACTGATGGGACAATTAAAAACGCCGTTCGCCTTTATGACGACTTAATTGTGGAGTCAGTTTTGATTCCAACCAAAACCAGAACTACGGCCTGTGTATCTTCTCAAGTGGGATGCAGCTTAGATTGCACGTTTTGTGCCACTGCTCGACTCAAACGCATGCGGAATCTAAATCCAGATGAAATTTACGATCAGGTGATGGCTATTCATCAAGAATCACTTTTGTATCACGATCGACCACTCTCAAATATCGTATTTATGGGTATGGGAGAACCGCTAATGAATTACAACAATGTCCTTGAGGCCATCGATATGATTACCAGCGATAGGGGACTTGGCATGTCTCCTAAGCGCATAACACTTTCGACCTCTGGAGTTCCTAAAATGATTAAGAAGTTAGCTGATGACCAAGTTAAATTCCATCTAGCCCTGTCTTTGCATTCAGCGATACAAGAAAAGCGTCAGATGATTATGCCTTTTGCCGAGCGATTTACTCTAGATGATGTATTGGAAGCACTTGTTTACTGGTATGAGAAAACCAAAAGTCGAATTACCTTTGAGTACATCGTCTGGGATGGATTTAATGACACTGATCGAGATATTCAGGCCTTAGTGAAATTTTGTAAAAAAGTGCCGTGTAAAGTGAATATCATCGAATACAATGCGATCGATGATGGGGAGTTCAAGCAGGCACCAGCCCATCGTATTGAAGCCTA
>CBFIFD010000013.1:0-44320 GCA_965661835.1 Flavobacteriaceae bacterium | reverse complement strand
GGTTTATTGACTCCGGACCAAGTCCTCGATCGTGTACTGCATTACGCCGATTCACATGGCACACCCCTGAATTCAACCGAAGGGCTTGTTCGTCAGATAATGGGTTGGCGAGAATTCATTAGAGGCATTTACCAAGTCAAAGGCGGCCAGGAGCGCACCACTAATTTTTGGGGGCACAAACGGCGTATTCCCAAAAGTTTTTATGAGGGGACCACAGGCCTTTTTCCTGTAGATAATGTTTTGGAAAAACTCAATAAAACAGGTTATGCACATCATATCGAGCGGCTCATGGTTATGGGTAATATTATGGTGCTCTGCGAATTTGATCCAGACGAAGTTTACCGCTGGTTCATGGAGTTTTTTATCGACGCCTACGATTGGGTCATGGTTCCGAATGTTTATGGAATGAGTCTTTTTGCCGATGGCGGCCTTATGAGTACAAAGCCGTATATCAGTGGAAGCAATTATTTGATGAAAATGAGCGATTACCCCAAGGGGCCGTGGCAGGAAATTTGGGATGGTCTGTTTTGGCGATTTATGGATAAACACCGATCGTTTTTTCTGTCCAATCCTAGATTGGCCATGTTAGTGCGCAGTATAGATAAAATGAAGCCAGAGACCCTGGAGCGACATTTGACGAATGCTCAAAAGTTTTTAGATCAGTTGGATACTGAGCTTATAGAAAATTAATTATATTCACGTTATGGGAGTAGGAAATATTGTAATTGTTACCATTGCTTTGTGCATTGTTTTAGGACTGATAGCGTTAGCTGCTGATCGAGCCTAGTTGTGATTTGGAATGAACACGATATAAGCACAGCCGATCGAGTTACTCGGCTGAGGATGATTAATGCCATTACCGGCATTAAACCCGCGAACCTTATTGGTTCTCAAAATGCTCAGGGTCAATATAATCTAGCCGTGTTTAGTTCAGTAGTCCATTTGGGCAGCAACCCGGCGCTCATTGGTTTTGTCCTTCGACCTTATGATAAGGTTCCGCGTCACACCTGGCAAAATATTAAAGCCACGGGTCATTACACCATAAATCATGTCCCCGCGACCCATACAGAGGCCGCGCATTATACTTCTGCCAAGTTCCCGCAGGAGGTTTCTGAATTTGAACGTTGTGGTTTTACTCCCGAAATTATACCCGGCATCGAGGCTCCTTTTGTGGCAGAGAGTCAATTAAAAATGGCTCTGAGTTTTGAAACGGCCATAGAAATACCGCTCAATGGAACCACGCTGGTCATTGGAAAAATCATTCACTTGTCGATTCCCGATGAATTTATTGACCCCGCAGGCGAATTAGATTTACAACGCGCTCAATCTGCCGGGATTTCAGGACTTAATTCTTATTACAGTCTCGAGAAAATAGGGCAGTACCCGTACGTCAGGCTTAATGATCTGAGTGATTGGACACCACCGAATCTCGAAGAACGGTAATGGGCATATCTGCATTGCCTGAGTAAAACACAAGAATTTCTGCTGGTTCAGTCCCATTATTCTCTCCGTGATGCCACTGATTGACCATTTCTGCAATGACATCACCAGCTGTCATTTGTAGCGTATCGCCAGCTTCACTAATGACTGTAAGCTCTCCTCGTAGTAGCATGCCTGCGTTAATCACAGGGTGTTTATGCACCGGTAATTTGGTATTTGGTGGTATCGTAATGCTCAAAGCGGTGATTTCGGGATGCTCAGGCTGATAATCAGGCAGAGGTGAACTGTTCCAGCTTGTGGTGGTTTTCAAGAGGGTTTTTACTTGAACGCTTTGAACCGAATCATTTTTGGTCCTCGCTTTTGCTTGGTTGGTGGGAGCGTTACAACCAGATATCAAAATGATCATACACCCTAACAAGAGGGTGCGTTGACGCCTTGAACGGATAGCCTTCATGGTTCAGGATTTATTGTTTGATGAGTTTTTTCTGGACTTGTTGACCATCTGCGGTGGTGAATACAAAACTGTATACTCCTGAGGCATAGGGACCTAAATCCACAGTTAGCGAGAGATCACTGATGTCTTGTCTCAGGATCAAACTACCCTTCAAATCGTACACATCGAGCTGATCAAGACGTCCAAATTTGGCGTCATAGGTCATATTGACTACCCCAGAAGATGGATTAGGGCCCAGTTGTATCGCACGTTCGAAGGCTTTTGGGTCATCGATCGATAAGGCCTCTACAATATCCAAAACTTCTTGACCTGAAAGGCCGCGGTTGTAAATCAGTACATCGTCAAGTACCCCTGGGAAAATATTATCGGGCACGTCGGCTTGAGTGCCGACGGTAAATGGATAGACGCTTTGCAATAAATTGACGCCATAGACGCGCTGCCCCACGAGATTTCCATCCAGGTAAAGATAAGCAGTATCACCATCATATACCGACGCTACGTGCATCCAAACCCCAGTAGTCACGGGACTGCTATCGATTGGTGGGTCCGCATTGATGTTCCAGCGAATTTCCTGATTGGGCGTGATGCCTAAATAATAGCCTCCGATATCAAATCCTGCCCAATTGTTGAGTACCCCGGTCCAATCAACGACCGTCTCATCGATTTTCATCCACATACAAAGCGACATCGCGTTGCCGACACTAAAATCGTAAATCGTCGGTTCTGATTGCGTATCCATGAATTGATTGATAAGCTTGAGTGCCATATCGGGTTCGCCGTAGCGGTTTTGTGCGGGTAACAAAAATCCACCCGTCGGAAATGGGTCCAGAGGAACAGTGTTTTCAGTGCTGTAATTTTGGTAATCATTGCCATCGAGCTTGTAGTAACCTTGAAGGCCGTCTTGAGGAATTTGGGCCCACACGGACAGCGTGCAGAGCAGTGTGAGCGTTAAGATCGTGATTGACTTGTCTTGAATACGTGTCATGGTTGAGAATTGATATAATGTGTTAATTGAATCTTCAAGTTAACCAAAATTTTGGCAATCGATTTGCTTTGGGACACATTATTATGGTTGAGTTTAGTGATTTGATCTTGATCAATCTAGGGCATTTGTTGTTACCCAATATCGATAGGCGATAAGGGCGAGCTGCCACTTTTTTGCTTTGGCTAAATCCACTCTTTTTTGAGTGAGACTCGGCAGGATCAGTTTGTTGAGTTTTGCCAGAGATTTGAACATCATCGCTTTCATAGATCGAAATTTGATCGACTAAAGGTACAAAATAAATTAGGCCGCTAATGGTCATGACTACGGCTTATTTGTATCTTTGCAACCTAAAGAACAACATGAGTTTTATCTATTTATTTTTGGGGTTTACGGCCCTTGTCATCGGGGGCGAGTACTTAGTTCGTGCGGCCGTTGGTTTGTCGTTTAAACTAAAGCTATCGAGGATGATTATAGGACTCACAGTGGTGTCATTTGCCACTTCAGCGCCAGAGCTTTTAGTCAGTCTGAGTGCAGCACTCAATGGATATAGTGCAATTGCCTTGGGTAATGTGATCGGTTCCAATATTGCCAACATTGGACTTGTGCTGGGTATCACTGCCCTGATCAGTCCCATTGTGATCGATCATGATTTTTACAAAATTAATTGGCCCGTCATGTTCGCTGTAAGTATAGTTCTGTCCGTTTTGTTGATTTTGGGACAAGGTATTTCATTTTGGGCTGGTTTGGGATTGTTTACGTGTTTACTGATCTATCTTTTTATGCTCATTAATCGAAGTAAACGAAAAACTCAGCAAGGGGAGGTCATTATCGAGGGGATAGATGATCAACTTGCTGCAGTATCGGGCGTTAAGATTGGTATTTGGCTCTTGATTGGTGCTTTGGCACTGTATTATGGTAGTGAATGGCTCGTAGAGGGCGCTGTGGAAATCGCTACAGATCTTGGCCTGAGTCAGCGCATTATCGCTGTGACCGTTATTGCTATAGGGACCAGTGTCCCAGAACTGGCCGCATCTATTATGGCCGCATTAAAAAAGGAAAAGGCGCTATCTCTGGGGAACCTAATTGGCTCAAATATATTCAATATCGCCTGTGTTTTGGGTTTGACCTCGATGATTAATCCTATTGTCATCAATACTGTTGAGTATTTGTCCATGGACCTTTATTGGATGCTCGGTTTTGCCGGGGCACTACTGGTTCTGATACTGATTCCTAGTCCTAATCGAATCGGACGATATGAGGGGTTATTTTTACTCATAGCTTATGCTATTTTTATTAGCACAACGATTCAATAAGTTCTCTTTTTGCAAAAACACCCCAAAATTTTAGGGGGTTGTTAATAAATACTCTACTTTTTTTAAAATAATTGTTTTAAAAAAGGGGGTTGTTACGTGCAATCAATTAATTTTGTGGCATCAATAAATAATCAAACAACTATGTCCACATTAAGATTTCAAGCACTCAAAGAAACACTCGGGCGTCGCCCAGTCTCCGTATCTGAACCTGCACGCCGTTCAGATATTTTTGGCCAAAATGTATTTAACGAAAATTCAATGCGTCAATATTTGACCAAAGAGTCGTTTAAATCAGTCCAACAAGCGATACTTAAAGGAACAAAAATTGATCGTACAGTCGCAGATCAGGTTTCTACGGGGATGAAAGAATGGGCTATCTCCAAAGGAGCAACCCATTATACCCACTGGTTTCAACCATTAACTGGCGCCACTGCCGAAAAACACGATGCGTTTTTTGAAACTATTGACGGAGGTCAAGCCATTGAGAAATTTGGAGGAGGCCAACTCGTTCAACAAGAACCTGATGCATCGAGTTTTCCTAATGGTGGGATTCGCAATACGTTTGAGGCTCGTGGTTACACGGCTTGGGATCCAACTTCACCAGCATTTATTTACGGAACTACTTTGTGTATTCCAACTGTATTTGTCTCTTACACAGGTGAGGCCCTGGACAATAAAACTCCGCTGCTGAGATCACTGCAGACAATCGACCATGCGGCAACCGACGTGGCGAAGTACTTCGATAAGTCGGTGTCCAAAGTTGTGGCGACATTGGGTTGGGAGCAAGAATATTTTCTTATTGATAAAGCTCTAGTCGATGCGCGTCCTGATCTGAAGTTAGCCGGACGTACACTCTTGGGACATTCTTCAGCCAAAGGACAACAACTAGATGACCACTATTTTGGTTCTATTCCGACTCGTGTAATGAATTTCATGCGGGACTTAGAAAACGAATGTATGCTTCTTGGGGTTCCAGTAAAAACACGTCACAATGAAGTTGCACCGAATCAATTTGAGTTGGCACCAATTTTTGAAGAAGCTAATCTCGCGGTCGATCACAATTCACTGCTAATGGACATCATGGACAAAGTGGGGGACCGTCATAACTTTAAAGTATTGTTCCACGAAAAGCCATTTGCTGGTATCAATGGGAGTGGAAAGCACAACAATTGGTCATTGGCCACAGACACTGGCGTAAACTTGTTGAGTCCAGGCAGCACGCCAATGAAGAATCTTCAGTTCTTGACCTTTTTTGTCAATACGATCAAGGCGGTTAATGAGTACGAAGAATTAGTACGCGCGGCGATTGCCAGTGCCAGTAACGATCACCGTCTTGGAGCTAATGAAGCGCCACCGGCGATTATTTCGGTGTTTATTGGATCTCAGCTGACTGCGGTTTTAGATGAGTTAGAAAAAGTAACCAATGGAAAGCTATCTCCACAGGAGAAAACAGACTTAAAACTCAATGTAGTTGGTAAGATTCCAGAAATTCTGCTGGATAACACTGATCGTAATCGTACTTCTCCTTTTGCCTTTACAGGGAATAAATTTGAATTACGCGCCGTCGGATCGACCGCTAATTGTGCTAATCCGATGACTGTTTTGAACGCGATTGTGGCCAAGCAGCTTACCGAATTTAAGGCTGAGGTCGACGGGCTTATCGCCGGAAAGAAAATGAAAAAAGACGATGCGATTTTTAATGTGCTTCGTGAGTACATCAAAGATTCTAAGCGCATTCGTTTTGAAGGCGATGGTTATGGACAAGCCTGGGAAGATGAAGCAGCTAAGAGAGGGTTGAGTAATAATAAAACAACTCCTGTAGCCTTAAAAGCCAAGGTTTCTAAAGAAGCTATCGCGCTATATGAGGAGCTCGGAATTATGAGTAAGGTAGAAATCGAAGCCCGTCACGAGATAGAAATCGAAGAATACGCTATGCGCATACAAATCGAGGGACGACTGCTCGGTGATATTGCCCGAAATCACGTTATCCCAACTGCGGTTCGTTATCAAAATCTATTGATCGAAAATGTACAAGGGCTTAAGGATATTTACGGCGCTGGCTTCAAAAAAGTTGCGGCGGAGCAAATGAGCCTTATCGAACAAATCAGCAATCATATTGAATCGATCAACAAGGGGATTACCCAGATGATTGAAGCCCGCAAAAAAGCCAATGCAATGGATGACGCAGAAGCTTGTGCCATCGCTTATTGCGATCAAGTGAAGCCACTATTTGACGATATTCGTTATCACTGTGACAAACTAGAGTTGTTAGTGGATGATGAGCTTTGGCCACTTGTGAAATATCGTGAATTGCTCTTTACGCGATAAATTGTAACAATACATTAAAAAGGGGTTCTAAATCTGAAGTTTGGAACCCCTTTATTTTTTTACCTTTGCAGTAATGAGTCAAGAGATTTCTAAACGGTATGCAGAGCGTGGGGTTTCCTCAGCTAAGTCTGATGTTCACAAGGCTATTGAAAAGGTGGATAAAGGCCTATATCCTGGTGCATTTTGTAAAATTATACCCGATTATCTCACCGGAAGCTCAGACCATTGTTTGGTGATGCATGCTGATGGGGCCGGGACCAAATCGTCCTTGGCGTATATGTATTGGAAAGAAACTGGAGATCTCAGCGTCTGGAAAGGGATTGCACAAGATGCGCTGATCATGAATATCGATGACTTGCTCTGTGTCGGGGCTGTCGACGATATATTGCTCTCTTCAACCATTGGTCGGAACAAAAATTTAATTCCCGGAGCTGTGTTGTCGGCAATCATCGGAGGGACTCATGAACTCGTTAAAGAGCTCAGTAGCCAGGGTGTTAATATCCACGCCACGGGAGGAGAGACAGCCGATGTCGGAGATTTGGTAAGAACGATCATCGTCGATTCTACAGTGACTGCACGCATGAAGCGATCTGAGGTCATCGATAATGCCAATATCAAGCCCGGTAATGTGATAGTCGGTTTGGCCTCATTCGGACAAGCGACCTATGAACAAGAATACAACGGGGGCATGGGAAGTAACGGATTGACTTCTGCTCGCCACGATGTTTTTACCAAAAGTTTGGCCCAGCGCTACCCCGAGAGTTATGATTCTTCCATCCCAGAAGATTTAGTCTATTCTGGATCTAAAGAGCTTACAGAGGCAATCCAAGGAAGCCCTTTAGATGCCGGTAAATTGGTTTTGTCGCCAACAAGAACTTATAGCCCCGTAGTTAAGGCCATTTTTGACAAAATAGGACGCAGCTGTATCGACGGGATGGTTCATTGTAGTGGTGGAGCGCAAACAAAAATCCTTCATTTCTTGCAGCGCGGACATGTGATCAAAGACAATTTATTTGAGACCCCGCCCTTGTTTAAATTGATTCAAAATGAAAGTCAGACGCCTTGGAAAGAAATGTATCAAGTCTTTAACATGGGGCATCGAATGGAGTTTTATCTTGAGCCACAATACGCACAACAAATAATTGATATTGCCGCAGAATTCAATATTGACGCTCAAATAGTTGGTCGAGTCATTGATTCAGATCAAAAGGGCTTGACCATTGAGTCTAAGCACGGACGCTTTGATTATCAATAGGGTTGAGCGGTAAAATTAATGTAAATTTGATCCTTAAATAGGGCATTTACTCAGTATGCTAGAAAAACTAAACATAGTTAAGCAGCGATTTGACGAGGTCAATGATTTGATCATACAACCTGAAATAATCAGTGATCAAAAGCGCTACATACAGCTTAACAAAGAGTACAAAGACCTTTCGATACTGATGAAGAAACGCGAGGCTTATATCGCCTTGCAAAATTCGATTGACGAAGCAGAGACAATCTTGGCGGAGGATACCGATGCCGAAATGATTGAAATGGCCAAAATGGAGCTGGAAACGGCACAAGAGCGCAAACCACAACTCGAAGAAGAAATACGATTTTTACTGGTCCCGAAGGATCCAGAGGATGCCAAAAATGCGGTGGTAGAAATTCGGGCAGGAACCGGAGGAGATGAGGCCAGTATTTTTGCTGGCGATTTGCAAAGGATGTATACCAAATATTGTGAATCCAAAGGTTGGCAAGTCAGTGTGGTAGACTTCAATGAAGGAACCAGTGGGGGGTTTAAGGAAATTATTTTTGAAGTCAACGGAGAAGATGTTTACGGAACACTCAAGTACGAGGCTGGAGTTCATCGTGTCCAAAGGGTACCGCAAACCGAAACACAGGGGCGTGTTCACACCAGTGCTGCCACGGTTATGGTATTACCAGAGGCCGAAGAATTTGACGTGGAACTCGACATGACTGAAGTTCGGATTGAACGAACCACCTCGACAGGGCCTGGAGGACAGTCGGTAAATACGACTTATTCAGCCATTAAACTGCACCACGAACCCACGGGAATGATTGTGAGTTGTCAGGACCAGAAATCATCTCATAAAAATCTTGAAAAGGCCTTGAAAGTTTTGCGTTCGCGTTTATATGAGCTGGAGTTGGCTAAAAAAATGGAAGCCGATTCGCAAAAGCGAAAAAGCATGGTTTCTTCAGGGGATAGAAGTGCCAAAATTCGGACTTATAATTATCCGCAAGGTCGCGTAACGGACCATCGTATTAATTTGACCCTATACGATCTGGGAAATATTATTGATGGGGACATTCAAAAAATTATTGATGAACTCCAACTGGTGCGCAATACAGAAAAACTGCAAGAAACCGGGGAAACCTTTTAACTCAACTAAGTAATGAGCTCAATCAGATGACGCAGCAGCAACTTACCCAAGCCATACACGACAAGTCCTCTTTTCTTTGTATCGGATTAGATGTTGATCTGGATAAAATCCCACCATATCTGCTCCAAGAAGAAGATCCCATTTTTGCATTTAATAAAGCAATCATCGACGCGACCCATCATTTGGCGGTCGCCTACAAGCCCAATACTGCCTTTTATGAATCGTATGGGGCCCGAGGTTGGCAGGCTTTAGAAAAAACCATTGATTATTTAAAGACAAACTATCCCGAAATATTTACGATAGCTGATGCGAAGCGTGGCGATATAGGCAATACATCGACGCGTTACGCCAAGGCATTTTTCGACCAAATGGGATTTGATGCCCTGACGATCGCCCCTTATATGGGCCGTGATTCTGTAGAACCATTTTTGGCATTTGAGGATAAGTTTGTCATTCTCTTGGCTTTGACGTCAAATCCCGGTGCTTTTGATTTTCAAGTCAGTGATTCCCAGGAACATTTATTTGAACAAGTGCTACAACGAGCGCAAACCTATGCCCATAATGAGCGATTGATGTTTGTCGTTGGGGCGACCAAAACGGAATATTTATCGCGTATTCGTAATATCGCGCCAAAGTCGTTTTTGTTGGTTCCTGGAGTTGGTGCACAAGGAGGAAGCCTTGAAAAGGTGTGTCACCACGCTTTGAACGATCAGGTAGGCCTATTGGTCAATTCCTCACGCGGAATCATCTACGCCAGTTCAGGTCAAGACTTTGCACAAGCAGCGGCCGCAAAAGCCCTAGAACTTCAGCAAAAAATGCAACAGATTTTAGACAATCGCTAGCCTCCAACCACTCTTTTTAATCGCTTTGTTACCCACACAAGGGTCATAGTCCTATTGGTGCGTCCGGTATTGATTTTGAATTATTAGCCATGAAATACGCTATTCGCTGATGAATTCGTAAATTTATGACCAACAACGACCCAATAATTGTCAATGCAACAAGTAGAACCCTACGCTCCAAAATACAAAATTCGTATTGTCACTGCAGCGTCGCTTTTTGATGGCCACGACGCGGCAATCAATATCATGCGTCGTATCATTCAAGCAACAGGGGTTGAGGTTATTCATTTGGGTCATGATCGCAGTGTGGACCAGGTGGTCTCCACGGCGATTCAAGAAGATGCCCACGCGATTGCCATGACCTCTTATCAAGGCGGTCACATGGAGTATTTTAAATACATGTATGATTTACTCCAAGAGCGGGGGGCCGGGCATATTAAAATATTTGGTGGTGGAGGTGGTGTCATTTTACCCGATGAAATAAAATCCTTGATGGATTATGGAATCACGCGTATTTATTCGCCAGATGATGGTCGTGCTATGGGCCTACAGGGTATGATCAATGATTTGGTACAAAAGTGTGATGAACCACGTGGCGATTTGAGCGAATTCGATCGCGCAAACCTCACGGTGGATCAACCTCAATTTATTGCCCAGTGTATCAGTTGTGCCGAGAATTTTCCTGACCAAATAAAACCCTTTTTAAAAGAGCTTAGAGATTCTGAGGACCTGAATCAGGTTCCCGTATTGGGGATTACAGGGACTGGGGGTGCTGGAAAATCGTCACTCGTTGACGAACTGGTGCGTCGATTTTTGGCCGCCTACCCAGAAAAACGCCTGGCGATTATTTCGGTTGACCCGTCTAAACGCAAAACTGGTGGGGCCTTGTTGGGGGATCGAATCCGCATGAATTCGATTAATACCTCAAGGGTATATATGCGCAGTTTAGCCACACGTCAAAGTAATTTGGCCTTGTCCAAATACGTGAATGATGCGCTTGATCTAGTCAAAGCTTCGGGCTTTGATTTGGTCATTTTAGAGACTTCAGGAATTGGTCAAAGTGATACCGAAATATTGGAGCACAGCGATATTTCCTTGTATGTCATGACCCCAGAATTTGGTGCAGCAACTCAACTCGAGAAAATTGATATGCTCGATTTTGCCGATCTGGTCGCCCTTAATAAATTTGATAAGCGCGGAGCACTAGACGCCCTACGTGATGTGCGTAAACAGTATATGCGCAACCACAATTTATGGGAGACTCCGAACGAACAATTACCGGTATTTGGCACCATAGCCTCTCAATTCAATGATCCCGGCATGAATCGCTTGTATCGGGCGATTATGGAATGCTTGACCCAAAAAATGACCTTAGATTGGTCTTTAGCGCCCGAGACCTCAGGGCCGGAATCCGAAAAGATTTTTGTCATTCCACCCGCTCGAACGCGTTATTTATCTGAAATTGCTCAGGCCATACGTCAATATGATGAATCCGCTCAGAGTCAGGCTGAGGTCGCACAGAGTCTTTATGGTCTATTTAAAGCGATTGAACATTTGAGTTCGACCCCCGTGCGACTCACGGAGGATGGCCTCGAAATTCAGTCGCTGACTAAAGAATCAAAGGAGCGAGCACTAATCGACCAATTGATCAGTCAGTTCAAAACCCTAAAGATGAATCTCGATCCTCATCTTTGGCAGCAAATACTGCAGTGGAAGGGCATAAAGGCTAAATACCTCGGTCCTAAATACGATTTTCAGGTGCGTGACACGGTGATTCAAGTCGAGACACATACCACCTCACTGTCGATGACACAAATTCCCAAAGTGGCCCTGCCGCGTTATGAGGCCTGGGGTGACTTGCTTGGATGGATGATGCAAGAAAATCTACCGGGATCATTTCCTTATACAGCAGGCATATACCCATTTAAGCGTGTGGCTGAAGATCCTACACGTATGTTCGCAGGTGAAGGTGGGCCAGAACGAACCAATCGTAGATTTCATTATCTCAGCAAAAACATGTCGGCCATACGCTTGTCTACCGCCTTTGACAGTGTCACCCTTTACGGTCATGACCCAGACCTTAGGCCCGATATTTATGGTAAAATTGGTAATGCCGGGGTTTCGATATGTTGCCTTGACGACGCCAAAAAATTATACAGTGGCTTTGACCTAACGGACCCGATGACTTCGGTAAGCATGACCATTAACGGCCCTGCACCGATGGTTTTAGCTTTTTTCCTCAATGCAGCGATTGACCAAAATTGCGAGAAATACATCGTGGAGCACAAGTTAGAGTCAGAGGTTCAGCGTGCATTAAGTGCTTGTTATCCGGACAAAAAGCTACGTCCTCAATATCACGGAGACTTGCCAGAAGGCCACAATGGCCTGGGGCTTATGCTGCTTGGAATTACCGGAGATCAAATATTACCCAAAAAGGTTTATGCCGAAATAAAAAGCAAGACTCTCGCGCAGGTACGCGGCACGGTACAGGCCGATATTTTAAAGGAGGACCAAGCCCAAAACACCTGCATTTTCTCTACCGAATTTGCCTTGAGACTCATGGGTGATGTGCAAGCCTATTTTATCGATCATCAGGTGCGTAATTTCTATTCGGTGAGCATTTCGGGATATCACATAGCAGAGGCAGGGGCTAATCCGATTACCCAGCTTGCGTTTACCTTGTCCAATGGCTTTACCTATGTCGAGTATTATTTGTCTCGGGGCATGAGTATTGACGATTTCGGACCGAACTTATCCTTTTTCTTCAGTAACGGGATTGACCCAGAATACGCAGTAATTGGTCGCGTTGCGCGTAAAATTTGGGCCAAAGCCATGCGTGACAAATACGGTGCTGGACCCAGAGCGCAAATGCTCAAATACCACATACAAACATCTGGCCGTAGCTTGCACGCTCAAGAGATTGACTTTAACGATATTCGAACAACGCTTCAGGCCCTTTATGCCATTTACGATAATTGCAATTCATTGCACACCAATGCTTACGATGAGGCCATAACCACCCCTACTGAGGACAGTGTGCGTCGTGCGATGGCCATACAGCTGATCATTAATAAGGAACTTGGGCTGGCCAAGAATGAAAACCCAACACAAGGGGCTTTTATCATTGAAGAATTAACCGATTTAGTCGAGCAAGCTGTCCTGATGGAGTTCGACAAAATAACCGAGCGTGGAGGTGTGCTTGGGGCTATGGAAACCATGTATCAGCGCAGCAAAATTCAAGAAGAAAGCTTGCATTACGAGACGCTCAAACACACGGGTAAATACCCCATCATTGGGGTGAATACCTTTTTGAGTAGTAAGGGATCCCCCACGATAATTCCCTCTGAGGTTATTCGCGCCACGGAGCAAGAAAAGCAACGACAAATTGATACAGTAAAGGCGTTACACGCCCATAAACAAGATGCTCTAGAGAGTGCCTTAGAAGCTATAATTGTCGCTGCCCAAAACAACAATAATTTATTTGTTGAATTAATGGAAGCCGTAAAAGTGGCGACATTGGGTCAAATCACCAAGGTATTATTTGATGTTGGCGGCCAGTATCGCCGCAATATGTAGTATTTAGAGCATCAGGGTCCAAGTGCGCTGGAGCTTGAGGAACTGACGAAGTTCTTTTCTAAATAGGGATAGAAAATCTTTGCTCTTGATAGGGCTGTTTTCGAGTTGATCACAAGTCTGGAACAGTTTTTTGGTCAGAAGTTTTACTTGTTGTGCATATCGCTTTTTGTCCTCAGCATACGGTTGGTTTTCAGCGCGGAGTATTTCAGGAGCCAGACTGTAAGATTGTTGAATAATATCCCCAGTGAAATAAATTTTTTCGTGTTCCAGATTATGTTCTGCCGCGTTAATTAAATCTTGACCAAAGACATAAGACATCGAGCGAGACATACTCAATAGTTCCAGTGCCTTTTGATAAAGGGGTGGGTATTTGACGTGTTGTAATCGATTGTTGTTCATAGCACCTTCTGAAATGAAACAGAATAACTCAAAATTACTTTATAAACTCGGACAATTGCTTAATGATTTAATCTTAAATGACTATAAAGCTTTAAATTTTAATTATTTTTAACTAATTTTCGATATATCTTAATTTGAAATAGACCATGGACCAATTGAATCAAAAAATTCTTCAGTGCCTACAATCTAATGCCCGTTTGACTCATGCTGAACTTGGTCGCAAAATTGGGATTAGTTCTCCAGCCGTAAATGAACGAATCAAAAAAATGGAAGATGCCGGTATCATACAAGGTTATCGCACCGAGATTTCTTCTTTTGAATGTGGGTATCAATTGCGCGCCATAATTACAGTGCGTGCCTTCATGGGAAAACTCAAGCCGTGTCTAGAAAAAGTAAAAGGCTTCTCCGAAGTGGTAAACTGCTATCGAATCACCGGAAATGAAAATATAGTTATAGAGGTTGTCTTGGTGAATCAAATGCATCTCGAGCAGTTCATTGATAAACTGATCGTATTTGGTGAAACTAAAACTCAAATTATTTTGTCCAAAGTCGTGGATCATAACCCCATAATTCCTAAAGTATGAAGTTGATTTATTATCTGGCAGTACTGTCTAGTTTTTTGTGGACCGAGAATGTTCTTTGGGCACAAAATCAGGAGCGTATTCGCCAAGAGATACAAGAATATCAAGATCAGGCCGATCGAGAATTTGCCGATCCAGAGCAGAGTATTTTAAAACCTGAAGACCTTAAAAATTTTAAGGGTCTTAATTGGTATCCCATTAATTTGCAATATCGCGTTACCGCTCGTTTGTTGCGCACCCCAGAAGCTAGTCCGTTTTTAATGCCGACCACCACGGAGCGACGACCCGAGTATGTGCAGTTCGGGATATTGTACTTTACCATTGAGGGCCGAGCGTTACAATTGGCAGTCTACCGAAACACCCAGGGGTATGACGATCCTCAATACGCGGATTATTTGTTTTGTCCGTTTACAGATTGGACCAGTGGTGATGGGTCATATGGTGGAGGACGTTACCTAGATTTACGGATACCTGAGGGCGATCAATTAGTCCTTGACTTTAATAAATCATATAACCCGTATTGCGCCTATAACGAGCGATATTCTTGTCCAATTCCACCACGAGAAAACGATTTGCCTCTGCGTATTGAGGCGGGAATAAAGGCGTATAAGTCCTACAAATAATTGTGAAAAGGCTACTGCCGACCCAGCCAAAGGCCTAAAAATACTGCGCCAAGACCAAGAATAACGCTGCCGGTCATATAGATCATTGCGTGAACGGTCGCGCCATTTTTGATCATATTGACTTGTTCCAGGGCAAAGGTGCTAAAGGTCGTAAAGCCTCCGCAGAATCCGATGGCTAGAAGCAGACGGAGATCAGCTTCAAAGTGGGGCCATTTTATAAACCACCCCATTAACAGACCGATTAACAAGCTCCCGATTATGTTAGAACTAAATGTTCCGGCTGCCCATGGATAATATTGATTGAGCCAAGTACTGAGTCCATAACGCAGGGCACTTCCAAACCCCCCTCCGATAAAAACAAGAACAATATTTTTAATCATTTGTGTAAAATTAGACTGGGACCTAGGCGAAGATAACAACCCTGGGTAAGATAGGCAATTGTTGTGATTTGAATACCATGAGAGGCGCAGACGCACTGTGCAATTTTGTTCTAAGCTCTATGAGCTGTGGGCTTAGTATGTTCAGCGATTTAACCCCTAAAACAAAATCAAAATTTAATTACCTTTAACCTCCGAAAAATATATTCAGCCTTTTAAAACCAAAAACCATGAAACATTTTCTTTTTAGCCTTTCAATGCTCGCAATATTGACGCTTTCGAGTTGCGGTAATCAATCTACTAGTGAGGTGCAAACGAGTTTTGACTATAATGTCGATCAATTCGCTGATATTAAAATACTGCGTTATCAGATATCCGGATTTGACGATCTAACATTAAAAGAGCAAAAGCTAGTGTATTTCATGACTCAAGCAGGACTCGAGGGACGCGATATAATGTGGGCTCAGAATTACAGACACAACCTAGAAATTCGTGACGCTTTGGAAAAAATTTACAAGGATTTTCCCGGGGCGCGCACAGGGGAACAATGGACTGCATTTGACACCTATTTAAAACGCCTTTGGTTCTCCAATGGGATCCACCATCATTACAGTAACGATAAAATAATGCCAGAATTTTCGGCAAAATATCTCAAGGAGTTGCTTGCTGAATCTGGAGCAACACTTGAAGGTGAGGCTTTTGAGGTGATTTTTAACGATAAGGACGATAAAAAAGTTAACCTCAGTAAGGATGCAGATATCGTCTTGGAAAGTGCGATTAATTTCTATGGACCCGACGTAACCACAGAAGATGTTGAGACGTTTTACGGGGCGGTCGAAGTCGATGCAGAGCGTCCAATCGAAATTGGCTTGAACACTAAACTCATTAAAGAGGACGGCGTTTTAAAAGAACAGGTTTATCGCAGTGGGGGACTCTACGGAGCGGCCATAGACCGTATTATCTATTGGTTGGAGCAAGCGGTGACTGTGGCTGAAAACCCAGAGCAAGCCAAAGCCTTGAATTTACTGATTGATTACTACAAAACAGGTGATTTAAATACCTGGGACGAATATGCTGTGGCTTGGGTTAACGCCACTCAAGGCAATATCGACTGGATTAATGGATTTATCGAGGTCTATAACGACCCAAAAGGCTATAAAGGGTCTTACGAAACCATAGTTCAGATCAAAGACTTTGATATGTCCAAAAAAATGAGTGTGCTTTCTCAAGAAGCTCAGTGGTTTGAAGACAATTCGCCTTTAATGCCTGAACACAAGAAAAAAGAGGTCAAGGGTGTTTCTTACAAAACAGTTGTTGTAGCTGGTGAGGCTGGTGATGCATCACCAAGTACCCCAATTGGCGTTAATTTACCGAACAACAATTGGATCAGACAAGCCCACGGAAGTAAGTCCGTCTCTTTAGGAAACATCATTAATGCCTACAATAGTGCTGGAGGCAGTGGTCGATTACAAGAATTTGCCTACGACGCCCAAGAAATTGAATTAGAGCAATCTTACGGAGCATTAGCGGATAAATTACACACAGCCCTACACGAAGTTGTGGGTCATGCCTCTGGTCAAATAAACCCAGGTGTGGGGACCCCCAAGGAGACTTTGAAAAGCTACAAATCGACCATCGAAGAAGGCCGTGCGGATTTATTTGGATTGTACTACTTAATGGATCCCAAACTACAAGAATTAGGCTTGGTTACGGACTGGGAAGCAACAGGAAAAGCTGCCTATGACGGATATATCCGTAATGGATTAGTGACTCAACTGATTCGTTTGAACCTCGGTGATGACGTGGAGGAGGCTCACATGCGCAATCGCCAGTGGGTCAGTGCTTGGGTCTTTGAGCGAGGAGAACAGGACGGTGTGATCGAAAAAGTGACTCGTGAAGGTAAGACGTATTACGACATTAAAGACTACCAGAAGTTACGCGCACTTTTTGGTCAGTTGCTTAGAGAAACACAGCGAATTACCAGTGAAGGGGATTATGAAGCTGCCAAAGCTTTGGTCGAAGACTATGGTGTCAAAGTAGACCAAAGCCTACATGCCGAAATTCTTGAACGTAACAGTCAATTTACCTCGGCACCCTACGGTGGATTTGTGAATCCAGTCTTGGTGCCAACTTTAGACGATCAACAAGAAATTATCGGATTTGAAGTGGTGCAGCCTGATTCATTTGAAGCACAAATGTTACAATACAGTCAGACCTACGGTAATTTGTAGGTATCGTTTATTGCTTGAGCCAAATTTTAGCCAGCAAAAGCAACAAGAAAAAGGAAATAAAACCAATCAAAACCCAGCGTTTGCCTTTGAAGTGCTTCTCGTGAATCGCGCGGTCTTTTTTGTAGCTCAATCGAATAATCAAAACAAAAGCGACAAAAAAGCAGACCGAAAAAATGAGTTGTCCAGTACTAAACATGTTTGTATATTAAGTCATAAGGGTGGCCCCGGGTTATTTGAAACAAAATGAATACAAAAGTAGAAATTATTAAGTGATTTATTATGAAACACTACACAGATGCCGTGCGAGATTTCCACAAGTCTTTTGGATTAGATTTTGAAGCTGCGCCTAAGGCCAATTTGGGTGACAAAAAACACCTTTTGCGTTTTAATTTGATGAAGGAGGAAAACCAGGAGTACTTGGAGGCAGCCAATAATGGTGATTTAGTTGAGGTCGCCGATGCTCTAGGAGATATGCTTTATATTTTATGCGGAACCATAATAGAGCATGGGTTACATGATAAGATTGTGGCAGTATTTGATGAAATTCAGAACAGTAATATGTCGAAACTCGGTGAAGACGGTCAGCCAATTTACAGAGAGGATGGAAAAGTGCTCAAAGGCCCCAACTATTTCAAACCAGACCTGGCATCCATAGTACTGGATGGCCAAAACCATGATTAACGAGGTGAACTTTTAGAGCGAGACACGCCACCCGTATGGATCTGGAGCCCGATTGTACTGGATATCCTGAAGGGCGTGTTTGAGTCTATCGGCATACGAATCAGATAATATTGGTAACGGATACATTTTTTCTCTGTGACCAAAAGCACTGATAGAACTGATGGTTGCAGCGGTACCTGAACCAAATATTTCTTTGAGATCTCCGCACTCAGCCGCCTCAATGAGTTCGGTTACACTTAATTTGCGAATCGAAAGATCGAGATGCATGTCGTGGGCAAGATCAATGATACTTTTTCGGGTCACCCCATCGAGAATCCGATCACTGGTTGGTGCGGTAATGAGGGTGTCTCCAATGCGGAAAAATACATTCATAGTTCCGGCCTCCTCGAGAAACTCGTGATTATTGGCATCGGTCCATATAATTTGGTGATACCCTTTTTTACGGGCTAAGTCCGTGGGATAAAATTGGGCCGCATAATTACCAGCGGCTTTGGCAAAGCCCACTCCGCCATCAGCTGCACGGCTGTAATAGTCCGCAATTAAAACTTTTAATTTTTCATTGTAATAGGCCGTAACAGGTGAGAGTATGATCATAAATTCATACCGTGCTGCAGGGGACGCCGCCACTCCGGTCTCTGTTGCAATAACAAAGGGTCTTATGTATAAGGCGTGTCCATGACCCGGCTTGACCCACGCTTGATCCAAAAGGACCAATTGTTTTAGAGCACTGAGGAATAAGTCTTCTGGAAATTCAGGAATAGCCAATCGCTCGGCAGATTTATTGAATCGCTTTACATTCTCGGTAGGGCGAAATAATGAGATGGCACCGCGGTCATCTTTAAAGGCCTTCATGCCTTCAAAAATAGCCTGACCATAATGGAATACTTTGGCGCCTGGATCAAGTGTTAGAGGGCCATAAGGAACGATTCTGGGATTTTGCCATTGACCTTGGTCAAAAGTACAGCAAAACATGTGGTCGGTGAAGTTCTTACCAAAAGTAAGTTTGTTAAAATCGACAGTGTCGATACGACTCTGGGAACATCGGCTTACTTCAATCACACGCAGGATTCTTTTGTGTCACACATCGCCGCAAAATTAGGTAAAAAAATACCCAAAAGACCCTTAAATTTTCATAAAATTGTACTCTCAAGTTCACCCTTTAAAATTTATTCAAAATGAAAAATGCACTTGTTTTAGCACTGCTATTTATGGCATTTGGGTCGTGTAAAAACCCAGTACATACTGATATGAATACAACCGATAAGGTTCAGAGTGACCAATCAGAATTTGTCTCCTTTGGCGCAGAAATTGATGCCGAAAATACTATTGACGCTGCTGCTATGATGCAGATATATCTCGGTCTTGAAGAAGGCGATACGATTGCCACAAAATTTAAAGCGCCTGTGAATAGCGTTTGCAAAATGAAAGGGTGTTGGATGCGTTTGGCTATGGAAGATCAGGAAGCCTTTGTCAAATTCAAGGACTATGGGTTTTTTGTGCCTAAAACTCTATCCGAAGTTGAGGTGGTCGTCTCGGGAGTCGCTTATGTCTCGAAAACAAGTGTAGAGGATTTGAAGCATTTTGCACAAGATGCGGGTAAATCCCAAGAAGAAATTGATGCCATTACTGAGTCCGAACTCAGTTTAGATTTTATGGCCGATGGTGTGCTGGTCCCTGCCGCAGCCGTGATCGAAGAGACGACTCAAGATACCGCAGAGGACTCCGCGACTCAGGTATCCGAGGACTAGACTTGTGGCCAAAAATACCTCCGAACTGAGTTTGATTCAAACCGGTGATGGTTCTGCGAGCTTGTATCACCAGGGCTTAGAAGAGACTTATCATTCGCGACACGGAGCTATAGCTGAATCTAAACACGTTTTTGTGAACCACGGACTGGACTACCGTTTACACCTTGAACACACCGATCCGCAGCGACACAATTCAAAAGGCTTATCTATATTGGAAATGGGTTTTGGGACTGGATTAAATGCCCTGTTGACACTTTTGCACCAAAAAGACAGGATCAATTCCCGTCCTTCTTCTGGATTATCCACCCCGTCGATTTCAATAAACTACACCGCTTTGGAGGGCTTTCCGTTATCCTCAGAGATATATCATGGCTTAGATTACGCCAAACAATTGGGATGTGAGGACGATTTATTTTACCAGCTTCATCAAGCTCCTTGGGAGGTCCCTACTGAGATTACCCCAGGATTTAACCTGATCAAAAAAAACATGCGCTTTCAAGAATACAGGGCGCACGACAAGCACGATATTATTTATTACGATGCTTTTGGGGCTCGCGTGCAGCCCGAGCTTTGGGAAAAGGAGCGATTTAAGGTGCTTTATGCGTCTATGCGAGATGGGGGCGTCTTTGTAACTTATGCCGCCAAAGGCAGTGTTCGTCGCGCACTTCAAGAGGTAGGCTTTGCTGTCGAGCGCCTGGCTGGTCCTCCGGGAAAGCGAGAAATGCTCAGAGGGACCAAACCCTAATATTTTTGGCTAATTTTTAACGTAAACAAAGCCAAGTGTAGTTGGTGTAGCACTCGGGTTGTACTAACTTCGCAAAAAAAAGAAATGAAGATACTTATTGCAGGAGCTACCGGACTCATTGGGAAACCATTGGTTGCTGCATTATTGCGCAGAGGGGATGAGGTTCATTTTTTGACCACCGATGATCAAAAAAAGCATACCCTAAAGGGAGCCACCGGTTTTTATTGGGATCCCAAAAATTACTTTTGTCCCAGAGAGGCCCTTGAGGGGGTCTCTGTAGTCATTAATCTTGCGGGGACATCGGTGTCTTTACCGTGGACTAAAAAACGCAAACAAGATATTTTACAGAGTCGGCTAGATACCGCACATACCCTAAAAGTGGCTATGAAATCTGATAAGCACCCACTACAGTATATTGGGGCCAGTGGCATCTCTGGATACGTTTCTTCATTATCTCTAAATTATACTGATCACGACCAAACTCTTGGTACTGGCTTTTTGGCCGAGGTCGTGCGGCAATGGGAAAATGCCACGCATCAGGGACACAGAAATAATGTAAGCACTGCGGCTGTGCGCACTGGTTTGGTTCTGGCTAGAGCAGGTGGCGTGCTTCCTCAAATTATGAAACCGATACAATACGGATTCGGTGCCGTTTTGGGGTCGGGTAAACAATGGCAATCTTGGATCCATATTGACGATCTTGTCCGTGTATATCTGTGGATTATTGACTGCGGATTCAGTGGTGATATCAATGCTGTGGCGCCAAATGCCGTTACACATACAAAAATGACAAAGGTTTTAGCGCAGCACCTGCGGCGGAGAATTTGGCTTCCTGCGGTTCCTGCGTTTATTTTGAGAATGTTTCTAGGGGCGCGTTCATCACTGATTTTGGACAGCCATTGGGTCGTACCTGAAATTCTGACCCAAAGTAATTTTGAATTTAAGTACAGTACCCTCCGCAAAGCGATTGTGGATCTATTAAAAAAGTGACATTTTGACATTTTATCTTATATGGCAATAATTTTGCTCTAAGAAGAAGGTCAAGAATAACAGCAATAATGAGTAAAAGAACTAAACAAGCCAAACAAGAATCCCCAGAGACCAAGGCTGACGGGGCCCAAAATGGTTCAAATCAAGAGGAGCAGATTGATAAAAAAGCTCAAGAGGCAGATTCAACAGATCAAGAGTCTCAAAAAGAACCGACTCCCGAGGAGGCACTGGCCCAAGAAAAAGATCGATATTTACGCTTATTTGCGGAATTTGAAAATTACAAACGCCGCACAAGCAAAGAGCGGATCGAGTTGTTTAAAACCGCGAGCCATGATGTCATGGTCGCTTTGCTCCCTGTTTTGGATGACTTCGATCGTGCTCTTAAGGAACTCGAGAAATCAGATGACACTCTTTTTCAAGGCGTTCAGTTGATTCGCAATAAGTTTTTTGAAACATTGAAGCAAAAAGGTTTGGGGCTAATTGACATAGAACCCGGGACGACCTTTGATGCGGATCAGCATGAGGCGATTACCCAAATTCCAGCCCCTACTGAGGATATGAAAGGAAAAATCATCGATGTCATCGAAAAAGGGTATACACTCGGTGAGAAAATTATTCGCTACCCCAAAGTAGTGATTGGACAATAGTATGAAAGAAGACTTTTACGACATATTAGGCGTCTCTAAAGGAGCCAGTGCCGGTGAAATAAAAAAGGCCTACCGCAAAAAGGCCATAGAATTTCACCCAGATAAAAATCCTGGCGATAAAAAAGCTGAAGAGAACTTCAAGAAGGCCGCTGAGGCCTATGAGGTTTTGAGTGATCCAGACAAAAAAGCCCGTTATGATCAATTTGGTCATCAAGCTTTTGAAGGCGGTGGTTTCGGTGGTGGTGGCATGAATATGGATGACATATTTAGTCAATTTGGCGATATTTTTGGAGGGGCCTTTGGCGGTGCTTTTGGCGGTGGTTTCGGAGGCGGACAGCGCCGAGCCAAAGGAGGTAATCTGCGCATTCGCGTGACGCTCTCCCTGGAGGAAATAGCTCAAGGGGTGGAGAAAAAAATTAAGGTAAAACGCAAAAAACAAGCCCCAGGAACGACTTACAAAACCTGTGGTACGTGTCAGGGACAAGGCCAAGTCACCAAGATTCAGAACACCATTTTGGGTCGAATGCAAACGGCAGCGACCTGTGGCACGTGTCGTGGTGCTGGTCAGATCATTGACCAAAGACCTTCTGATGCCGATGCCGAGGGTATGATCGTCAGTGAAGAAATGGTGTCAATCAAAATCCCGGCTGGGGTCGTTGACGGGATGCAATTAAAAGTCTCAGGCAAGGGAAATGATGCGCCTGGTCAAGGCATCTCAGGCGATCTTATTGTTGCCATTACCGAGGAAGAACACCCTTTGTTACAGCGTGAGGGAGACAATCTGCACTACGATTTATATGTCAGTATCTCTGATGCTGTTTTAGGAACTTCAAAAGAAATTGAAACGGTCACCGGTAAAGTGCGCATCAAAATTGAGCCTGGAGCGCAAAGCGGTAAAATATTGAGATTGCGCGGTAAAGGAATACCGAGCGTTCAAGGTTATGGTGTAGGTGATCTTTTGGTTCATTTGAACGTGTGGACGCCCAAAACTTTGTCAAAAGAACAACGAGACTTTTTTGAAAAAATGAAAAATGATGAACATTTTTCGCCCAAACCTGAAAAAGAAGACAAATCCTTTTTCGAAAAGGTAAAAGACATGTTTTCGTAAAATAATGTTAAAAACATAAATTTTTGTTTATATTTGAGCGTCTCTTTTACTAAAAGAGTCAATTTTTTCTTTTTCATAGCAATTTTTTTTCCCACCCTAAGTCTTCCGATTTAGGGTGGGTTTTGTTTATAATCTATCCATCTTCTTGAAAAGATGAATTACTTTTGTTTTGCCATCATGGCCCTATCAAAAATTTAAATGATCAATTGAACTATGGCATTATTAGAAGTACACGAGGTATCAAAATCGTTCGGAGATTTCAAAGCACTAGATCAAGTCAGTTTATCCATTCCCAAAGGAGCGATTTTTGGTTTATTAGGACCTAATGGTGCTGGAAAAACAACGCTGATCCGTATTGTGAATCAAATTACAATGCCTGATCAAGGCCGTATATCTTTGGATGGAGCACCTTTGGCGGCCAATCATATCAGTGATATCGGTTATTTGCCCGAGGAACGGGGACTCTATAAGTCTATGAAAGTAGGAGAGCAGGCCCTTTATTTGGCACAACTCAAAGGTATGTCAAAATCTGAGGCCAAAGCTCAGCTCAAAATGTGGTTTGATCGTTTGGATATCGGGCATTGGTGGGACAAAAAAATTCAAGAGCTCTCCAAAGGAATGGCTCAGAAGATACAGTTTGTTGTCACGGTGCTGCACAAACCAAAACTGTTGATATTTGATGAGCCATTTAGTGGTTTTGATCCCATAAACGCCCAGGTGATTCAAAAAGAAATATTACGCCTGCGCGAGGAGGGTGCTACGGTAATATTTTCGACACACCGAATGGAATCCGTTGAAGAGCTCTGTGACCATATTGCACTAGTGCATCAATCTAAAAAGATTCTCGATGGCAACCTGACTCAAATCAAGCGTGCGCATTTAAGTAACCGCTTTCAGGTGGGTATAGAGTGCGACGATGCTCAAAATACCATGCAGGCAATCCAGGAGAAATTTAAGGTGACCCCTACGAGTTTTAAAACGGTTTATCCTGGGGTCCAGTTTAGTTTGCACCTCTCAAAGGAGGATAACCCCAATGAAGTTCTCACGGCTTTGGGGCGTCATGGTTTGGTTTATCACTATGTCGCTCAAGTACCTACAGCCAATGATTTGTTTGTTCAGGCTATTGAGCAGAATAATAAATAACCGTTGACCCCGAAAAACAAAAAACAACAACTAGCACTACACTGATGAAACATCTAGGCCTCATTATTACTCGCGAATATCTCAATAAAATTCGCAATAAGTCTTTTGTGATTATGACGTTTATGAGTCCGCTGCTTATGGCGGTACTCATCAGTGTTGTGGGCTACCTCTCCAGTGTCAACAACGACACGCTAAAAGACATAAAGATTTTAGATCAAAGTGGATATTTTGGTCAAATTTTCGAGGATCGCGACCAACTGCGTTTTGAAATATTGCCTGAAATGGAGCTGGATCAAGCCAAGACCCTTGCAGAGGCAACCCAGGCTTATGGATTGCTCTACATCCCTGCGGTAGACTCTATCCCTGATTTGAAACAAGGCATTACATTGTACAGTGCTGATACCCCAGCTTTGGGGGTAACGGTAACCTTGGAGCGATTGCTCCAACGACAGGCTAACGCTCTGGTATTGAGAGATAATGGCATTGATGACCAGGCCATACAGGAGTTGTATTTCAATGTTTCGACCCAACTGGAAACCTTTGAGGGTCAGGAAACTTCAAAGCTCGGCTCTGGCATAAAATTGATTTTTGGTGGTGCAGCCGGGTATCTCTTATTTATGTTCATTATCATCTACGGGAATATGATCATGCGCAGTGTCATTGAGGAGAAGACCAGTCGTATTATTGAGATTATAATCTCATCGGTAAAACCCCGGGCCTTAATGCTGGGCAAAATATTTGGAACGACCCTGGCCGGAATTACACAATTCAGCATTTGGGTGGTTTTGTTGGGCCTGTTCTCAATTATTGCCTCCATGGTACTGGGTGTTGAAGTAGGATCTGGTCTCCCCGTTGCGTCTGAGGCGGCTTTAGTTAGCCCTGATGCCTCCCAAGAAATGGCTGTAGCGGTAATCCAAGAGATATGGCAATTGCCCTTGACCAATCTTGTAATTATGTTTTTTCTCTATTTCATAGGCGGCTACTTATTATACGCGTCACTCTATGCGGCTATCGGAGCTGCCGTGGACAGTGAGACAGATACTCAGCAATTTCTCTTGCCTATTTTAATGCCTTTGATTATTGCGGTATATGTAGGGGTGTTTACAGTCATTGAGGACCCCCATGGAACCGTCTCCCAGGTCTTTAGTTTTATTCCGCTTACTTCTCCAATAGTCATGCTCATGCGCATTCCGTTTGGGGTGCCACTGTGGCAACAACTTTTCTCGGTGCTGCTTTTATTTATTACCTTTATGGGAACGGTATGGTTTGCCGCCAAAATTTATCGGATCGGTATATTGATGTACGGTAAAAAACCGAGTTACAAAGCGCTTATTAAATGGTTGAAATATTGATTCAGGATACTGAGCAAGAGGTAACTGAGACTCTAAAAAGTACGATTTGGGATGCTATTTCTGATGTATTGAATTGGGGTTTTCATTGGGGCCAGGGTGCGAATCATATCCAGATCACCATCGGCACGCTTTTGCTGGTGAGTATTTCATTTATTGTGACGAGCTATATTTTAGGGCTGGTTCGCAATTTATACACCAGAAATCTCAATGAAACAGATACCCAAAAGTTTATTGGGGTCTTTAAGTTCATCAAGTACCTCGCGTACGTCATTGTAATTTTTGCTGTTCTGAGTTTTTCGGGAGTTAATGTAACCCCAGTATTAGCGGCGAGTGCGGCACTTTTAGTAGGGGTGGGTCTGGCGCTCCAGGAGTTGTTTCAAGATGTACTAGGCGGTATTTTCATTATGCTGGATAAGTCACTCCAAGCGGGGGATATTGTTGAAGTTGATCAGCGGGTAGGCCGCGTGGTGGACACCCGCTTGCGCACAACGCGCATGGTCACGCGGGATGACAAAGTCTTAATTATTCCGAATCATAAGTTTATTTCAGATACGGTCTTTAATTACACGCAGAACCACAAACAAACTAGAGAAACTGTGCGTGTGGGTGTAGCTTATGGCAGTGATACTACCTTAGTTAAGGATTTATTGTTGAGAAGTTTAGACAATGATTCACGTATTTCTAGGCGTCCCAAACCCTATGTATTGTTTGACGATTTTGGGGATTCAGCCCTGTTGTTTTCAATTAATTTTTTCATTTCCGATAGTTTTAATGATCCAATCATCAAGAGTGATATACGTTTTCGAATCGATCAGCTTTTTCGGGAGAATAAGGTCGTTATTCCATTTCCACAGCGCGATGTGCATCTCATTACTCAATCGTCACAAGAACCCTCAAATACTGATTAATTATGCCAAAAATATTGATTGTTGAGGATGAAGCAGCGATCCGACGTGTGCTGTCTAAGATTCTCAAAGAAGAAAATAAAACCTACGAAGTTTTTGAGGCTGAAGACGGGCGTCAGGGACTCGAGATGATTCAATCTCAAGTCTTTGATTTAGTATTTTGTGATATCAAAATGCCGGTCATGGATGGCATGGAACTCCTCACCGCGATGCAGCAACACGACACTGAGATACCGGTGGTGATGATTTCAGGACACGGGGATCTCGAGGTGGCCGTAGAGGCCATGCGTCTTGGGGCCTTTGATTACATCTCAAAACCCCCAGACTTGAATCGTCTGCTCAATACAGTGCGCTTGGCTTTAGATCGCAAACAACTTGTGGTGGCCAATAAGCGCTTGTCAAAAAAAGTCGCTCGCAAATACACGATGATTGGCTCCTCGGAGGCACTAGGTCACATTAGGACAATGATTGATAAAGTTGCCCCGACCGATGCACGAGTTCTGATCACAGGGCCTAATGGTTCTGGAAAAGAATTAGTCGCCCACGCATTGCATGCCCAGAGCGCCCGGTCCAAAGGACCAATGATCGAAGTAAATTGTGCCGCAATTCCGAGTGAGTTAATCGAAAGCGAACTATTTGGTCACGTAAAAGGGGCCTTTACCTCTGCCGTTAAAGATAAATCTGGTCGATTTGAAAGCGCCAACGGGGGGACCTTGTTTTTGGATGAAATAGGTGATATGAGCCTCGCGGCTCAGGCTAAAGTACTGCGAGCCCTACAAGAACAAAAAATCCAAAGAGTCGGCAGTGATAAAGACATTAAGGTCGATGTTCGTGTGTTGGCTGCCACAAACAAAGACCTCAGTCATGAAATTAAAGAAGGGCGATTTCGCGAAGACCTTTACCATCGCTTGGCGGTCATTCTTATCGACGTTCCCGGACTCAATAAGCGCAGAGAGGATATCCCGGAATTGGTGGCCCATTTTTGTGCTCAAATTGCCGCAGAACAAGGGGCAAGTGTCAAAAATTTTGACCCCAAGGCCATAGAGTTATTGGCCTCATTGGACTGGACCGGAAATATTCGAGAGCTGCGGAATGTCGTGGAACGCTTGATTATTTTGGGCGGACCAGAAATTACACCAGACGATGTGCGCTTGTTTGCACAAAAAAAATAAGTCATGAAAAAAATAAAACCTATGAATAAATCAATTGCTATATGGTTCATTGCGCTCATATCAATGCTCAATCAAGGACTCTACGCTCAAGAGCAAAACTCCGATGAGCAGATGATGCGCAAAATATACGACATGGCCCTTTTGGATGGCAAGGCCTATGATTGGTTGGATCATTTGTCCAATGAAATAGGCGGCCGTTTGTCCGGCTCGCTTGAGGCGGAAAAGGCGGTGCGGTATACCCAAGAGGTGATGCAAGAAATCGGCTTAGATTCTGTTTGGTTGCAACCTGTGATGGTTCCAAAATGGACCCGCGGAGTTCCTGAGTACAGCTATATAGAAACGGCCCCTGGAATTAGTTCAGTGGTCAATATTTGTGCGTTAGGAGGTTCTGTGGCTACCCCCGATGGTGGTCTCAAAGCAGAGGTCGTAGAGGTGCAATCCATAGAAGAGTTGGCCACCTTGGGTCGTGAAAAAATACAAGGCAAAATCGTATTTTTTAACCGCCCGATGCAGGCGAACTTGATTCATACCTTTGAGGCCTATGGCGGTTGTGTGGACCAGCGATATTCTGGGGCTAAGGAAGCTGCTCAATACGGGGCCGTAGGTGTTGTTGTACGCTCTATGAACTTACGTCAAGATGACCTTCCGCATACAGGCGCTATGAGTTACGACGATTTACCGCCCAGTAAGCGGATTCCAGCGTGTGCTATTTCGACAAATGATGCCAATTATTTGAGTACCGCCTTAAAGCTCAAGTCAGATCTTTTGTTTTATTTTAATCAAACCTGTCGCGTTTTTCCGGATGTTCAATCGTATAATGTAATCGGAGAAATACGTGGTTCAGAATTCCCTAATAACTATATGATTGTCGGAGGGCATTTAGATTCATGGGATTTAGGCGATGGCTCTCATGATGATGGGGCAGGATGTGTCCAATCTATAGAAGTCCTACGTTTGTTAAAGAAGATGAATTACACCCCCCGTCATAGCATCCGTGTCGTGATGTTCATGAACGAAGAAAATGGGTTGCGCGGCGGGCGCAAATACGCCGAGGAGGCACAAATCAAAAAAGAAAATCATGTCTTTGCCTTAGAGAGCGACTCAGGAGGCTTTACCCCCAGAGGATTTTCAATCGATGCGGACATGGCTAATATGGCGCAGATTCAATCTTGGGTGCCGCTATTTAAGCCGTATTTAATTCATTATTTTGAACCAGGCGGAAGCGGTGCTGATATAGGGCCACTCAAAAAAGAGGGGATGGTATTGGCTGGATTACGTCCTGACTCTCAACGTTATTTTGACCATCACCACGCGGCCAATGACACGTTTGACGCCGTCAACAAACGTGAATTAGAATTGGGGGCTGCTACCATGACTTCGTTGATATATCTCATGGATAAATACGGGACTAAAACCGAATACACCAGCATCCCTCAATAGGGACCCAGTCAAATGTTACTCCAGCAGTATACAAGGGAATTTGGATACAACTTGCGTCTCGCAGGACCGGTAATTCTGGGGATGCTCGGCCATACTCTTGTCGCATTTGTCGACAATATCATGGTCGGTCAATTGGGGACTGCAGAATTGGCTGCCGTATCGCTTGGAAACAGTTTTATGTTTGTGGCCATGTCATTGGGGATTGGATTTAGTACGGCCATCACCCCGCTTGTGGCCGAGGCTGAAGGTGAAGCTAATTTTTCCCGCGGAAAAATGGCCTTCAAGCACGGATTAGTCCTATGTGTTCTGCTCGGCGTTCTGCTATTTATGTCTGTGTTTTTTGCCAAGCCACTCATGTATTTGATGAATCAGCCCGAGGAGGTTGTGGTTTTGGCCATGCCCTATTTGACCTATGTCGCCATCTCGCTGGTCCCTCTTATTATTTTTCAAGCCTTTAAACAATGTAGTGACGGCCTTTCTTTGACCCGTTACCCCATGTATGCAACCCTAGTGGCCAATGTGATCAATGTCTTTTTGAATTACTGTTTTATTTTTGGGCATTTTGGTGCGCCCGCACTCGGGGTGGTTGGTGCGGCAATTGGCACACTGGCCTCTCGCGTAATTATGATTGCTGTCTTGTGGTGGCTTTTGGCCCATCACCAAAAGGCCAAATGGTATGTGCGGCACTTGCGATTTAAAGTATTGAGCACACAAGTATTCGACAAGATATTGAGGTTGGGTTTTCCGTCGGCCATGCAAATGTTTTTTGAGGTGGGCATCTTTACTGCTGCGATTTGGCTATCCGGAGTTTTGGGTAAAAATCCACAGGCCGCCAATCAAATCGCACTAAACCTTTCGACCATGACCTTTATGTTTGCTATGGGCTTCAGTGTGGTGGCTATGATACGGGTGGGTAATCAAAAAGGTAAGGGTGCGTTTCAGGAACTCAGAAGAATCGCTTTTTCAATTTTCCTTATCAGTGTGCTTTGTGCCGGTGTTTTTGCTTTATTCTTTTTGATTTTCAAAAATGCGTTACCAAGGATTTATTTAGATCTGGAGGACTTGTCACAATTAGCAGACAATCAACAGGTGCTTATGTTGGCCGGTGAATTAATGCTGATTGCGGCTATATTCCAGATCAGTGATAGTATACAAGTCGTTGCCCTGGGGGCATTGCGCGGTCTGCAAGATGTGTTTTACCCCACGGTGTATACCTTTATTTCGTACTGGGTTGTGGGTTTCCCCATTTCGTATTATTTGGGAATGCACACCGATTTAGGGAGTATGGGCATATGGATTGGCCTTTTGGCAGGACTCAGTGTAGCGGCGTTGACCTTGCTGTGGCGTTTTAATCGACTCACAAAGCGCCTTATTGGGCAACAACTCAAACCATAAGCGATAGAAAATTGTTGATTACCTTTACGGCTCTAATTTATACTAAATGAACCTGCCAAAATTTTTAATAGGAGACAATACCGATACGCCCGATGCGATTTATGTGATTCATACTGAGTTTCCGCGATTTATTGTTAATCTGGTCGATGATTCAATTGAGTGGTTTGAGGAATTCAGTAATGAAGATCTCAAAGAGCTCGAAGAGGAAATGAGACGATGTGTCGACCAGGCTTCAGAATTTTACGATCGAGAAATGGCGCGTTACGAGAACTCCGATGATTGAAATATTCGGGACATACGATCAGGCCCTATTTGTTTGGCTCAATAGTGCCGGCACTCCTGTGTGGGATCCATTTTGGTTAGTTGTGACCAGCAAATGGTCATCCATTCCTTTGTATTTGGTCTTACTATGGGTCTTAAAACAATATCAAAACTGGCGGCAAGTCGGTCAAACTTTACTGGTGCTCGCGCTCATGATTTTAGTGACGGACCAACTGGCTAATTTATTCAAGTATATTTTGGTGCAACGTCCTCGACCTTGTCGTGAAACGGCGCTACAAGATCAGATAAGAATGGTCGCAGCGTATTGTGGTCGTTATGGATATTTTTCGGCTCATGCGGCGAGTGCGGCTGCGCTAACAGGGTTTTTTATACGCTTGTTAAAGCATCAACTTGCCTTGGCTGGCGATTCAGCACTGCCCGGTGTTCTTAGTCGCAATGGAGTGCACTATTTGATTGCTTTTTTAGCGTTATGGGCTGCAGCTTTGGGTTATAGTCGCATTTACCTGGGAGTACATTACCCCTTGGATGTGCTCACCGGTTGGATTGTCGGTGGACTGCTGGGGGGATGGGTTTTTTACCCGTTACAACGAGCGGTCATTACTCGTTTTTCTTGAGTTTTTGAGTAGGGCGAATCACAAAAAGATCGCGCCATAAACGTGGACGATGGGTCCGCTGACCCGGTCCCTGTGGATTCATATCATAGCGCTCGATTAGCTCGATCTGGTCATCGCTGAAGTGTTTTTTGAACCGATTCAAATTGTCTTGAGAGACAATCACGCCAAATACTGAGTCCATAGGTCGTTGAATAACCCCGTCTTTGATGAGCCCGGGAATAGGCCGGCCAAAATCCCATACCATTTCGGGGGTAAAACCGCCGAATTCATAAACTTTGATTTTACGGTCTAACTCCCATTGAGCCAAATCTCGCATGGGCTTATACTCAGGATTCTGACTTACGGCGGGGGCCATAGGCAGACCAAAGAGTATGATTACGCCAATCATGGCAATGCTGCCTCCAAAGGACCATTGAATCTTATCTTTTACCCAACCATAAATCATGATCACTGCGCAAAAGGCCAGTCCAATCGAAGTCAATATGTACCAGATCATGTACGGATCGAGTGTGGCGCCGAGATAGATCCAACCTGCCACTGGAAATGCCAGCCCCACCAAAATTAATATTGCGAAATGAAGTTGAAGTGGCAGACGCAGCCACGGAGTCATATGTTTAAACCCACCTAATGCATATTGGACCAAAAATCCAATATTGAATGCCAGAGGAATCAACACTGGGAGTAAATAGCGTGGTTTTTTCTCAGGAATTATCGAGAGCAGGCCCACAGCACAAAGGGTCCACCAAAAACTCAAAGCGTAGGCTTTGCCATTGAATACCCTTTTTTTGAGATAGGGGTAGGCTAAACTCAGGATAGCGGGAATGGTCCACAACCCGCTTTGAATGAAAAAACTCCAATAGTAATAAAAGGGTTTCACGTTGTAACCCGTCCAGTTGCTGGTTTCTTTTTTGGTGATGGCTTGTAAATTTTCAGGATCTGCCAGGTTGATGTATCCATGCCACCACAGGGCGGTAACAAGCCCAGCAACAAGACAGACAATAAGGGGGCCGGCATTCGATTTTAAATTATTGAGCCCAGAGACAATAGCTTTTGCCAGGACCAGAGGTAAGAATAAGGCGTAAATTGATACAGGACCTTTACTCATAAACGAGGCTCCGATAAGTAGGCCGCTGATTAGGGCATATCGATAACGGGTTTTTGGGTGCTCAAAGAGCTGATACAAACAGTATATCCCACCCATCATAAAGCCGTGTGTAAAAATGTCCCACTGTCCGTTTCGTCCTGCAAATACCACGTAAAATGAGGTCGTGAGGATCAATCCTGACCAAAGCGCATAGGATTTATTTCGGGTATATTTAAACGCCAGTGCGTAACTGATCATTACCGTAAATATGGCCATGATCGCTGCCGGTAGGCGCAGGGCCGCTATATTTTTTAGACTAAAGATAAGACCTGAAATTGCGGTAAGCCAGGTCGGTAGTGGTGGTTTCTGATAGCGTGGCTCTCCATTAATTGTGGTCAGTAACCAATGACCATCATTAATCATTTCTCGGGCAGTGATAAAGTTTCGGGCCTCCATGATATTGATCAGGAGCACATCCAAATGGGTCACAAAGACAATAAATGCGACTCCAAATAATAACAAGCCAGCGTATTTAGTCCCTTGATTCATTTTTGCCGATAAATAAGTTACGAATGTAGATGATCATACCACTGCCGTGCCCTATCAAAAGCACAGGGTCTTGTCGCCATAGGGCATAGGTGATAATCATCATTGCCCCAATAGTACTGAGTCGCCAGAATCCTTTGGGTAGATGAGAGGTTTTGCGCTGCTCAGAGTACCACCATTGATAAATAAACCTAAAAGTAAAAGTCAGCTGTGCAGTGACGCCAAGCCAAAAAAGCCAATCAGGGATGGCATTATTATTCAACAATAATTCACGGTCGTAGGTTCCGTTGTTATAACCATACCACACCACAAGCAAAGGAAACAAGAGTAAAAAATAACGCAGAATCACAGGCGCTTTTCGCCACTCTCCTTGAAAATGTAAATTTCTTATGTAGATGTAATAAGTCAGAGATTGGCCCAGCATGATGGCAAAATCTTGACGCAAATATCCGTAGACGAACAATAAAAATGACGCCAATAAACTCAATTGCCAAAATAGGCTAGGGGTGACCACTCGCTTTTGACGCTCAGATAAAAACCACTGAACAAATAGGCGCGCCGAAAAGAGTAATTGGGCCAGAAATCCGATGCTGTAAATCAGACCTTGACTCATCCTTGCTCTTTAATCTGATAATTAATGTATTTTTTCTTCATCCATAAATAGGCAAAACAATCCATGAGTGGTCCAAGCAATCGATTCCACAGGCCGAACTTGGCTTGGCCAGCGATTCTGGGATAATGACGTACCGGAATTTGGATTACCCGCTCATTTTGCAACAAAATCATGGCCGGCAGAAATCTGTGTAGCCCGCGAAACATTGGTATTTTTTTGGCGCAATCAGTCCGGATTATTTTTAGAGGGCATCCGGTGTCATCCATGCCGTCATGGGTAAAGGCCCGACGAATACCATTGGCAATTTTGGAGGACATATTTTTGACAAGACTGTCTTTGCGGTTCGCGCGTACCCCGGTGACCAAAGCATGAGTATCTGCATGGTCCAGTAGGGCATTGAAATCTTCAGGATCTGTTTGTAAATCACTGTCAATATATCCTACCCATGGGGTGGACGCTCCGTCAAAACCAGCCTTTATGGCGGCACTGAGCCCACAATTCTCGACAAAACTCAGATAGTTAAACGCTGTGTTGCGTTCACATATCTGTTGAATCAAGGCGAGGCTCTGATCAGTCGACCCGTCATTGACTAGGAGGACACATGCAGGTTTTTGGGCAATCTTTAAATACTTAGAGAGTTCACGCTCCAGACGCTCAAGATTGTCTTCTTCGTTGTACACAGGAACAATTATGGTCAGGTCGTACTTCATTTGTGTCAGGCATTTGGTGCAAAAGTAATTCTTTATCAGGAATAAAAAGCGAAACCTAAAAAAGTGGTTTCTTTGCAAAGTAATTTAAGGCTCATGAAAATACTCATCACAGGTGCTGCCGGATTTATCGGTTCACATACGGCTCAGCGACTTCAGGCGATGGGGCATCAGGTGATCGGATGGGACAATTTCTCGAATTATTACGATGTTGGCCTCAAAGAGCACACGGCCAAAACACTTCGGGACCAAGGCGTGACCATAGAGCGTGTGGATTTAGTGCACGATGATCTCAAGGCGCACTGGCCCCGGGATATTGATTATGTGTTTCATTTTGCGGCACAACCCGGAATTTCGGCCTCGAGTACCTTTGAGTCCTATTTAAACAATAACGTCATCGGGACGCAGCGATTACTCTCAGTGATCGATCAGCTTGAGCATGCGCCCTATGTTGTCAATATAGCGACTTCCTCTGTTTACGGCCTTGTCGCGACCAAAAATGAGTTATCGGCCCCCGAGCCTGCCTCGTGGTATGGAGTAACCAAATTAGCCGCTGAGCAATTGGTTATGGCCTATGTACGTCGAGGATTTATCAAGGGCACTTCGTTGCGTCTATATTCAGTTTACGGCCCCCGCGAACGTCCCGACAAACTCTACACTCGTTTGATTGATTGTGGGCTCAATGATAAAGAATTCACACTTTTTGAGGGCAGTGAGCAACACCGTCGCAGTTTTACCTACGTCGGCGATATTGTTTCGGGAATTGTCTCTGTTCTTGAGGCTGCAGAGGCGTGTCATGGAGAAATTATAAATTTAGGTTCAGACCTAGAGTACAGCACGGCCCAAGGAATAGAAACTGTAGAGCGTCTATTGGGTCGAGAAGTCAACAAAAAAATAATGGCGCCACGTCCTGGGGATCAGGATCGAACCATGGCGGTAATCGATAAGGCAAAGCGCCTGTTAAATTACAGTCCTAAAACAAGTCTTGAAGACGGACTCAAAGCGCAGATCGAGTGGTTTAAGACCCTTTCTTAGGAGCTCTATTTTTATTGAGTGCTAAATCAAGAAGAATCTCTGCAGCAGCTACTGGAGTCATGTTTTGTTTGGATACGTTTTCTCTGAGTTCATCCCATCGCTTTACTACGTCGGGATGCAAGAGTAATGTTTCTCTAAGGGACTCTGTTACCGTTTTTTCTAACCAACTTAGATTTTGGTCAACTCTCTTTTGATCAAAATGACCATTATCTCGAGTCAGGGCCACGTACTTCTGAATCATATCCCAAACTTTGTCGACCCCGATATTATTCAGCGCAGAGCAGGTTAAAGTTTTGGTTTGCCAACCACTTGATTTACTTGGGAAAAGACCGGGGGCTCTTTGATACTCTAACTGGGCTGCCCTGGCTACTTTTAAGTTCTCGGCATCATCTGCCTTATTGATCACTATGGCATCGGCCATTTCTATAATGCCTCGTTTTATACCTTGGAGTTCATCTCCTGCGCCGGCGAGTTGTAACAATAAGAAAAAGTCACACAGATCGGCAACGGCCGTTTCACTTTGGCCTACTCCTACGGTTTCAATTAATATCACATCGTACCCGGCAGCCTCACAAAGGATGATGCTTTCACGGGTGTGTCGTGCCACTCCGCCAAGCGTGAGTCGACTGGGAGTGGGTCGTATAAAAGCCAGTGGAGACTGAGTCAATTCTTGCATTCGTGTTTTATCTCCCAAAATACTGCCGCCACTTAAACTGCTGCTTGGATCTACGGCCAGTACCGCAACGCGATGTCCTTGGGCGGTGAGCATCATGCCCATTTGTTCAATAAATGTACTTTTTCCGACCCCGGGAACCCCAGTAATCCCGATGCGTAATCCTTGACTCGGTCCCAGCGCAAGTTTTAGAATTTCTTGAGCTTTTTTGCGATGGTGTGTGGCGCTACTCTCGATAATGGTAATGGCGCGACCCAGGGCTGTCTTATCGCCATCTTTTAACGATTTAACCAATTGATCCGCTCTGATCTCGTTGGAACGCGCTTGTTGAATATAAGCAATAGAAGCGTCCCGAGCGCCGGTGGCTCCCGAAGATGCTTCTTTATTATGCGTATTATGGTTTGGTTTTTCACTCATAAAAAACCGTACCAGTAGATTATTGTTTAACTACGGGTACTGTATGTGTAATCCCTTGAATTTCAGCACTCACAAAATAGACACCTGGTGAAAGATGCTCTATAGAAATGGTCTGCTCTATACCAGCTTCTGCGATATGCATGAGCTTCTGTCCCATAACATTGTAAAGGGAAATTTGATCAATAGAGAGCGTATTGCGCACATGAATCGTGCCCTGGGTTGGGTTGGGTGCCAATGCAAAATCTAAAAACGCAGTGTCATCGATACTCATGATGTTAGTACAATCGACAGAAATTTCAAAATCACCTGAATCAACGGCACCTTCAACCATGATAAAATAACTACTCACCCCATCACTCTCAAAGCTTACCTCACTTTGCACACCACAACTGTCATCATTCGACGCGATTTCGTTGGTCAAATCACAATTGTCATACACACGAATCACGGTATCAAAATTTGTATTGTTACACAATGAAGCGGTTACCATTTGTGGGTCTCCATTCCCGAAAAATTTGTAAAATACGTCATTGGTGCTATTGCCGCCAGAATCAGTAGCGTTAGTGGTCGATCCTTGCTCTAGTGAATTACACGACAGTAAAAGGGCATTGGTGCAGTCGTCATTTATGGCAAGACTCTCCGAGAGTCTGAGAATAAATCCTGAGCCGTCGTCTGCGATGCCCACCACTGTGGAGCCGTCACCAGAAATGCCAAGAGGGAGGGCCAATGTTCTACCTTGAGTATCAATACCTTGATCACTCGCTGCCTGATTCAAATCGATCAGTCCTAAACCATCTTTGTATAAAAACCCTTGTCCTTGGGTCGCAGGGCCTGGCCATGGACGGTAAAATCCGACCAGGGTTGTTCCATCGTCAGACATACTTGTAGTAGCCCCTCGCCAGCCTCCCACCGGTGGTGGTCCAATGTCCTCGATCCCTGTATTGGGACTGTATCGCCAAGCCTGATAATTGTTATTTGAGTTTCCTCCTCCACCTACAAAGTTTCCGTCAAAAGAGACGCAACTGGCCTCAGAGGCCAAACCGTTATTGGGGTGTGTCAATAATTCTTGCACTCCATTAACCCAAATGGCTCCTTGTCGGAATCCTGTGGTACTGTCTTGCCAACCGACCACAACTGAGCCGTCGCTATTACAGGCGTTTGCTCTTGAGCTACTTCCAGAGACCGTACTGCCTAAATCAACCATTCCTGTGGCCGCTGTCCATTGAATGGCATGTGCTGAACCAGCATTGACCCAACCCAAGCCCACAATGGAGGTTCCGTCTTGAGAAATCCCCCAAGCCGAACTGGTTGAACTACCCGATGATCCCCCGATGCCCCCAAGTGAAGTCCACGTATCGGTCAATACATCAAATACACTGAGTTCGCCCAATCCAGTATTTGGATTAATACGGGTTCCAGAAATTAGGGTTCCATCAGAATTGACTCCGGTCTGACCGCCATATCCTTGTGGCCCAACACCACCGATGAGCGTTAATCCAGATTGGGCTTTCCACATAAAATGCTCTGCTCCATTATCACCCACTACGGTTGTTCCGTTGAAATTGATGTCAGTGGGGGAAATGCCTGAACCTAAATTTGTGTATTGAGCCTCTAAACTGTTTAGGGCAAAAATGCAGGTGAAGAATCCAAGGAGTATGTTTTTTTTCATGGTCTTTTTAATTAATTATTTTGTTGCAGTACCCATTCACCCTTTTGAATAAGAGGTATTGCTTGTTTGTATTTAAGTGTTTTGGTTTGACCATTGAGCACGTGTTTGATGGTCACTTTATCATTACGTCCTATTTTGGGTTGCTCACGGACAACGGTCTCTACGACTTGTGTTTTGCTCTGAGTCTGGCCAGCAGCCCTAGCATGCGCTGAACGCTCATCGAGGTTTTGAATTTCTTCTTTTTGCTCGCTGTAATTTTGTTTTTGACGCACTTGCTTAGCCTCGCGTATTTGCTGTTGTTGTTCCTGCGGTAACTCGCCTTTAAACAAAAAGGAAATCACATCTTTATTGACGCTTTCGATCATCGATTTAAATAGTTCAAATGCTTCAAACTTATAAATCAGAAGTGGATCTTTTTGCTCGTGCACGGCTAACTGTACACTCTGCTTCAGTTCATCCATTTTGCGCAGATGGGTTTTCCAGGCGTCGTCAATGATGGCTAGTGAGATATTCTTTTCAAAGTCAGTAATCAGTCCAGCACCTTCAGTTTTGTAGGCTTTCTCCAAATCTGTAGCCACATTTAGGGTTTTAACCCCGTCTGTAAAGGGCACCAAAATACGTTTGAATTTATCCCCTTGGGTTTCGTATACATTTTTGATTACTGGAAAAGCAAGAGCCGCGTTAGCGGTCATTTTCTCTTGGTAATACTTAAATGCCTCTTTGTAAATGAGTGCTGTGATTTCTTTTTCACTCGTTTTTTCAAAAGCATTGGCATCTACCGGGGCGCTCATTGAAAAATAGCGGATGAGCTCAAACTCGAAGTTCTTGTAGTCTCCAGCCATTTTGTTGCCTTGGGTGATGACCTCGGCCGTATCGTAGATCATATTGGCAATGTCCACACGCAGGCGTTCTCCAAACAATGCATTGTAACGCCGCTTGTATACCACTTCCCGCTGGGCGTTCATCACATCATCGTATTCTAATAGACGTTTTCTGATGCCAAAGTTATTTTCCTCTACTTTTTTCTGAGCGCGTTCAATTGATTTTGAAATCATGGAGTGCTGTATCACTTCACCTTCCTGCAAGCCCAGACGGTCCATCATTTTGGCAATCCGCTCACTTCCAAAAAGACGCATGAGATTATCTTCGAGGGAGACGTAGAATTGTGAGCTTCCAGGATCACCTTGACGTCCACTTCGCCCACGGAGCTGTCGGTCAACGCGTCGCGAGTCGTGGCGCTCAGTACCAATAATAGCCAAACCTCCAGCACTTTTGACCGCGTCGGTGAGTTTGATATCTGTTCCACGACCTGCCATATTGGTGGCGATGGTTACGATACCAGCGTCTCCAGCCTCGGCCACAATATCGGCTTCTTTTTTGTGCAATTTGGCATTGAGCACATTGTGCTTGATGTTGCGAATCCCCAACATGCGGCTCAAGAGTTCAGAAATTTCTACAGAAGTTGTTCCGATCAGCACGGGACGCCCGGCCTGCGAGAGTTGGACGACTTCTTCTATTACTGCGTTATATTTTTCACGCTTTGTCTTGTAAATTTTATCCTCCCGATCATCGCGGGCAATGGGTCGGTTGGTGGGAATTTCTACCACATCGAGCTTGTAGATTTCCCATAATTCACCTGCTTCAGTAACCGCAGTCCCCGTCATCCCTGAGAGTTTGCGGTACATACGGAAATAGTTTTGCAGGGTAATGGTTGCAAAAGTCTGGGTAGCGGCCTCGATCTTTACATTTTCTTTGGCCTCGATGGCTTGATGTAATCCATCGCTGTAGCGACGACCGTCCATAATTCGCCCGGTCTGCTCATCGACAATCATTACGCGATTATCCATCACCACATACTGAGTGTCTTTTTCAAAAAGGGTGAAGGCTTTGAGTAGCTGGTTGAGGGTATGAATGCGCTCACTTTTGATCCCAAATTCGCGAAAAAGTGCTTCTTTTTCTTTGGCCTCGTCTTCTAGGGCTAGGCCTTTTTCTTCGATTTTGGCGATTTCCATACCGATTTCGGGCATGACAAAAAAGTCAGGATCATCGCTGCCTGAAAGATAATTTACCCCTTTATCGGTGAGTTCAATTTGATTGGTTTTTTCATCAATCACAAAATACAACTCGGCATCGACCTTGGGCATTTCACGATTGTTGTCCTGAATGTAAAAGTTCTCGGTCTTTTGAAGGATCTGACGTACTCCTTCTTCGGAGAGGAATTTAATCAGCGCCTTGTTTTTGGGCAGACCACGATAAACGCGCAACAATTGAAAACCACCTTCTTTGTCCTCTCCTGAGGCAATGAGTTTTTTGGCCTCAGCCAAAACCCCAGTGAGATATTTGCGCTGCACATCGACTATAGAACTGATTTTGGGCTTGAGTTCATTGAATTCATGACGATCCCCTTGTGGTACGGCCCCTGAGATAATCAGTGGGGTACGGGCGTCGTCAATAAGGACACTATCCACCTCATCGACGATGGCGTAGTGGTGGGGTTTTTGAACGAGATCATCTGGGGCGTGCGACATATTATCGCGCAAGTAGTCAAAACCAAATTCGTTATTGGTTCCGTAGGTAATATCTGCATTGTAGGCGTTGCGACGCGCGGCAGAATTGGGTTGATGTAGATCGATACAATCTACACGCATGCCATGGAATTCAAAAATAGGGGCCATCCACGCGCTATCGCGTTTGGCCAAGTAATCGTTGACGGTAACCAGGTGCACGCCGTGTCCGGCAAGTGCGTTTAGGTAGACCGGTAGCGTAGCCACCAGTGTTTTACCTTCACCCGTTTGCATTTCGGCTACTTTGCCTTGATGCAGGGCAATCCCACCGATGAGCTGTACATCGTAATGAACCATATCCCAGGTGACCTCTTTGCCAGCGGCGTCCCAACTATTGGCCCAGTGGGCCTGGTCTCCAGATAGGGTTATATAGCTTTTGGTGGCTGAAAATTCTCGGTCTTTGGCCGAGGCTGTCACTTTGAGGACTTTGTTTTCTTTAAAGCGCTTGGCCGTTTCTTTGATGACCGCAAAGGCCTCGGGAAGAATATCGTCTAAAGTTGCTTTTTCGATGGCGTAACGCTCGTCTTTGAGTCGGTCGATATCATTGTAGAGTTCTTCTTTTTTGTCGATATCTGATTCGGCCTCGATGGCGTCGTGTAATTTTTGAATTTCTTGCTCAACCTCAGACTGATCCTCTTTGATGCGCTTACGGAATGTGTCGGATTTAGCGCGTAACTCATCTAGGGTTAGGGCCGCAATACTCGATTCAAACTTTTTGATTTCATCAACCAGCGGCTGAATTTCGCCGATATCTTGTTTGGATTTATCTCCTACGAATATTTTTAAAACATTGTCTAATAGTCCCATTGTTGTTGGATTTCAACCCAGATCACCTCGCGTTATTTGCGATGGATCGAGTCACACAAAAAAACGACAAAAACCTACAAAATCAAAGGGTTTGAGCCATTTAATTGGCATTGATAATTGTAAAAAAAAGTCTCAGTACACAACGGCCTGAGACTTTATTCAGCAGCGTTAGAACTGATTAGTATTCATCTTCATTCCACAGATAATCTTCGTCTGTGGGGTAGTCTGGCCAAATTTCTTCAATTGAATCGTATGAGTCTCCCTCATCTTCAATGGATTGGAGGTTTTCAACAACCTCAAGAGGAGCTCCTGTACGGATCGCATAATCAATCAATTCGTCTTTCGTTGCCGGCCAAGGCGCATCACTTAAATACGATGCTAGTTCTAATGTCCAGTACATAACAGAATTCCATTTAGTTTTTGCAAAAATAAATTTTTACCGCATAAAGGCAAGTAAAAAGGTATTTTATTCATCAAAATTTAAAATAACAAATACAAAGCGTTGATTAACAGATGCTTGTGTTTCAGTCAGTGGACGTGTTCTTCTTATTTAATCAAGGCGATTACCCCGATACAAAGACCAAAGTAACTGTGTTTAGTAAGCGGGTTCTACCTTAAAAACTTTTATTGAGGCGGTTCCCACTTAATCTCCTCAACGCCTAAATCAGAAGTCAATTTCCGTGCTAAGACAAAGAGGTAGTCAGAAAGCCGGTTCAGATACTGGATCACCAGCGGTGGGACATTCTGGTGTTCGGCCAGAAGTGTGGCGCGGCGCTCGCCGCGCCGGCAGATCGTGCGCGCGATGTGACAATATGACACAATAGTGTGGCCGCCTGGCAAAATAAAATGAGTCATCGCAGGGAGCGCCTCATTCATTTGATCGATTGCCGATTCTAGGACTGTGATGTGCTGGGGCTCAATCGCGGGGGTTTTTCGCGAACTTTTGGCTGACTCATCCTGCGGGTTGGCAAGTTGGGCCCCTAGAACAAAGAGCTCATTTTGAATGGCGTTAAGTTGTTTTTTGTACTCTTGAGCAATGCCTTGGCTCATCAAAAGGCCAATGTAGGCATTGAGTTCGTCCAAAGTGCCATAGGCCTCAATACGCTGGTGGTGTTTGGGCACGCGCTGTCCATCAAACAGTGAGGTGTTGCCTTGATCTCCAGTTTTGGTGTAAATTTTCATAAGCTATTTATTTTTTCGTTCGCGTATTATGTTGACGCTTTTCTTTAAATGAAGCGCGAAAATTTCTTTGGCTACGTTTTCGGCGGGCTTTTTGAACACGGAAACTATTCCACACCACGACCACAAGCAGTACAAAGGCGATAAGGGTCCAAGTGAGCATGGTGTTCTATTAAAAATTACTTGATTTTTGTATCGCTTTCGATCACTCCATCTCGTAGCCGTATTACGCGCTGTGCGTGGGTGGCGATGTCTTCTTCGTGGGTCACTAAAATGACCGTGTTGCCCGCTTTGTGAATGTCGTCAAAGAGTTGCATAATTTCTAAAGAGGTCTTTGAATCTAAATTTCCGGTTGGTTCATCCGCCAAAATAATCGAGGGCTTATTGACCAAGGCGCGCCCTACTGCGACACGTTGTCTTTGACCTCCCGAGAGTTGATTGGGGCGGTGATCCATGCGGTCAGACAGCCCGACATCACTCAGCACCTCGCTGGCACGCTCGTGACGTTGCTGTTTGCCAGCACCAGCGTAAACCATCGGAAGGGCAACATTATCTAGAGCAGTAGTTCGCGGCAATAGATTAAATGTTTGAAAGACAAAACCGATTTCTTTATTGCGAATTTCTGCGAGCTCATCATCGCTCATGCTGCTTACATCGATACCATTTAGGGCATAATGCCCAGAGGTAGGGGTGTCCAAACAACCCAATAGATTCATTAAGGTAGATTTACCAGAACCCGATGGTCCCATCAGGGCGACGTATTCTCCTTTATCTATGTCCAAGTCGATTCCTTTGAGGACTTTTACGACCTCCTGTCCTAGCGGGAAATCACGGGTAATGGAGCGAATTTTAATGACCTGACTCATGCAATTAATTTGAGCCTAAAGTTACTGATTTTATTGACAATCAAACCAAGCTAATTCAGAGCCGAATTATAAAATCTTCTTTGGCTTGGGTGGGGTGGAAAAATAAAAATCCGCAGAAAAAGGTATCGATAGAAACACTCACCCTGGGGTCTTGGACGATTTGTTGCCAAGCGTCACTCATGCCTTTGGACCAGTGAATGTCAACGATGATCAAAACACTTGTATCGTGTGTATGCTTTTTGAGGCTTTCAAAATAACGCAGTGTAGCTAGTCCGTCATGATGGCCATCTAAATATATAAGATCGAAGTTAGACTGGGCGTAATGGGGCGTTTTTGAGTCTCGGAGGTCTTCCGGGCCCAAAAATTCATTCAGAAAATCTTCAAAATTATTGTTATGTAGCT
>CBFIFD010000012.1:0-44680 GCA_965661835.1 Flavobacteriaceae bacterium | reverse complement strand
GTCTTTATGGATTGCAGACTCGATGTAATCCATTTTACGCTCTGGAGAAATTTCATAAAAAACCCCTTTGTGCTTCTCAATGTAGTGACGGAATAAAGCCAAAATAAGATCATTTTGTAACTTCAAGATAGGGCGGAGGGTATGATTTTGAAAGGACTCCTGATCCGACATCTGCGCATGCGTGATTATTTTGGGTAACTCCGGACGCATCCCGATCAACTGTGTATCGCGCTCATTCATGGTTTAGGCTTTAAATGAGCTGAGATCGTCTGAGGAGGGCGCCTGATAGAGTTCAAGATCAAAATAAGACGCAGAGGCATAAATATGATCAAATATATCAGCCTGTATGTGTTCGTAGTTCTCCCAACGCTTATCGCTGCTGAAGGCATAAATTTCAATTGGAATACCGTGTTCGGTGGCAGCTAATGGACGTACCATGAGTGTTAGATCTTTATTGATCGCAGGATTTTCATGCAAAAAAGCATCAATATACTTTCGATACACGCCTAAATTCGTTTGATTTCTCCCATTGATCAGCAGAGATTTGTCGATATTATTTTGAGTGTTATGTCGGACAATATCCTTCTCACGATGCTCAATGTAAGGCGCAACTAAGCTTATTTTTTTGAAGGCTGTGATATCTTCCTGGGTTAAAAAACGAACCGAAGTTTGTTTAATCATAAGGGCTCTCTTAATCCGTCTTCCTCCAGATTCTTGCATCCCTCGCCAATTTTGAAAGGAATCCGAGATGAGGCTATACGTGGGAATTGTGGTAAAGGTATTGTCAAAGTTTTGTACCCGCACAGAAGCCAAATTGATTTCTATGACTGATCCATCAGCACCGTACTTAGAAAAGGTAATCCAATCGCCAATGCGCACCATATCGTTGATCGATACTTGTATGCTGGCCACAAAACCGAGGATCGTATCCTTAAACACCAATAAAATCATGGCTGAAGCGGCACCGAGTGACGCCAAACTTTCAACACTAAATCCAGTCATTAAATTAATGATGAAAAATATACCACCACCCCAAGTAAACATCATTAGCACCTGCATATAACTCTCCAGTGGCTTGTCCTTATATTGCTCGAAACCGTCTTTGAGATAAGTTTTGGTGGTGCGCAGCAAACTGCGAACCATCAGGACACACAAAACCACGAAATACATAGAAGCGAGCTTGGTGGCTGTTTGCGCCATTTCAGGATAATCATATAATCCAATTGGAATAAAATACCACAGCACGGCGAGCGGGGAGAGGTGGGCTAGAAAGCGAGGAAAATTACTCTCGACTAAATAATCATCAAAAGAAGTTTTTGTTTTATTGCTAAAAGCCTTAAACAATTGCACAATGATACTGCGGGTGATACGATCCAAAAACCGAATCACCAATAAACCAACCGCAACCACCACCACGGCATTAATTAAATTAGCCCAAAACAAGGAAAATCCATGAGCGTATAAATAATCACGAATCCATTCAGTTATAAGGAGTACTTCAGAGGTTGTCATGATAAATATTTCTTTTCTACGTAAAAAGGTCCAAAGGGTAATAGAGCACAAAATGAAATGAGTAACCATTGACCCGTGGTCCATCCCTGCTCGGATTTCAATAACAAGGCCAAGACCTCATAACCCACGAATAATAATCCATGCGCCATACCGATTACTTCTACACCCAGTGGCCAATCCCAAATATACTTTAGGGGCATAGCCACGCCCAAAAGCAACAAAAACGAGAGGCCCTCAAGGCGACTTACCCAAAAAAACAAACGCAGCTGATCCACTAATTATTTTTAACAAAGATACCAATGTTTTTGACTTGATAGGCCATTGGGTTATATTTGCCCGAGGCACAAAAAACGCTTGGCTATGATTCATTTGACCAAAAAAAACGCATTCATTACCGGGGGCACTAAAGGTATAGGCTTTGGTATTGCCGAGGCCCTATTAAATCAAGGTATATCGGTGGCCATTACTGGTCGAACTGAGGCTTCCGTAACCCAAGCTATCGATAAACTGGCAGATACAGCGGCCAAAAATCAAGCAAAGATCACGGGAATTACTGCAGATGTGCGAGACTTTGAAAATATGACTCAGGCTGCAGATCAGGCTGTAAAAACACTCGGAAATATCGATCTCGTTATTGCCAACGCTGGGCTCGGTCATTTTGCACCCATTCACGAATTGAGTTTAGATCAGTGGCATGAAACTATTGATACTAATTTGACGGGCGTCTTTTATACCCTAAAAGTTTTTGCCCAAAGCTTAATCGAGCACAAGGGCTATTTCATGAGCATTTCAAGTTTGGCTGGAACCAATTTTTTTGCCAAAGGCGCCGCTTATAACGCAAGTAAATTTGGCGTGACTGGATTTACTCAAGCCGCTATGCTTGACTTGAGAGAACACGGCGTTAAAATGACTACCATAATGCCAGGTTCCGTCGCGACTTACTTTAACAATCACGAGCCTAATTCTGATGATTATTGGAAAATTCAAATTGAGGATGTAGGACAAATTGTTGTTGGGCTGATCTCAATGCATCCAAGAAGCCTTCCAAGCAAAATAGAACTTCGACCAAGTATTCCAGGTGGGGCAGGGAAGTAGTTTTATGATTTTTTAAACTTTTGGTGTTAATCTTTAGTCAAAATAGTCGGTGCGTTCTTGTCTAGATGATAAAAACCCTAATTTTATAAGACATTAAATACAAAGCCTGAGTATGAATCGTTTTCAACCTGTAATAACTAAGCTGATCTTTGGATTAATGGTGTTGTTATCGGGTGTATGCCTCAGTCAGATTGATGGAGCGACCCTAAATACTAAAGGCGAAAATCCATTTTTTCAACCAACACCCAGCAGTCTTGTCCCCGAAAATAAACCACCGGTTAGTTTGACTATTCCCTTTAAGGATCGGGACCCAAAAATGCAATTTCCTCCACCAAGCCAAGAGCCTCAGCAGCTGGACATGACTGCATCAGATGGATTATTAGACTATATTCCAGGTAAAGCACCTAAAGCCTTTCAGAAAGATAAAGAGCCTAGGCCCGAGTTTGCTCGAGATCAAGATTTAGGGGATGTTACGACCTCTGGCGACTTTGTCCAAGTCAAATACAGAGATCACGAATACGTCGATGGGGATTTAATTCGGGTGTATGTCAACGGCGATATCGTGCAATCGAGCGTATTTTTAGGAGGAAGTTTTTCCGGATTTACGTTGTCCCTTCAACCAGGGGCAAATCGTATTGAATTTGAAGCGATCAATCAAGGAAGTAGTGGACCCAATACGGCAGAATTGCACGTCTACAACGAAAAGGGCTTCATTATCTCGGCCAAAGAATGGAATTTATTGACAGGCTATAAAGCTTCGGTTTTAGTCATAAAAGACTAGTCCTTAAAGCTTTATGCTTGTTTCGCACTTGGGTGAATTATTCCTATTCTAATTCATCCATTTTGCTCATCACCTCGTCATAAGTACTCAAGGTCAAATACATTTTCCCTGCCATCATAACGATAGGCGCGTCCATTTCATCAAGACGTTCTGTGCCACCCACAATTAAACGCGCGAGTTGCTCACGAATTTTAGGATAAGCATCAATTTCGGTCAATGTATATAGGTATGGGCTTTCATCGAGTGCCGAAATCAAGGGCTCACAATTTGTCGTACACGATGATGGCTTGTAAATGGTCAAAGGCCATTTTGGCTGGATTTTAATGAGCTCTGCCTCACGAATAAGTGCGCGACGGGATAATTCTTCACTCACATCTAATGTGTACTCGTATTTGGGCTCTTTTCCACGTTCTATAATCAAACTATTCACTTGAACGCGTGATCGGGCAGGGACACGTACAGCGCGAGGTTTGCCCGCACGCTGACGAAAACCTGTACCAGTCACAGTAATGGTGACATCAAAATCTTGAAGATTTTTATTAACTGCGTATAAATACAAACGATTTCTATTGGCTTCATCTTCAATCTCAATTGGGCGTTCTTGTGCGACCAAAGGGTTCATAACAAACAAAAGGAAAAATAATATTGAAAATAATCTCATGGGATCGAATAAATGTTAAAGTATAAAGGTCAATTTTAAACGTTTCGAAGATAACAAATTATGCGCAGGGGAATCTTAAAGGGACTCCAGAATTAACAGGACTTTTACATATAACATTCACGATGACATAATCGTAGCCATACATTTGTATTATAATATATATTATGTCAAATAGAATATTACGTACTGTCCCCGATCTAACTCTATGTTATTAATGCTGGAACAAGCGACATTATTTCACTCAATGCAACACAGGCCCTATTATTCCCTTACCTTTGTCCCAGCGGAATTAACCTCTAATAATGGCCCAAGTAAATAAGAGCACCAAGCAATCACAACAAGGATCCATCGAGTTCATAGCGCTTATGGCCTCCTTAATGTCGGTTGTTGCTTTGGCCATTGACGCCTTACTTCCTGCGCTAGATGTCATTGGCCTTGCCATGCGTACTCAATCAGCCACAGAAAACCAGCTTATCATTACGATGATATTTTTGGGTCTTGGGATTGGTCCACTCATTTTTGGCCCCCTTTCTGATAATCTTGGTCGAAAACCTGTGGTTTACATGGGTTTCATACTTTTTTTGGCGGCCAGTTTTGTATGTGTTAGCGCAGAGTCTATCCAATACATGATCGCAGGTCGTATTCTTCAAGGTATTGGCCTATCGGCCCCTCGAACCATAAGTATTGCGATTATTCGTGATCAATATCAGGGCGACCCCATGGCGCGAATTATGTCCTTTGTTACCGTAGTGTTCTTATTGGTCCCTATTGTGGCACCCGCTCTTGGCAAAATGGTCTTAGATTACTTTGACTGGCAATCAATATTTTTGATGCAGCTCTGGTGCAGCGGCGCCGTTGCCCTTTGGTTTTGGAAACGACAACCCGAAACACTCGACCCCGACCACAAAAGACCTCTTGACATCAAAGATTATGTGCATGGTCTTGGCGAGGTCATAAGACAACCAAAAACCATGGGTTACACACTTGTTTCTGGTCTTGTATTTGGGTCGTTTATGGTCTATCTAAGTGGAGCTCAGCAAATATTCCACGATCAGTATAATTTAAAGGAGGAATTTCCACTAATATTCGCAGGATTATCAATTGCCATAGGTTTAGCAATTTTCTCAAATGGACATTTGGTTCTGCGCTTTGGTATGAAAAAAATGGTGACCACCGCCATGTACGGTTTTTTTGCAGTGGCCCTTACCTATGTCCTATTGTTCTATGGTAAAGACAATCCGAGTATTGAAATACTGATGGTGTTTTTTGGGTTACAATTTTTTGCTATTGGATTTTTATTTGGCAACCTCAGAGCTCTGGCCATGCAACCTATGGGACATATCGCAGGAATGGCAGCGGCCATAACAGGATTTATTTCAACCATTATGGCCTTACCCATAAGCACCTATATTGGGACCTATATTGACCATCATGTTTGGCCCATTTTTTTAGGCTTTACCATATGCGGTGCTTTGTCTATGATTATTATATTAATCATCGATAAAATGGCATCTAAAAATTCTTAAATCAGACCTTATTGATGCTTATAGTAAGCTGTTTTAAGATAATTACCGTGTTCAAATCTCACTGTATGATCCATATCGTGCCCGGTAGTTTCGACTAAACTAAACGCCATATTTTCCTGCATAATTGCGCTGTTTTTGTGTGATTCCAAGAATTGATTCATATCCACTCTCGAAGAACAAGAGGCCAAAATCAACCAACCTTTATTGGCCACTAATTGGGCTCCTAATGTGGCAAGGGCTGTGTATTTACCCAAGGCTAAATCAACACCATCGGCACTATTGGCAAAGCTCGGGGGATCGATGACCACCAGATCATAAGTAACACCCCGCTCAATCAGCTCATTAAGTATGGTAAAGGCATCCCCGCATAAAATCTCGTGCGCCCCACGATATTCATTCAAAGCTGCATTTTTTTGGGCCAAACTCAGCGCGTGCGCACTAATATCTAAACTCGTTACATGCGTGGCGCCATTGACTAAGGCATGCACGCCAAATCCACCGGCATAGGCAAATACATCGAGCATTCGCTTTCCAGAGGACAACTGCCCTACTCGATTACGATTATATCGATGATCAAGAAAAAATCCTGTCTTGTGCCCCTTGAGTACATGAGCCAAAAAACGAACGCCATATTCATGGAATTCTATCTCGGGATCAGGCAAATCCCCGTAAGTCAAAACGGCCTGATGTTCTGTGGCTAATTTCAGCGACCGAGACACGTGACGATTGGCTCGTAAGACCACAGCCTTAGGAGCACGCAAGGCAATCAAAACCTCTTGAATTTGTCGTATATAGGGAAGCCACATCAGACTGTAAACCTTCAAAACAAGAACACTGTTGTACTCATCAATAATAAGTCCAGGTAATCCATCATTTTCACCGAATACAAGGCGCATGGCATTGGTTACATCACTCAAGTCAGCTCGTCGCTCGATGGCCTGTTGAATCACGGTATGAAAAAAATCTCGATCGATTTTTATTCCACCGCCAGAGTGAAGTATTTTTAAGGAGATGGGTGATTTTGGGTCCAATAAACCAACGCCAATCGCTTTATTGTTGCGATGCGAAAAAACGACGCCCACATCCCCAGCCCTGGGGCTCTTGTTAGTTTTGATGATGTTTTTATCAAAAATCCAGGGGTGTTTCTGACGCAGAGAGCGTTCTCCTTTGACCGATAATTTAACTGCAATGATTTGTGGCGTGGGCAAGGTTGTGGGGTCGCAGTGATCCCATAAGGTCTTATTATTCTCGGCCACCACTCAATTTTTTTTGATATTTCGACTGCACGATATCAATCAAAATGAGAATAATAATCACAAAATAAAACGTGGTCTTGGTCATTGGGGTAATTGGATTGCCAAAGACATAAATATGGGCCAAATGCCCCCCTTCTGAAAGGAGCATTATGCCGACAATAAACAAAATGAATAAACCAAGCACTTCATAAAGTCTGTTTTTCTTTAAAAATGCTGTCACACGCCCTGATAGCCAGATCATCAGTAATCCGCCAGCGATGATCGCTGTTGCCATAACCCAGAATTCATCGGTAAGCGCCATAGCCCCTAAAATAGAATCAAATGAAAAGATGAGATTCATCAAAATGATCATCAAGATCACTTGGGTCGCACTTTTAGTGCCCCCGGAGTTGTGTTCTAACCCAGGATCAAAATGCATCATATGCCATATTTCTTTTAATGCGGTATACATTAAAAATACACCGCCCACTAAGACAATGATACTGTGGAAATTGAATGCGCCGGTAAAATAAGCGTTGTCCGAAATCACAAACCATGGGTCTTGAAAAAACTCAATTAATCTCAACAGTAAAAAGAGCAGTCCGATACGCAGGACTATAGCCCAAGCGATACCTACGGTGCGCACCCGAGCTTGATCCTTTTCTGGCGCCTGCTTTGAGGCAATAGAAATGTACAGTAAGTTATCGAGTCCCAAAACCGCTTGAAGCATTATCAGTAGAACGAGTGAAGTCAGATGTTCTAGGGTAAAAATATCTTCCATATCAATAGGCTAACAATTCAGTCAATGTGGCTTCGAGGCGGTCTTTGGCCAGATATTGTTTTTCTAGAGCGCTTGCAAAAGGAATCGGTGTTTCCAAACTCGCTACACGACGAATTGGCGCATCTAAAAACTCAAAGCATTCTTCAGAAATTAAGGCAGAAATATCCGAGGCAATTCCACCAAATAAACTGTCCTCCTGGAGCAGTAAAACCTTACCTGTTGCCTTAACCGTCTCGATTATTGTGCTCTTATCTAAAGGCATCAAGGTACGCAGGTCAACAATACGACATCTGTTTTTCAGTTCCTCAGGTAAGGCTAAGGCCCAATGAACGCCTGCGCCATAGGTAATTAAGGCCACCTCATCGCCCTGAGTCAGGACCGCAGCCTTGCCCAATGGCAAATGATAGTAATTCTGGGGAACCATGCCTCTTATACTTCGATACAAGGCTTTATGTTCGAAGAACAAGACTGGATTGGGGTCTGCAATACTTGAGGCCAACAATCCCTTTGCATCATCAGGAAAGGCCGGATAGACTACTTTTAGTCCTGGAGTATGGGTAAACCAAGCTTCATTGGTTTGACTGTGAAATGGCCCAGCCCCGACTCCTGCACCACAAGGCATACGGATCACAACGTCTGCATTCTGGCCCCAGCGATAGTGGCATTTGGCCAAATAATTCACAATGGGGTTGAATCCAGAGCTCACAAAATCAGCAAATTGCATTTCGACAACGGCCTTATGGTCATTAATCGACAAACCCATAGCCGCCGACAAAATGGCTGATTCACATATTGGCGTGTTACGCACACGTCCAGCTCCAAATTGCTCAAAAAGCCCTTCGGTTATTTTAAATACACCACCGTACCGTGCAATGTCTTGACCCATGATCACAAGATTGTCATATTGCTCCATGGCCTGCTTTACTCCCTGAGCCAATGCATCGACAAGACGCATTTCATTTTGTTCCATAGAGGGATCAACTAATTCATATTGAGACTCTTGATAAACATCATTTAACTCAATACTTAGTGTAGATTCTATGTCTGATTCATCAAAAGCCAGTTTAAGATTATCGTTTATTTCTTGAGTTATTTGTGCCTTTAAGTCCGCATCGTATTCTTCGGTTAAGATGTTCTCCTGTCGCAAAAATGATCTGTAGGTTTCAATTGGATCTTTTTTGGCCCATTGGTCCATTAATTCTTGAGGTACGTATTTAGTGCCACTCGCCTCCTCGTGTCCACGCATTCTAAACGTCTCAAATTCAACCAGCACAGGGCGTGGAGTCTCACGCATAGATGAGACTATTGTATTTAACTCATTGTAGACCTCAAGAATATTATTGCCGGCTAAACGATGTCCCTCCATGCCGTAGCCCTGGGCACGATCAACTAGGTGGGCACAATTGTACTGTTCTGAAGTGGGTGTAGACAATCCGTAGCCGTTATTTTCGATACAGAACAAAACAGGAAGACCCCACACCGAGGCGACATTCATAGCCTCGTGGATATCCCCTTCACTTGTCCCTCCTTCACCCGTGAATACGGCACATACCTGATTGTTCTTTTTAAGCAGATTACCCAGGGCAATCCCATCAGCCACACCAAATTGGGGCCCCAAATGTGAAATCATACCGACGATATTGTAGTCTTGAGTTCCAAAATGAAAGCTGCGATCACGACCTTTTGTAAAACCACTGGCCTTTCCTTGCCACTGCGCAAAAAGACGGTGTAATGGAATATCACGCGTGGTAAATACCCCAAGATTACGGTGCATCGGTAAAATATATTCGCCTGGAGTCAAGACAGAAGTCACCCCAACAGAAATAGCCTCTTGGCCAATACCACTAAACCATTTACTGATTTTACCTTGGCGCAGCAGAATTAACATTTTTTCCTCGATCATACGAGGTTTAAGCATCCGCTGATACAACTCTAATAAGGTTGCTTCCTCTATATTACTGCGGTCAAAGTTAAAGGGAAGTTTCGTGACGGTCTTGCGACTCATAAATTAACAATTACTTGCCTTAAAAGTAACAATTATATGCTTCTTAGCCCTTTGGTCCCAAGTAATTTTTTTAAGCGCGTAACCCTACAATTTGAGTATATTTGTCAGTATAATTACGCAACATGACGCACATCCCCTCGGTAGATTTAGCCGACTTTTTGTCGGACGATCCAAAACGAAAAGCACATTTTGTAACTCAAATTGGTGATGCCTATAAAGAAATCGGTTTTGTTTCTTTGAGCAATCATTTTTTATCACCAAACCTCATGGATAAACTATACCGGGAGGTTAAACAATTTTTTGATTTACCTAATTCGGTAAAATCTCAATATGAAATCCCAGGTTTGGCAGGCCAACGAGGTTATGTTTCTTTTGGTAAAGAACACGCCAAAGGCCAGAGCAAAGGGGACTTAAAAGAGTTCTTTCATTTTGGACAACAACCCAGTGCATCAGCCGACCTGCCTACGCCCTATCCAGAGAATATTAAGGTCAAAGAATGTCCCGAGTTCCATCCTGTCGGTATGGAGGCCTACAGAATGCTCGAAAAAACAGGCATCTATGTGCTGCGGGCTTTAGCGTTATATATGGATCTATCCGAAACTTATTTTGATCGTTGGGTGACTGATGGAAATAGTATTCTCAGACCGATACATTATCCCCCCATTACTCAGGAGCCCGATGGCGCAGTGCGCGCTGGTGCCCATGGCGATATTAATTTAATTACACTCCTGATGGGCGCGTCGAGCGGAGGACTGCAAGTACTCACTAAAGAGGGGCATTGGGTAGATGCCTTACCCCAGGCCAATGAATTGGTGATCAACGTCGGTGATATGCTGGAGCGACACACCAATAATAAATTGCGCTCGACCATTCATCGCGTGGTCAATCCGCCGAGAGATCAATGGGACACACCACGCTATTCAATCCCATTTTTTATGCACCCTAGATCAGATATGAAGCTCGATTGCTTAGAGACTTGTATTACTCAAGAAACGCCAAAAACCTATCCAGATATTACTGCTGGTGCATTTTTAGAAGAGCGGTTAGTCGAAATAGGACTTCGGAAAAAGTAGCCATGGCAGATTTACGCGATCAACTCAAAAATTTATTTCCTGACCATCAGGAATCAGAAGCCCCTTTAGAACAAGATCAGCATTCTGAAAAGAACTTAAGTCAAGACCAAAGCGCCCCCCTAATTTGTCGTTATGAAAAACGAAAAGGTAAGGGAACAACGATTATCGAAGGCTTTGAGGGAGACTCGCAGGCATTGAAATCACTGGCCAAGTCAATTAAACAGCATTTTAGTATTGGCGGAGGCATCAAAGATCACTGCATTATACTTCAAGGTAATTTCAGGGATCAAATCATGGATTTTCTCAAACAAAAAGGATTCCAAACCAAGCGCGTGGGTGGATAAGCGATTTTGGCGCAATCCATTATTTTATTTTTTTTAATTCTACACGCAACCCTTCGATAGGACATTGTATCTATAGTATATAAAATCAATGCTATGGTTACATTTTTAATTGTTTTAGGAGGGTTAATCGTCACCAATTTTCTTTTGTTGGAGTTCTCCTGTAATGACACTTCTGAGGCCGATTACCGCCAAAAAGACTAAAGCGCAATCTCATTAATTGCACGTATCCATCTACCACCGTATCGGTGGTTTTTTATTTTGTTCCAAATAATGGTTAGCCTTATTAAAATGGTCACAGCCAAACCAAAGTCCACGGTTAGCGCTCAGTGGTGAAGGATGTCCACTGGTTAAAATAAGATGCTCTGTAGGATTAATTAGTTTGATTTTACGTTGTGCATAACGCCCCCATAGCATAAATACCACTCCGCTTTTTTGTTGACTTATCCTGCGGATTACAGCGTCAGTAAAATGCTCCCACCCTTTCTTTTGATGACTTCCCGCTTTGTTTTTTTCTACAGTAAGAATTGAATTAAGAAGAAATACCCCCTGCTCTGCCCATGGAGTCAGATTACCAGAATATTCTGAGGACCTCCAGATGTCGCCTGGTTCCTGGTTGTGTACTTCTTTGAGTATATTGATCAGCGAAGGGGGTTTGACCACCCCATTAGGTACAGAAAATGCAAGACCATGGGCTTGACCCTGGCCATGATAGGGGTCCTGACCTAGAATCACTACTTTAATTTGGTCCAATGCAGTTAATTCAAATGCCTTAAATATTTGATCTCGAGGAGGGAAACACTGTTTCCGTTGATACTGAAACTCTACAAAATTTATAAGCTCAGACCAATACTCTTTAGACTGTTCTGTCTGCAAGAGCTCTTGCCAGGAATCCTGTTGAATTAATTGCATTTATCGTACTTTTGGGGTGAAAATAATCAATTTACCGATTACTTTCTGCTATGAAAACCATTCAGCCACAAACTATTAGTGATCTAGAGTTTGATCAGGTGCTTGATCATCTTGCCCAGCGTGCTTTGACTCAAGGCGGCAAACTGCGTTGTGGACAGATTAGCCCCATCAATGATCAGGCCGCTATAGTTCGCGCCCTTAAAGAGGTTGAAGAGTACAAGGCCTCTATTGGAAGCGACCAAAGTTTTCCTGGACACCATTTTGATGATTTAACCGAAGTCCTGCATCAGTTAGGAATCGAAAACAGTGTATTGGAGCTCAATGGCTTTAAAAAGATAAAACACGTCTGTCAAACCACGGACACCATTAAACGATTCTTAAAAAAGTTTGACCAGTTCTACATCGTCCTAAATCAATACGCCGACCAGGTGTCTTATGATGATCAGCCCGTTCGTTTGATCGATAGTATTTTGGATCGATTCGGCCAGGTCAAAGACAGTGCCTCTGATGAATTACTGCATCTACGCAAATCAATTCTCAAGGTAAAATCGAGTATCAATAAATCATTTAGCCAAGCCCTATCTCGCTATGCCCAGGCCGATTATTTAGATGATATACGCGAGAGTATTGTGGACAATAAGCGCGTGTTGGCTGTAAAGGCCATGTACCGTAAAAGAGTCAAGGGTGTGGTTATGGGACAATCCAAAACAGGAAGTATTGTCTATATCGAACCACAGCAAACTCTTGAATTCGCGCAAGAACTAAGCAGTTTGATTTACCGTGAGATAGAGGAAGTCAAACGCTTACTCAAATGGCTCACCAATGCCCTAAGACCGTATATCGCGGACATTACCCAGTATGAAGAGTTTTTAATTCAGGTGGATTTGTGGTATGCCAAAGCGCATTATGCCCATGAGATGGATGCCGTGCGTCCCTCTATTACAAAGGAACGACAGCTAAACCTCCACAAGGCTTATCACCCACTCCTGCTTTTGGACCATAAAAAACAAAAAAAGACCACCTATCCACAAACCATAAGCCTTGATCATAATAGTCGCATTATCGTCATATCAGGTCCTAATGCTGGCGGAAAAAGTATCACATTAAAGACCGTTGGCCTCTTGCAACTCATGGTGCAAAGTGGATTGTTGATTCCGGTAGATCCCTCGAGCCAAATGTGTCTTTTCAAACGAATTCTCACCGATATTGGAGATCATCAGTCCATTGAAAATCACTTGAGCACCTACAGTTATCGTCTGAAACAGATGAATTACTTCCTCAAAAAATGTCAAAAAGACAGCTTGTTCTTGATTGATGAATTTGGAACAGGGAGTGATCCAGAGCTCGGAGGGGCACTAGCCGAAACTTTTTTAGAGGAATTTTATAGTCGTGAGGCCTTTGGCATCATTACCACGCACTATACCAACCTTAAACTCTTGGCCAACGAGTTACCCTGTGCCACAAATGCCAATATGCTTTTTGACGCTCAATCACTTCAACCGCTGTATCAACTTTTTGTGGGTGAAGCAGGAAGCTCCTATACCTTTGAGGTGGCTCAAAAAAATGGCATACCCTACGGGCTGATTAATCGAGCTAAAAAGAAGATCGCCAGTGGCAAAGTACGATTTGATAAAACCATTGCTAATCTTCAGAAAGAGCGCTCTGGACTTAGAAATCTGAAGACCTCACTGCAGAAACAAGAACAACAGGCTAAGATTAAAACCGAAGAATTAGCCGAAACTCAACAAAAAGTCAAAGACAAACTCGAACGTTATCAAGAGGTTTTTGATGCCAATCAAAGACTACTTGTCTTGGGACGAAAAGTAGACCAATTGGCCGAGCGTTACTACAATAAGTGGACTAAAAAAGGCCTTTTGGATGCTCTGTTTAAACTGGTCATGCAGGAGAACAATAAAAGAAAACCAAAAACTAAGCTCAAACCTGTCAGTAATAATACACCCAAGGCTGGGACTGCAAAAGCAAAAGGCGCTTCATCTTCAAACAAAAAATCTAAAGGTTCCTCCTCGCGTCGAACAAATAACAAAAACGCTGCATTTGACAAAGAACTCAAACTAGAGGTCGCTCAAATTCGCGCTACAAAAAAAGCTAAAAAGAAAAAGGAGATTGAGTCAAAGCCCGAGGAGATTGTCGTGTTTAACCTAGGTGATCGAGTGCGGATGATTGATGGAGTGGCCGTAGGAACTATTGATAAAATAGAAAAAAACAAACTCGTGGTCAATTATGGAACCTTCACCACCACGGTGAAAAAAGAGTATATCGAGAAAGCATGATGACCGATGACCCATATAAAATTGTGGCCTTTGATGGGGTCTGTAATTTGTGTAATCACACCGTCAACTGGATCATTGACTACGATCCAAAGAAAAAATTTAAGTTCATCGCCCTTCAGCAAATAGATCAAAATGAGTTTAAGGGTCTTGACCCCTCTATCATAAATTTGCTCAAGACGACTGCCAAGAGTGATTCAGATGGAATATTTAAATCGGTTTATTATATCGATCAAGGACAGCTCTATGAGAAATCTTCTGCTGTACTGCGCATATGCCGCGAATTATCAGGTCTTTGGCCTTTGCTTTATATCTACATGATTATTCCCAAAAGGTTGCGCGATATTGTTTATGATTTTATTGCGCACAAGCGTTACGCTTGGTTTGGCAAAAGCGATCAATGCCGCATGCCCTCAACAGAATTGCACGACCGGTTTTTGTAGAATCTCCAAGGTTACTCTTGAGACTTATTGACCCATAGCGAAACCATTGCATCACCGGTAACATTGATGACCGTGCGGCACATATCCAAAGGACGATCTACTGCGAATATCAAAGCTAAACCAGCCTCAGGGATACCGGCTTGAGCCAATACGATAATCAACATAACCATACCCGCGCCGGGAACGGCAGCAGAGCCTATTGACGCTAGTGTCGCTGTAGCAATGATCCCCATTTGCGTGGCAAAATCGAGGTCCATACCGAACGCCTGAGCGATAAACACGGCCGCTACGGCTTGATAAAGACTGGTTCCGTCCATATTGATGGTGGCGCCAATAGGTAATACAAAACTCGCCACCTCTTTGCGCACCCGAAGATTATCTTCAACACATTCCATGGTCACAGGTAGCGTCGCTGCACTCGAACTGGTCGAAAAGGCTAATAATTGTGCGGGTGATATTCCCTGAATAAATTTCAATGGGTTTCGACCAATGACAAAACGAACAATCAACAAATACAAGCCCACTAACAGCATCAGACCGATCACCACGCAGAGGCCATACCAAACTAAGGCCGCAAATAAATCTGCAGAGGGGGCCTCGATCACGAGCGCAGCCATCAAGGCAAAAACTCCATAAGGGGCCAAAGACATGATCAAGTCAATCATTTTTAAGATGACATCATTAAGCCCGTCAAAAAATGCTTTAACCGGGGCAGCTGAGGATTCAGGAATCAAAATCAAACTCACCCCAAAAAACAAGGCAAAAAATATCACTTGCAGCATATTGCCATTATTCGAGGCAGCCCCAACGATATTACTGGGCACCAAATCGACCAAAGCCTGTAGTGGCCCTGATTGCATCTGTTGTTCGGCCTGTTCCTGTTTTTTTGCCGCTTGACTCCCATAGGCCTGAACCAACTCATTGCGAGTTTCTTGGGTGATTTGTTTGCCCGGCGCAACAATGTTTACGACACTTAAGCCCACCGAAACGGCAAGTACCGTCGTGAATACATAAGTTGTTATGGTACGGAGCCCCATTTGAGAAAGCCGACTTATGTCCTTAAGGTCCGAAACACCTTTGATCAATGACGCTAAAATAAGCGGCATGGCAATCAGTTTGAGACCATTGATAAAAATAGTGCCAAAGGGTTTTACATAATCACCAATTAAGGCTGGGCCCCATGTGAATTGGGTCAGCACCAAAGCAACGATGACACCCAGAGCCATACCTATAAGAATGCGCCAATGCAATGCAATAGATTTCATAGATTATAATTTTGTGGTTCGGTCCATAAGATAGGCGTCGGCCAAGACAAAGGCACATAGCGCCTCAACGATAGGCACTGCTCGAGGTACCACACAAGGATCATGTCGACCTTTGCCACTTTGTTTTTTTATTTGTCCTTCATGATCCAACACCTCTTGGGCCTGCATCAAGGTGGCTACGGGTTTGAAGGCTACCCGAAACATGATGGGCTCGCCATTACTGATTCCGCCTTGTATCCCACCGCTGTAATTTGTTTTTGTACGTCCCTCTTCAGTAAAAAGGTCATTGTGCGCACTACCGCGCATCTGAGCTCCAGTAAAACCACTACCATATTCAAACCCTTTAACGGCGTTAATCGTAAGCATGGCTTTGCCTAAATTGGCGTGCAGTTTATCGAATATGGGACTCCCCCAACCTATTGGGACACCGGTTACCTGGCAGCTGATGACCCCGCCTACGGTATCTCCATCTTTACGCACAGATTTAATAAAATCTTCCATCTCCTTGGCCCAGGTCAAATCTGGAGCACGTAATATGTTTTGCTCCACTAATTCAAGGGCCTTTTGATCAACTTTTCCCTTAAATTCATGAGGCCCTACGGCACTTACATAAGCTGATATCTTAACCTGTGGGATTATTTGTTTGGCAATGGCACCAGCCACAACCCAACTTACGGTCTCACGAGCTGAGGCACGACCCCCACCGCGATGATCGCGATGTCCATATTTTTTTTGGTAGGTAAGGTCGGCATGTGATGGTCGGTAGACCGATTTTAAATGATCGTAATCTCCAGACTTTTGGTTGGCGTTCTGAATCATAAACCCAATGGGGGTTCCTGTAGTTTTGCCCTCGTATACCCCAGAAAGAAATTGGACTTGATCCGGCTCTTTGCGCTGAGTGACAATAGACGATTGTCCAGGTTTTCTGCGTGCGAGCTCGTTCTGAATGAAGTCAAAATCAAGATAAAGGCCAGCGGGGCATCCAGACAAAATACCTCCCATGGCTGGACCGTGAGACTCTCCAAATGTACTCAGGGTTAATGATGATCCGAAAACTGCACCAGCCATAATTTGAATTTAAACAAATGTAGCCCATTGCCCCGAGAATTAAAAGAATTCACTTTGTTAACCTGCGGTTAACCTCATAACTTTTCTTTAAAATTCTAGTCATTAAAAATTAACTCTAGCGTGATAATTGTCTTAAACTTAAGTTAGACTTTTGATTATGCCTAAAATGAAGCGGAAAATCGATTTGGTGGTAATTTCAGATGTTCATTTAGGCACTTATGGTTGCCACGCCAAAGAGGTGCTGAATTACCTAAATTCCATTAAGCCCAAACAACTCGTGCTCAACGGGGATATCTTTGATATTTGGCAATTTCGTAAGCGTTACTTTCCAAAAGCCCATATACTAATCATCAAGAAACTCTTTGCATTTGCCGCCAAAGGCACTAAGATCTACTATATCACCGGCAACCACGATGAAGCGCTAAGACGATTTGCTGGGACCAAAATGGGAAATATTCGCATCATGAACAAACTTACCATTGATCTTGATGGGAAAAAAGCATGGTTTTTTCATGGAGACGTATTTGATGCCACCATGAAACATGCAAAGTGGGTCGCAAAACTGGGAGGCTGGGGTTATGATCTTTTGATTTTACTCAATAGACTGATTAACTATTTTTTATTAAAACTCGGTCGTGAGCGCTATTCCCTTTCCAAAAAAATCAAAAACAGCGTAAAAAGTGCCGTTAGTTTTATTTCAAATTTTGAGGAAACAGCAACCGATTTAGCCATTGAAAATGCGTTTGACTATGTCGTTTGCGGACATATTCATCAGCCTAAAATTCAAGAATTTAGCAACAGTAAAGGGTCAACAACCTATCTGAACAGTGGAGACTGGATCGAAAATTTATCAGCCTTAGAATACCACAATGAAACTTGGAGTCTATACTTCTGGAAAGATCACAATAAAAATCGGCCAATAACCTTAATTGCAGAGGAAGAGGCCGAAGAAGACAACGATTGGTCCCACATTCTCTCGGCGATGACTTCGCATGGCGCTAAATTCACTTGAGGGCTCGACGGAGCACTGTGATCGGATGTAATGCTGTTTTCTGAGCACCATCATGAATTTGGTGTCGACACGAAGTGCCATTCGCCACAAGTATGGTCTCTGTTTTGGCTTTTCTAGTAGCAGGTAATACATGGAGTTCAGCCATCGCCATACTGGTTTGGTAATGCTCCTTTTCAAAACCAAAGCTCCCCGCCATACCACAACACCCAGAAGGAATTATCGTGGGACGGTAACCCGTGGGTAAATTCAATAGTTCAAAAGTGTCGGTAACTTGACCTAGTGATTTTTGATGACAATGTAAATGTAGTTTTAGCTCAAGGGGCTCCTCTGTAAAATCTTTTGCGCCGAAGGATCCTTGGCGTAGTTCATTGGCCAAGAATTCTTCGACAATAAAGGCCTTTGCCTTTAATTTTATGGCTTTTTCTTTATCAGAAGCCAGTCGTATATATTCATCGTGAATCCCGTATAGAGCTGAGGGTTCAATCCCCAATATAGGTCCATCGATACAGGTGGATTCAAAATAATCTAAATTTTGATCAATGAGTTTTTTAGCTTTATCCAAATAGCCTTTACTGAGCAAGGCTCGTGCACTATTAAGCCCTGTGATGCAAGTAACCTCATAACCCAATGACAATAGTAAATCATAAGCGTCTTGACTAATTTCAGGTTCTAGATAGTCACTAAACTCATCGACCCATAAATAGACTCTTTGATTCTTCCGCCTAGATACATTATAAGATCTCTTTGACTGAACCAAACGCTGTGTAAACGACTTATTCGGGAATTTGGGCAAACTACGCTCTGGCGCGATATCGTATACCGTCTTGACTATTTTTTGAGTTATACGGCTATTGAGCAAGGTTCTAAACACTGCAGGTGCTACAAACAAATACTTGTAATACAGCGTATTATGTCCAAAAAACCGATCGGACTTTTTTGAATATCCTAATTTTCGGCGCTGATGTTGCATCTCAGATTTGACCGTAGCCATATCCACTTTACTGGGACATTCATTATGACATGCTTTACAGCCTACACAGAGATCAAACGCCTCATGAAGCGCTTTGGTGCCCCATCGCTCATGTTGGGTTTGTCCATTGCTAAGCACCTCTCTTAATACATTAGCCCTAGCTCGTGTGGTATCGCGCTCATTTTTGGTGGCCTGATAACTTGGGCAAAGCATCCCATGATGCTCATGACTATTACGACAATCGCCACTTCCGTTACATTGCTCACTCAGGCGTAAAATACCTTGCTGATCTGAAAAGTCATACGTAGTCTCAACATCAGGGGTATTTTTAGTCATATCAACTCTCAATCGCTGATCCATGGGCCAGGGATCCACAATTTTACCTGGATTTAAAAAACCACCAGGATCAAATATGGTTTTGACACGTCTTAAACGCGTATAATTTTCTTGTCCAATTTGTGCTTTGATGAATTCAGAGCGTACAATCCCATCTCCGTGTTCTCCAGATAAGGACCCACGGTACTGTTTGACCAATGTACTTACAGACTCGGTAATCTTCCTGAAATCACGTTTATCAGGGTCTTGTTTAAGATCCAAAATGGGACGTAAATGCAGTTCTCCCGCCCCAGCATGTGCATAATATACTGCCTTTTGGTTATACACATTCATAATATCTGTAAATGCCCGAATGAACTGAGGTAAGTCTTCGAGTGATACTGCCGTATCTTCAATACATGCCACGGCTTTTTTATCACCGACCATCGCCCCTAGAAGCCCCAAGCCCGCTATACGTAACTTAATGGCTTTATCGATTTCTTCTCCACGCAGTACCTGAATATCATAGGCCCGATTCTGGACCTGTAAATCCCCATGAAACTCTTCGACCTGAACCGCCAAACCCTCTTGAGTTGCATCACGTAATTCACAAAATAATACCGCTTTTGGTGTTCCTTTTACAAAAAATCGATACGCATTATACATTGTATTTTGGGCAGTACAGTCCAAAACAACGTCATCAATGAGCTCACAGGTATGCAGATCGTGGCTCATGGCACTGACCACATCGAGCATACAATGCTCTAAATCTTTGTATTGCAACACAACTAAAGCATTGTGTTTTGGCGGCAACTCATCCAATTGGATTGTTATGGAAGTCGTGACCATTAACGTCCCCTCGCTGCCGCAAATCAGGGGTAATAGATTGAGTTCATCTACTGAAATTGCTGAATCGTTCCATTGCGACGCCAGTAAATCCAACGCATAACCCGTATTACGTCTATGGATACTGGGTTTGGGATAATTGTCTAAAATCTGTTTTCTGGCCTCCGTAGGCTCCAAGAGCTCAAATACTGATGATTTCAACCCGTGTGCTGTCCGTATTTCAAAATCGGCATCTAAGCTATTGGTCGCTTTTGAGGAAGAAGCTTCTAAATAGCCTTTACGCTGAAAGGTCACAGGTCGACCATCAGATAAATACCCAGAAACAGCCAAAATCTTATCACGTGTCACCCCATATTTTATCGAGGTCGTCCCGCTGCTATTATTCCCGACCATACCCCCTATGGTACTGCGACTTGACGTAGAAGTATTCGGACCAAAAAACAAGCCATGGGGTTTGAGATACCTATTGAGATCATCACGTACCACACCAGGCTGCAACGTCACAGTTTTTTTATTGGCATCAAAATCAATGATTTGATCCAAATAACGCGATACATCCAGAATCACACCATCGCCAACACATTGCCCCGCCAGGGAGGTTCCTGCGGCTCTAGGGGTAACCGACACCCCGCGCTGTGAACACCATTTTAAGGTGGCCGCCACATCTTGCTCCGTTTTGGGATACACAACGGCCTTTGGTAGATTACGATACACAGAAGCATCGGTGGCATACATCATCAAATGCAATGCATCGCTGTGACATGTACCCTCGATTATATTGTTTAAACCGTCAAAATCCAATATAGTTTGGTGATCCTGCGTCATGGCTTAAAGTTAACTAAATTCCGAGCGTATTGCTGGAGATAAAATGGCTTATTTTTAACCTAAATCACGCTCAGATGGAGACATACGGAACTCGGCCAAAGTCCTAGAATACAACTCTTGATAAAGAGGCACTATAGATTCGATGGCAAAATTTTCTGCCTGTTTTCTAGCCTGTGATTTAAATCGACTCAAAGTGGTATCGTCTGAGAGGATACTCAATGCATGATTGGCCATGGCGGTGGTGTCACCAATATCGGACAAAAACCCACTAATTCCTGACTTATTAACCTCAGGAAGTCCTCCAACATTGGTCGAAATGACAGGTACCCGACAGGCCATTGCCTCAAGGGCCGCTAAACCAAAACTCTCAATTTCTGAGGGTAACAAAAATAAATCGGACATACACAATATTTTGTGTACTTCATCACTATTGCCCATAAACTGAACCTTAGATTTGATTCCCTTACGCTCTATTAGGCGCTTGGCAGCCCTTTTCTCGGGACCATCCCCGACGATTAAAAGACGTGCAGGGCACTGCTTTAAAATAAGATCAAATATTTCAATCACGTCGACAATACGCTTCACTGGCCGGAGGTTACTCACATGAGTAATAATGCGTTCATGAGGCTGAGCCACCGCCTTTCTTTGGCAGGGGCCATCTAATTGATCCATTTTTGCCAAATCAATAAAATTCGGAATGACCTCAATTGGTTTGTCGATCACAAAATAATTTAAGGTATCCTTCTTTAAACTCTCTGAAACCGAGGTAACCGCATTGCTGTTGTTGATACTAAAAGTAACTGCAGGCTTGTAAAATGGATGATTCCCCACAAGGGTAATATCCGTTCCGTGCAGTGTAGTCACCATCGGTATTTTTATGCCTTCCTCAGCGAGCATTTGTTGGGCCATATAACCGGCATAGGCATGTGGGATGGCATAGTGGACGTGTAAAATCTCAATGTTATTGTCTTTGACTACATTCACCAACTTACTCGACAGGGCCAATTCATAAGGCTGATAACGAAATAGCGGATAATCAGGTACCGCCACTTCATGATAGTGAACACGATGGGAAAGTAAAGCCAGTTTCACGGGTTGTTTATAAGTCACAAAGTGCACTTCGTGTCCCTTATCGGCCAGTGCAATACCCAATTCTGTGGCTAAAACACCACTTCCTCCAAAAGTTGGATAACATACAATCGCGATATTCATGAATCGTCAAATTACTTAAAAAACCCTCCGGAAATAAATATAACTGCAAGAAAACAGTTAGTGACTCATCTAGTGTTCAATGGCTCGATAGATGGCCGCCTGTATCTCAGTTCTAAGGTTACTCTCTATTAAGGCCCTATTTTCGGCCGAGGGAAATGTTCTATTGGACAAAAATACATAAACCACCTGAGCTTCAGGGTCGGCCCATGCAAAAGTTCCCGTAAAGCCACTATGTCCAAAACTGGTCATAGAGACACATCCGCAGGTGGGTCCCTCCTCTTCGAGCTGGGGTTTATCAAATCCCACTCCGCGACGCACCTCTTGATCGCAAAAATAGCATGTATTAAACTGATCAATCGTTTGGGCAGAAATAAACTGGGTACCACCATAACTCCCATGCCATAAAAATAGCTGCATCATCTTTGCCACATCCAATGCACTGGCAAATAAACCTGCATGCCCCCCGACACCGCCAAGCATGGCAGCTCCAGGGTCGTGTACAAAACCATGAACCCTTTGTTGTCTGAAATAATTATCCTCCTCTGAGGGAACAATCGCACTTAAATCAGTTTTACTTTGAGGTAAAAAATCCATAGTCCAGGCGCCCAGTGGGCCATAAAACTCATTGAATGCTAAGTCGCTTAAGGACTGGCCGTTGTTTTGTTCTATATATTTCTGCAATAGATAATAAGGCAAATCACTGTACTTATACTCTAAATTTGGCAACAACTCACTGTCTTTGATTTGCCCGATGATACTGTCTGTATAGTCGCGGCGCATATAAATATTTTTGGCCACAGGCACATCGTAATGATAAGGGACAACTGAATCTTGATGCTCACCGGATAACTCTGAAACAACGGTAGGTTTCGTCCTGTAATAATGCGCTAAAGGCTGTGATGTAAGAGAATCAACGGTCGCTCTGTAATAGGGAATCCAAGCTTGTAATCCTGCATAATGTGATAGCATACGCAACAGGGTAATGCTGTCTTTATTGCTCTTTTTAAACTCAGGCAATAGAGTCCCGAGCTGAGTATCTAAGTCAAGACTGTCATTATCTACAGACTGCATCACCAATGGTAGGGTAGCCAAAATTTTGGTCAATGAAGCGAGGTCATATCGATCTGTGGGTAACACGCTTCTAAGACTGTCATAAGTATGATATCCTGCCGCTTTATTATAGATAATTTGACCATGTCGCGCAATGACTACTTGTACCCCGGGGAACATACCCTGCTCAAGTCCCAGATCAATTAAACTATCGACTGCTTTTAATTTTTTTGAAGACACGCCCACACCCTCTGGTATACCAAATTTAAGCATGGGTCGGGGCCCGAGTTCAAGACCTGTGCCTTGGGCCCAATGACGTAAATCTATGGGTAATATCCCTTGAGATTTTACAGCACCAAAAATCACCTCGGCACCGGCTTTTTGACCGAAAAAACTATTTTGATACCCCAAAACGATCCCATCAATATTCTTTATCGTTTCGATTTCATTGAGCGCATAGGGTTTGGCAAAAAAGGTAAGAATCGTTTTGTGTTGTCGTGCTATTTCGTGAATCCATGTTTTGGTTTGGTTTGACAAACGATGTGATTTCCAAGGATTAGCATTCGACATATGCACCCCGACAATCACTTTGTCAAACCCTTGAAGCTGGTTTAAACAATCATCCAGGGTGTTGGCTTGAATTCTTGTGATCTTTTTGTACTGACTCAGTTGATCATAAAATACGGCCCCAGAATCCTCTCCTAGCGATACATAGGCCACAGTTTCGCCTTGATCTAAAGTCAATGGCAACAGCTTTTGTTTATTCTCAAGCACGGTGATTGCAGATTCCATTAATGTTAAATGGAGCGCGTCGTCTTTGGGACGATTCAAATCATCATACAAATCCTCAGTTTCAATGGGGGTAAATTCATGGGCTCTGAGCAAATATTTGGCCTTAAGAATCTTTTTAACTGATCGACTCAAACGCTGCTCGGTTAGCTTATTTCGCGCATAAGCCCACTGTAAACGCTCGAATGTCGATGGAACATCCTCTGGAATGAGTAACACATCGTTGCCCGCGTTCAAGGTCTCAAGAGCTATATCCGCCGGATTTTTAAAATCAGCGACCCCCTTCATATTTAAAGCGTCCGTAAAGACTAAACCAGCGAACCCCATTTCTTCTTGCAATAATTCCGTAACAACGGCCTTAGAAAGCGAGGTGGGCCAACCTCTTTTACGGGTCAATTTGGGGACATTAAGATGAGCCACCATGACACTACCAAGCCCTGCCTCGATTAGTGGTCCGTAGGGATAGAGTTCTTCTGATTTTAAACGTTCTCGACTAAATTTAACGGTGGGTAGGGTTTTGTGTGAATCCTGATCGGTATCTCCGTGACCTGGGAAATGTTTGGCATTGGCCATGACCCCCGAAGACATCATTCCAGACATAAATGCCACTGCAGACTCAGATACGTGCTCACGATTCGATCCAAAAGCCCTATTGCCGATAATGGGATTTTTGGGATTTGTATTTAAATCGACCACCGGGGCAAAGTTGATATGCACGCCCATTCTACTGAGATGTTGACCGATATGCTGACCTGTTTTTTGAATCAACTCACGATTTTGTACCGCACCTAGGGTCATATTCCAAGGAAAAGCATATGTGGAATCTAATCGCATAGCAAGGCCCCATTCGGCATCCATGGCCACCAGCAGCGGAATTTGACTCATGCGCTGAAATTTATTCAACCATTGGGCTTGTCGCACCGGCCCTCCTTTTGAAAAAATAATACCACCTATGTGATACTTAGCAATATGCCTCTCTAGGATTTTCCTTTTTTTAGGCCCCTCTTGCGAAAATGCATCAATCATCAAAAGTTGTCCTAACTTTTGGTCCAAACTCATACTATTGTATACGCTATCGACCCATTTAGCCTGTCGTTCGGCCTCAATATGATCAACTAAAGGATCTGAGGGCTGATCTGCATTGGCGACATTTTGCCCCGATATCAACCAGCACGGTCCGCTTAAAAAAAGAAAAAAAAGAAATCGTTTCATAAAAAGCGATTGTGCCAACTTTCATGCGCAGGAACCTTCCAGTGATTTAAATATTCCTCTTTGGTATTGACCAGGTTATTAAACACCACTGTATTGCGTGACACAGATTTATTTTTGGCCATTTTTTTAAATTCAATCAACGGTTTATGAGCAATGTATTGCCCTGAATAAAAGGTGACATTCATTTTGTCCAAAAGATCAACCCCCAATTCACTTTGCAGAGACTGAATAAAGTGTACCGAAGCGTCTATACTGCATCCCGATGCCGCAGCTTTGGTTTGATTTAGACCAAGCACTAAAAAGCGGTCATAAGGAATCTCAAATCCCGCCGAAAGATCAGCGCCATGGGAGGTCCACTCAGACAAAAATTGCTCAGTACGCTCTGTGATAAGCGCAATTTCTTCTGGAGAAAATTTGCGATTTGATGGGTATACCCAAATTCTCGCATGGTCAGGAAGACTGTAAAAAGGAACCAACATGTCTTGTTATTTTAATTATAAATCAGCCGCTTTGGCAATAAGCTCAGCCACATCCATCACCGCGACCTTATCATCGGCTCCTTTGGCCGTGACTCCATCAGTCATCATGGTATTACAAAAAGGACAGCCTGTAGCTACATATGAGGAACCGGTTTCTATGGCCTCTTCAGAACGTTCCACGTTAATGTCTTTATTTCCTTTTTCGGGTTCTTTGAACATCTGTGCCCCTCCGGCACCACAACATAGTCCGCGAGACTTACATCGTTTCATTTCTATGAGTTCAGACTCCAAAGCTGACAATAATTCTCTCGGGGCTTCGTATTCCCCATTGGCGCGACCCAAATAACAGGGATCATGATAGGTAATTTTTTTTCCGCGAAAACTTCCTCCAGAGACTTTGAGACGACCACTATTCATCAAATCTTTTAAGAATTGTGTATGATGCATCACTTGGTACTTCCCTCCCAATCCTGGATATTCGTTTTTAAGGGTATTGAAACAATGAGGACAGGTTGTAACAATCTGCCCAACCCCATAGCCGTTAAGTACTTCGATGTTCATCATGGCCTGCATCTGAAACAAAAATTCATTTCCGGATCGCTTTGCTGGATCACCAGTACAGCCCTCTTCAGCGCCTAAAACGGCAAATGACACACCACTGGCTTGAAGTAATTTGGCAAAGGCTTTGGTTATTTTTTTGGCCCGGTCATCAAAGCTACCAGCACAACCCACCCAAAATAAAACTTCAGGTAGTTTACCTTGTGCTTGACACTCGGCCATAGTGGGTACGTTCAATGACTGCTGTTCCATAATCTACTTAATCATTAAATACTTGAATGGTCACCTCTTTTTCTACTAAATCTGTAAATTTCCCATTGTAGCGGGTCGCTTTGACCAGGTGATTGTCAATCCAGTGATAATTTCCCCCACGAGGCTTACCCATGAGTAAACTGTGGTACATAAACCCATGTCTGGCAAGCCATTGTTCGGTCACAGCTCTGTGCTCTTCAGTTCGAGAAGTGAAAAAACAAATGATATGACCTTGCTCATACCAACGATTTAAGGTCTTGAGCGCATCAGGATATACCTCGGCCGTGGCCATGCGCTCGGGCTCCTCATTGGGAATATCATCGCATATCGTCCCGTCAATATCAATGAGGTAGTTTTTTACGCCATCAGAGAGCACTGGACTTACCAAATGTCCCTCTTCTTCCTTTTGCTTCAATAAATGATCTGAATTTTTACTCATTTTTGTTTCTCTTATTCATTAATCCAATTGCCGCGATCTTGTTGGTTAAAAGGCCAAGGCGCGCCGTTATTTTCTATATTACTCATTGTCGCGTTTAGTTCTGAAGGAGCTGCAGATTGTTCCATAACCAAGTACTGGCGCATCGACATGATAATCGATACTGGATCAATACTCACCGGACATGCCTCAACGCAAGCATTACAGGTCGTACAAGCCCATAATTCTTCTCGGCTAATGTAATCACCCAAAAGCTGCTTACTATCACCCTCTTTCGGAAGCGCCATTAGACGATCACGGGTATCCATCATTATTTTTCTGGGCGACAATAGTTTGCCGGTTTGATTTGCCGGACATTCACTCGTACAACGTCCACATTCCGTACAAGTCATCGCATTAAGTAATTGAACCTGAGTCAAATCAGTGACATCACTCGCCCCAAACTTTTCAGGAACAGCACCTTCTGGTGGTGCGGCATAGGGATCAGCTGACGGATCCATCATTAGTTTAACTTCTTTGGTAACCGAATCGAGATTGTCCAATTGACCTGCAGGGTTTATACGACCGTAATAAACATTGGGAAAAGCCAGTAGGATATGTAAGTGCTTCGAATAATATAAATAATTCAGAAACCCAAGGATTCCGGCAATATGAATCCACCAACAGATACGCTCAATAAAAAACAATTGATCCGCTGGCCAATGATTAATCATCGCATAAATTGGACCCGAGATCCAATTCCCTTGATTCATTTGTTGGAATGGAACATCCGTGGCATTCATCATGAGGAATAACCCCATCAAAACCATTTCAAAATAGAGGATCAAATTAGCATCTGTTTTAGGCCATCCCTTCATTTCGGGGGACCAAAAGCGCTTTAATCGCAGGGCATTACGTCGCATCCAAAACACCACTACAGCGACAAAGACAAATACGGCCAAAACTTCAAACAAACCGATAAGCCATCCATAAGCCGGGCCGATATATTGAAATATACGATGTGTGCCTAGCAAACCGTCAATTACAATTTCTAGGACTTCGATATTAATGATGATAAACCCGAGGTAAACCACAGTATGCATGATCCCTGAAACCGGTCGCTTGAGGAGCTTAGATTGTCCGAAGGCAATATAAAGAACATTCCGCCATCTCTCTTTTTTGTGACCGACAGGACCTACAGGTTGTCCTTGTTTAATTTGACCGATCAGTCGACGAATGTTATAAACAAAAAATCCTACACCCGCTGTAAGGAGTAAGGCAAATGCAATATTTGACAGACTTGGCCAGGCTTCCATTAATTATCCGCGTTATTGGATTGGGTTTCAGTTGGCTTATCCTTGCGTCCAAAAAGAGAAAAATGGACATAACGCTTGGGCTGATTTTTAATATCCTGTAGAAGATTTTGGGCGTCTTCGGTGAGTGACCTCAAATCATTGTATAATCCGTCATCTTGAATTAAAGCGCCGAGACTCCCCTGGCCCTCTGCCATTGAATTTGTAATTTGATTGAGCGATTTGATGGAACCTGAGAGGTCGGTTAACATTTGAGCCGTATTGACTGACGCTATGGAATCCGTTATGATTTCCAGGTTCGTCGAGGTTTTGGTGATGCTTTTGAATGCCGCGTCGAGCTCATTTTGATTACGACCCACCAGTTCGTTTAATCCCGCGGCAGTTTGACTCAGTTGGTCCATAGTAACACTCAAACTTTTCATACTTTGACGCAAATGCATCCGGGTTTGGGTATCTAAGACCTGGTCGATATCTAAAAGAACAGTGTCGACTTTAGTTAACGTCGAAATAATACTTTTTTCTAGTGGGGTGAACTTTTCAATCAATCCGTCAATTAAACCCGCCTCGAGCTCTCCGCGCAAAGTATCTCCCGCTTGTGCCATAATCGGATCATCAATGGCAGGGATTACAGCGAGATTGTTTCCGCCGATAATCCCAGAAGAATAAATTTTAATCACACTGCTTTTGGAAAATTCAAAATCATTATCGATCACAAAAGAAACCAATACCGCATCGCCCACCTTATTGGCCAGGGATAGGTTTTTTACTTTACCTACCCGCATACCATTGATGGTCACAGGCGCCCCATTCTCGAGTCCGACGACGTTGTCATAGGCTACATAGAATTCCTTGGAGGTTTGAAACAGTGATGAATTCTTAATAAATTGATATCCGAAAATGAATAACAAAACGGAAAAAAGGGCAAAAACACCGGTTTTTATTTCTCGAGAATAACGCAATGCTCTGAATTTAGGTTATATACAAATCTAAGGATTATTCGGTGACACGCAGAGCTCAAAACAGCCAAAAATTCGTTGTTTATTCACGATTAATTGTTCAAAACTTCTGACAATGGAACTCGGGTGCCGTCTTTAAACGCAACTATATAAGCCTGGGTATACCCCTTGGCCTTGGCCTCATTCTGCAAGACTTTGGCTTGAGTGAAATCGGAGACTCTACCGTAATAATAACGATATATACCATCGTCGTTTGATCGGCTGACTGTTTTTAGGCCGTTAAAGTTATATGATTTAGTCGCCAACTTTTTACCGCTAGCCGCTATTTGAACTTTAAATACAATCTCAGATTCAGTGACCCATTCCTGCTGCGTCTCTGCACTGGAATTAGGTGCAGTCACTTGATTTTGATTGGCAAAATCTATTTCGCTTTTATACTCGAGTATACTAACTGCGATTTCACGAGCCATTTCTCGACGCCCTTTTTTGGAATTCAAATAGGGCCCCTCAGAATTGTTTGTGAGAAAACCGAGTTCAATCAAAACACTGGGCATATACGAGTGATGCAAGACCCAAAAAACATCTTGACGTACGCTTCGGTCTTTGCGCTTTAAGTTTTTAACTAAATTTTTCTGGATCAGTCCTGCCAGACGTATGCTTTGATTCAGGTATTCTTCTTGAAGTATTGTAAGCCCAATAAGCGATTCAGGCGATGATGGATCAAACCCCTTGTATCGCTCTTTGTAATTCTCCTCTAGAAAAATTACCTCGTTTTCTTTTTTGGCTGTATTGAGATTTCTATCGCTTTTACTGAGTCCCATAACAAAAGTACCCGCGCCGTAGGCTTGAGAATTGTGCGCATCGCAATGTATGGAAACAAACAAATCAGCGTCGGCTTTGTTCGCGACAGGAGCCCGATCGTAGAGCTCTATAAACTTATCCTCAGTCCGGGTATAAATGACCTGTACCCCTTCTCGCTCTAAAGCGCGCCCTACTTGTAGGGATACATCGAGAACAATATCCTTCTCTTTAAAACCGTTTCCCAAATTCCCAGGATCTTTTCCACCATGGCCCGGATCAATAACTACGATAAACGGCTTGTTTTGAGCCATCAAAGCATTAAAAGACCCTGCAAACAATAAATAGCACAAGACCCACAGACAGTACTTACATATTGTTGATCTTTTAGGAATATACTCAAGGACCAAAGGTGTCGTTATCACTGATAAGTATTAATTCGAGTTAATTAAAATTGAAGCCAAAAATTATATGTAATTTTGAGTTACAAATACTAAGCCAATTTAAAAAAACAACGGCTTTTGGCCTTTGGTTATTCTGTAACTTATTAATAAAGTTGTTTACAATAATCCTTTGACGTTCTTGCACCCACGCCTTAACATTTTAGTCTGGTTCTCGCTCCTGTTTTTAGGCTTAGTAACACCTGCCTCAACCCAGACCATGTCCGATAGTATCCCTGCGCCAAATAGCGCCGTAGATACCCTGACGGTAATCGACCCAGCGGTGAGCGACACCATTGCTAGTTCTCCCGATTTGCTGGAGGATTTAGTGGATTATTACGGGGAGGATTACGTTTACATGGATCAAGAAAATACAAAGGTCTACATGTACAACAAGGCCTTTATGACCTATTTAGATTACCGAATCGATGCCGGGGAAATTATTTTAGACTTTTCAAAAAATGAAGTATACGCCAGAGGAATTGACAGTGCCGGTGTATACAGTCAGCTTCCTGTTTTCGTTCAAGGCAACAATAAAGTACAACCAGACTCGATACGATTCAATTTTGAAACAAAAAAGGCACTGGTTTTTAACTCGAGAACGGCACAAAATGATATCAATATGTTGTCGCAAGTCACCAAAAAGGAAAATGACTCGGTGTATTTCATGCGCAATATCAAATTCACAACCTCAGAAAATGTAGACGATCCGGAATATTATTTTTATACGCGTAAAGCAAAATTTGTCCCCCAAAAGAAGATCGTGACAGGACTAACCAATATGTACATTGCCGATGTTCCTACCCCACTGGGCTTGCCTTTTGCCTTTTTTCCCTTGGCGGACACGCGCGCTTCAGGATTTGTGATTCCCAATATTGGTGAAAACAACAATAGAGGTTTTTTTCTACAAAATGGGGGCTATTATTTTGCGGTAAACGATTATGTGGACCTCACTGTTTTAGGGGATTACTATACCAATGGTTCGTATGGGCTTCGTATGGATAGTGATTATTCACTTCGCTATAAGTTTCGCGGAAATTTGAGTGTCCGTTACGAAAACTTGATCAACAGTGAACGCGGATTTCCTGATTTTACACAAAGTAGTTTGTACAATATTCGTTGGCGGCATACACAGGACCCAAAGGTCAATCCAAGTACCCGATTCAGTGCTTCGGTGAACCTAGGAAGTAGCCGATACCTCCAGCAATCTATTAATCAAACAAACAATGCCAGCCAACTCGTCAATACACTGAGTTCATCCGTGTCCTATGCCAAAAGCTTTGATACCGAACCCGCTATTCAATTTTCTGCTGCCGCCACACACAGTCAAAATACCCAAACGGAGGTGATCAACATGTCATTACCCAATATCAATGCCAGTATTTCACGGATTTTTCCTTTTGCACCCAAAGATGGGACCAAAAAAGGGGTGTTTCAAAATATCAATCTCCAATACGATGTCACGGCTGAAAACCGTATTACCACTACGGATAGTTTATTTTTTAAACCAGAAATGTTCAAGGGGGCCGATGCTGGGGCACGTCATAGTATCCCCTTGGGAACTAATTTTAAATTATTCAACTATTTAAGTGTGTCATTAGGTGGTAATTTCCGTGAGACTTGGGTCGGAAAAACAATTAGACGTCGTTATGATACTACCCTAAATGGGGGGCTCGGCGGCGTGATTCAGGATACAGTTTCGGGCTTTGACAGCTACCGCACTTACGGATTCTCTGCAGGACTTGGAACCACAGTTTATGGGACTTTTAATTTTGGTAAAGACAAAAGAATACAAGCGATTCGTCATGTGATTCGTCCTTCGGTGAGTTATAGTGTGAGTCCGGGGTTTGAGCAGTATTATGAGGAGTACACCATACCCTCCGCTGACCCAGAGGTCAATGCTGAAGTGCAGCAGTATTCTCGTTTTGAAAACACAATTTATGGGGCTCCTGGTAAATTGTATTCCAGCAGCATGAGTTTTGCACTGAGTAACACCGTTGAGGCCAAAGTAAGAAACCCAGACACTACAGCCACAGAGCCCAAAAAAATTGCCCTGTTGAACAATTTTAATTTATCATCGGCCTACAACATCACTGCAGATTCATTGAATTGGAGTAATATACAATTCACCGGGAGTATTCCAATCATTAAAAAGCTCGCGCTTAACGTCAACGGCTCATTAGACCCTTATGCTTTAAATGCGAATAATCAGCGCATCAACACTTTTAATATCAATAATGGTGGAAGTTTATTTAGATTGGTTAACGCCAATATGAGCTTTAACTATTCGTTTTCTTCAAAAGATTTTGACGGAAGTCGGTCAAACGATGATGACGCCGATGACGAAAATTTTGACAACGACACATTTAGAAATGGTGGGCGTCCGGACGATTTATTTGGTGACGGACGAGATATCGCAGATCTCAGAGGTGATGATCCCCAAGACAAAGATCGAGATGAGCAAGACGATAAATGGTACAACAATAAAATACCTTGGGATTTTCGTCTGGCCTACACGGTCACTTACGGGAATCAAATAAGACAAAATGAAATTAGCTCTAATTCCTTGATGATGAGTTCCAATATTAGTCTTTCCCCCCGTTGGCGCATTGGCATTTCCTCGGGTTATGATTTTAAAAACAAAGGGGTTACACTAACTCAAATGCGTTTTGAACGTGATTTAGAGAGTTGGGTGATGCGTTTTAGCTGGACCCCAATTGGCGCGAGAAATACCGCTTGGAATTTCTTTATTGGCATACGAGGCAGTATCCTGAGAGATATCAAGTATGACAAACGTCGCGAGGCGGATCGTAGACTTTAATCTAACCAATTAATATAAAAATTTGCATTCATGAAAACTATTATCCACACCTCAGACGCCCCAAAACCCATAGGCCCGTATAGCCAAGCGGTCCGTATAAACAACCTGGTATTTACTTCGGGGCAAATTGCGATCAACCCAAAATCTGGTCTGTTAATCGAGGGAACAATCCAGGAAGAAACCCATCAAGTCATGCGTAATATGCAAGCTGTGCTCAATGCGGCTGGTCTTGATTTCAAGCAGGTTTTAAAGAGCACCATTTTTGTAACTGATATGGATGACTTCGCGGCAATTAATGAGGTATATGCCAGTTATTTTGACTCAGATAGGGCTCCGGCTAGAGAGACGGTTCAAGTCGCACGACTACCGAAAGATGTTCGGGTTGAAATTTCAATGATAGCGTCAGATTAATACCGTAAAACGGTATGCTTAAAGCGTTTCTTTATTTAGGCGCTTGCCAAAAAGTTTATAAAACAATTCCTGAAATGTTGCAAAATCCACCGTGAACGAGGCTCCCGCGCCTTGTTCAAAAATTTGGTCTTCACCGATGAATTGTAAATCAGCTTGACGATTGAAAAAATTCATCCGCAAAGAACCGTCGTCGTTCACGAGCCACTGAACTTGTATATCTCCAGCAACCGCAGAATCATTAGCCCCACCTACCGGCACAGCCACCTTGCCATTAATTAATACGCGTTCTGAAATCTGCGTACTTATTTGGACGCCGACGTTATATTCTAATTGTGCATCTAAATCGACCTGACGTGTTCCAATGGTGGGTAGAATTTTGAATTTAGAATCACTGTCGGCCAATAAATCAGCGACGAGCTTATTCACACGCTCAGTTAAGGTCCCTACGATATTTTGACCACCATCTCCTTGAAAAGATCCCGTCGCGGCAAGATAAATCGCTTGGAGCTGTCTTTGCTCTCGCTCATTGAGTTTTACGTTTAACTCATCGCGCACTGCCGAAGAAACATTGGGAAAGTCGAGTTGAAAATCCAATTCGGGTTGCATGATTTGGCCGGTCAAATTCAAAAGTACTTCAACATCAATTGTACTATTTAAAGACGGGTTATCCAATAGCGCTGAAGGATTAACATCCTCAACTCGATATTTGGCCGTTAAATCTAATTGAGCCTCGTCAGCGGCGCCATTCCAGGTAATGCGTCCACCAGGAATCACATCGATGGTTTTGTCCACTATACCGCCGTATTTAAAGTCATAGTTCCCTTCGATTACCACGAACTCACCCCACATTTTAAATTTACCCAGTGTATTGATTTCGATAAACATCAGCCCAGTCCCTCGACCTTTAAATTTGGAATTATTGGCCGGGTCTACCAAAATTTCAACCTCAGCTTGATCGTTGATATCCAAATCAAAATTAACGGTCAGTCCTTTAATTTCATCAGGAACAAAGGTGGTACCATTGATTCGGGCCCGCTTTTCTTCTGGGGAAATAAATCTTATGAAGGAATCATCCCCCACCGAGGTAACATCACTGATCGGAATTTTAAAGGTGGTTCCTTTTTGAGTGCGCGCTGTGACATCGATCACCAGTTCATCTGTGGGCCCCGCGATGGTCGCTCCACCATCGATAAAGGTCGTGCCGTAATACAATACCGATTCTTCAGCAGGAGTATCTAAAGCCAAAAAGCGATCCGTAGACATCTCGAGGTCCAACGCCCAATCAGAAAAATTATCATGAGCAACCAAACCCTCTAGTGTGGCTTGTGTATTGTATTTAAGGTCTGTTAATTGCGTGGGCGGAATGATAAAGGCCTCATTTGAAATCTCAACACGCGCGTTATCCTCGACGGCTAAATCAATATTGAGGTATGGTATACGCAGGCGGGTATCTTTTAACATTAAATCACCCGATAATAATGGGGCGTTATACAACCCTTTTACTTTAGCACGGCCATCTACAAGCCCCTGAATATCACTAAGTACAGTACGGCCTAGCGGACTCAGGGCACTGAGGTCAAAATTGCGTAGACTGAGATTTAAGTCCAAAAAGGGTTGATCTTGTTCAAGATCGATAGAGCCAATGGCTTTAAACTTGTTCTTTCCCTCCTTGTTTAAGGTCGAATTAATGGTATACTCAGTCAAATCTTTATTGCCAAAGATCCCGACATTTAAATCACCCATTGGGACCTTATTGATCGTTAGATCAGATAATTTAAGATTCGAACTAGGAAAATAATTCTCTTGTATTTTTTTGAATTGTAAGCGCCCATTCAAAAGGCCTGTAAATGCCAAATCTTCAATACTGGGCAATATGTGGTCGATATTTACCTGATCAAAGTTGAGCACTACATTCAAATCTGTCTGGGGATCACGAAAACCACTCAAGACAATTTTCTCGGATTTATTAGAAAGAATAACCGGACTGAGCATCAGGCTGTTGTCTGTTCCAATGGTGAGTCTATGGGTTTGATTTTGATTGTCTTTATTAAAATTCCAGCTTTGATCTCCGAGTATGAGTTCAGACGGATTTAATCCGATAATGGCCTGCCCGAGACTGTCTTTGGTTTGAAACATATCAAGTCTGTAACTATCCTGTTTTTTTCGACCTCCTTTGACACTAATAGCGGTATTTACCGTGTCGGATTGCGCCCCATTAACCCACTGTAATTCGTTAAAATAACGCTTCCCTGTATAGATAGAATCTACAGAAATAGCCGAACGATATAGGTTGTGATCATTATCGATAGATACCTGGACACCGCCCATATAATTACCGAATAACAGTAATTCTGGTGCAGAAAAATCAAGTTCAAAATCGTCAATATCATCGGTCACCAGCCCCTTTAACCGCGTATCAGTACCGAGTTGGAGTTCGGGTAAAAACAAATCGACAATTTTGTGATAAATCTCAAAATCATAAGTAATCTCCTGATTTGGCTCAACTGGGATTGGCACGTAATTGATGTAGGTCGACCCGACAGCGTTCTTAAATAAGTTAGGCAGGTCAGACCAATTAAATTGACCCGTCAGCGCCCCTTGAATCACATCCGGCGATTCGATACGCAGTGTTTTTTGTTTTGGACTGTTCTCTAAGTTCAGCCCTAAATCTTCAAAAAAGTAATACCGATCCTCGGTCTGATAAAATGTATTGGCCAAAACCAACGAGCCCGATAATGCATCATAACTAGGTCCAAAGGCCTCAACCTTAAATTGTCCTGAAAATTCGGCCACCGAATCTCTTTGAACGAGCCCCAAGGCATATAAATCTGCAAAATCAACCTGGGCACCGAGATTCAATCGTATTTGATCCTGGCTTTGTTCTCCATCAATGCTCCCACTACTTTGTAAAAAATCATCCTTAATGGTCCATGACCATTTTTGGAATGGGGCGACCAAATCAGCGCTAAACGCGATATCTTGATAGGTGTACCCCAAGTATTGCACGCGATCGAATTCTCCCCTGATTTGGGTATTGAGTTCATCCATGGAAAATCCGCGACCATTGAGTTCAATCATGCCCGAAACACCCCCTACATCTTGATTTCCTAATAACCGACCTATTTGGAATCCATTTGTTGTAATTTCTGCGTTATAAAATGCGTATTTGGCTCGTCTTAGATTTCCCAGTTCAAAATTCGTGTTAATCTGTCCCAGGGCGCTCCCGAGGCTTCCTGAAAAAGTTAAAATATCTCCACTCAAGCTCAGGGCACCAATCATAGAGGTTTTACCGAGTCGACTCAGAGTTTTGGGTAAATTGGGTCCCAAATCTCGAGGCATTAAATCAATCAGATCATCGCGTCTGCTGGTCAAGCGCATGTCTTGGATCTCCAGGTTAAAAGGAGCACTATTGAGCATATTCTTTAATGTGACTTCTCCACTGAGTATCGAGCTGCGATAATTGAGCTGAGCTTGGCTCCAATTGAGATTGTTCAGGGTTCCGTACAATCCACCTGAAAGCTCAATATAGCCTCCATCCTCGAAAGCGTTATACCACGTATTTATGTCTGAAGTCGCCAGACTAGAGTCTTGATTTAAATCTAGTTCAATAAAAACTTTATCCGAAAATTGACGCATGCCCTGCGGATAGGATAAAGAGAGATTTCCGCGTAACTCAGATGATTGCGGGGTAATCAAGCTCATGCCGGAAATGCCCATTGACGTTTTATTGTAATAATAGCCCCCGGTAAGCTCAGATACTGTTAGGCCAAAATTACTGTCAAAACCCATCGAATTAATTTTTGCATTGAGCTCGGGGCCGCTAATTCTAAAATTATCAGCATTTAAATAAACGTGCTCAAAACTTAAATTTTGTAAGGTTTCCGGATTGCGATTTTGAATATTAATTTGTGTTTCTGTCAAAGACAGACGCCCCATAAGCAAGACAAATGGCTTTTTGTCGGTCGATGTACTTTGCTCAGGTGAATCCTCCTTTGTGCGGGTAAACTGGCCTAAGAAATAATCAAAACTGTGTTGTGATTCCTTTGGGTAGGTAACAATACGCAATAAGGCTTGGTCTAAAGTAAGTTGACCAAATGCCCACCGCTTGGCATCCAGGTCTGTTAGGCTCAACACATTGGTATTGATATTAGAGGCTTGAATCAAAGTGTCTTGGTGATGGTCTAAAATCAAAACATCTCGTAATTCGATAACGCCCTTCCAATTTAGACCCAGGCGCTGAATACTGACACTTACATCATAATTGCTATTTATCTTTTGGGTCACAAAGCGCGCTAATGAAGATTGCACATTAGGAATACTCAAAACGATAAGCACCCCAAAAATCAATATAAAGATCAATAGGGCTGAGCGCTTTAGTATTTGAATAAGTTTTTTGATCCCCCTTATTGTTTTAAATTTGTCTGAAACAAAATATTTACCACAATCAATCCTTGAGCATTGCCTAAAGATATCTATATTTTAGCCATTGAATCCTCTTGTGACGACACCGCAGCCGCTGTGTTGCATAACGACCGGGTCCTGTCTAATGTTGTGGCAAACCAAGAAATTCATCGCGCTTATGGCGGAGTCGTTCCAGAGCTCGCTTCAAGAGCACACCAGCAAAATATCGTTCCCGTCGTTCATCAAGCACTACAGCAAGCAAATATCGATAAAAATCAATTAAGCGCCATTGCCTTTACCCAAGGACCTGGACTTATGGGATCGCTGCTCGTTGGAACAAGTTTTGCCAAAAGTTTATCACTTGGTTTAGACATTCCTCTGATCAATGTACATCACATGCACGCGCACATTTTGGCTCATTTCATAAAGGATCCAGAGCAAACCATCCCTGAGTTTCCATTTATCGCATTGACCATAAGTGGCGGACATACGCAAATCGTGCTGGTCAAGGATTATTTTGACATGACCATTTTGGGACAGACCATAGACGATGCTGTGGGTGAGGCTTATGATAAGTCAGCCAAAATGCTCGGCCTACCCTACCCCGGAGGTCCTCTGGTAGACAAAAATGCTCAATTAGGAAATCCCGAGGCGTACAGCTTTCCTAAGCCCAAAGTTGGACCTTTAGACTTTAGCTTTAGTGGCCTGAAAACGGCGATTATGTATTTTCTAGAAAAACGACAGGCCAAAGACCCTGATTTTTTAACACATGCCATAAATGATGTTTGTGCGAGTATTCAAAAAACGATTGTAGACTACCTTATGGAAAAACTCGATAATGCCGTAGCGCAAACCGGAGTAACTCGAATTGCCATAGGTGGCGGGGTTTCGGCCAATTCGGGCATCCGCCATGCTCTCGCTCAGGCTGAGACTGAGCGTGGATGGATCACACATATGCCCAAGTTTGCCTATTGCACGGATAATGCAGCCATGATTGGAATTGTAGGTTATTTAAAATTCCTAAAAGGACTTCAGGCCACACACGATGTCGCCGCAAAATCACGTTTGAGTTTTTAAGATGCAGTTATTTCTACATACCGCCTTAGAGGCCAATGATCGAGATCTTTTATTCGGACCCGAAGAAAGCAAACACCTAATCAAAGTACTGCGTCATAAATCAGGCGACCGCATCACTATCGGCAATACGCGAGGTCTAGAGGCTGTAGCGACGATTATCGATGATAATCCAAAGGCCTGTAGCGTGCAGATCGATCACTCAATTGAGCACCCCAAACCAGAGCATCACATACATGTAGCCATAGCGCCCACCAAACAAATGGAGCGACTTGAGTGGTTTGTTGAAAAAGCAACAGAATTAGGTATTTCTAGAATCACACCAATCATCTGTGATCATAGCGAGCGCAAAAGACTGCGTCTGGATCGATTGGAAAAACGACGCAATGCGGCACTCAAACAATCATTGAGTTTTTACGGGGTTGACATTGATGCTGTATGTCCTATGGAGGAATTTTTGAACCGCGACTTTAGCAATACGGATCGTTATATTGCGTATTGCGACGATGACATTCAACACCATCTCGCGACCGTATCCAAATCACATCAATGTTCCGTTGTTTTGATCGGTCCCGAGGGTGATTTTAGCCACAAGGAAATTCAACAGGCCATCGCGCGAGAATTCACGCCCATAACCCTTGGAGACCGGCGATTAAGAACCGAAACGGCTGGTATTGCTGCTGTTCAGATTCTTGGACTAAAATCCATGATATAGTACTGTATGATGAGACCATTATTGATTTTACTTACAGGTTTTTTAGCTACCGCGGGACTACAGGCTCAAAATCTTGGTATTTTAAAATACTCAGGGGGCGGTGACTGGTATAGTAATCCTACCGCTTTACCACAGCTCATTGAATTTTGTAATCAGGAATTAGGAACCACACTGGATACCAAGGTCAAAACAGTAACCATCAATGACCCCGAGCTATTTGACCTTCCATGGATTCATATGACTGGCCATGGAAACGTGTTTTTTACCCCCCAAGAAATCGAAATACTCAGAGAATACCTTTTAGGAGGAGGATTTTTGCATATCGATGACAATTATGGCATGGATCAATACATTAGACCCATACTCGAGCGCTTATTTCCGCAGGCGCCCCTAATCGAGCTTCCGGCCAATCACTCTATTTATTCAGAATACTTTGAATTTCCTCAAGGCTTGCCCAAAATACATGAACATGACAATCAAAGGCCACAAGCATTTGGCATTTCATTGGACGGTAGATTAGCGGTATTATATACTTATGAAACGGACCTAGGTGATGGATGGGAAGATCCAAGAGTCCATAACGATCCTGAGTCCGTGCGACTTAAAGCCTTACAAATGGGTGCCAATATGATTCATTACGTATTCTTACATTGATGGCCAATCAGCAATCCAGAATAAATCCGGTTCTTTTTCACTCCGAAGTGCAGCAATGGATTCGTCAATCTACAGTATCACTCGAGGAAATTGCATTCGGACCATTACCATTTGAGGGCCTCAGTCGACAAGAGCTTTTGCAGCAAATTGAGGGTTATCGAAAAACCAAACAAAAGCTTCCAAAATGGGCCGCACAAAAAGGACTTATTTTTCCCAAAAAAATAGCTCTTGAACAATGTTCCTCTGAGGCCACTGCACTTTATAAATCAAATCTTGTTCAAGGTCTTTTTTCTTTGAATACTGAATCTCAGAACCACCCTCAAAGCAGAAATAATCAAAGCGACAGAGTCATCGCTGATCTTACCGGAGGATTTGGTGTGGATGCCTATTATTTATCGCAAAGTGGCGCAAAAGTGCATCATTTTGAACTCGATCAGTCTTTATCAACAATTGTCAAGCACAATATGGCCCAGCTCAAGGCTCGTGTTTACTGTGCTCATAAAGACGGAATCAAAGCCATAACAGGGTTAGATCTCGACCTAATATATCTTGACCCTGCACGTCGAGACCGTTTAAAAAACAAAGTGTTTCGATTAGAGGACTGTCATCCAGATATTTTACTTCATCAGGAACAACTGATGAAACATTGTCCAAAAATACTACTCAAAACATCTCCAATGCTCGATTTACATTTGGGCATGACACAGCTCAAAGGGGTTAAAGAAATTCATGTGGTGGGGGTAAATAATGAGCTGAAAGAAATTTTATGGCTACTCGAGTCCTCAACAGAACAAATTACACCAAGAGTTTACGCTGTAAATCTGAATTCCTCGAGTACATTATTATCACAAAACCACTTGGAGAAATCCAAAAATGAATTTTTTTGGCGTACCGGAGCAGACCAGTCTTTTAGTGTCCCCAAAAACTATATTTACGAACCTAATGCGGCCTTGAGAAAAATAGGTCAATACAGTGTTTTGACGGCATCATTACCTGTGTTGCGCATTGGTCCTAATGCCCATCTTTTTACTTCAGAACACCTGGTTGATTTTCCAGGGCGTCGATTTGAAGTCATTGACCAATGGCCCTACTCCAAAGCTCAGTTAAAAGCATTTAAGGGACGTCAATTCAATATCACTACACGTGATTTTCCTCAAACCGTAGCTAAAATTCGTGCTGATTGGAATATAAAAGAAGGAGGAGCGCATTATTTATTTTTCACCACCGATGCATCCAATACAAAATGGATTATCTTATGCCAAAAACCGGAATTGACTTAAACCTTATGAATACTGTTTTAAACTACAAAATACGCTACGCATTTTTGTCCTTATGTTTAATCAATGCTGGATGGAGTCTCGCCCAAAGCAAAGCCCTCCCAGTGTTTAAAGACGGAAAGGCCCAGGTGGTCGAAGAATTCTCTAATCCCAGCCAATGGATTCGTCATGATCTTTGGGTTGAAACAGAGTTCGACTCGGATATGGATGGTCAATTAGACCGAATGCACGTATCGGTTACTCGACCAAAACAAACTGACACCCAGGGACTTAAATTACCCATTATTTATGTCACAAGCCCTTATTTTGCTGGAGTTGCAGGAAATGTACCCGGTTCTTTTTGGGATGTTCACCAAGAATTGGGTGCCACCTCCCCACCACATATTCATCCAGAAGTAACACGCACGGGCAAGCGTCCAATTATTTCTAATTCGCATATCAAGACCTGGGTGCCTCGAGGATATATTGTGGTTCATTCCTCTTCACCCGGAACAGGTTTATCACAAGGAGCTCCGACAGTCGGCGGGCTAAATGAATCATTGGCTCCCAAAGCGGTAATTGATTGGCTCTGTGGTCGCGCTCGTGGTTTTGACGCTCCCGAGCAAGGCCAAAAGGTGATCGCCTATTGGTCTACAGGAAAAGTTGGGATGACTGGGACATCATATAATGGAACATTACCGTTAGCTGCGGCCACCACTGGAGTTGATGGTCTTGAAGTCATTATTCCAATCGCCCCAAATACGTCTTATTATCACTACTACAGGTCGAATGGTCTGGTTCGCTCTCCCGGAGGCTATTTGGGCGAGGATATCGATGTTTTGTATGATTTCATCAATAGCGGGGATCCCGAAAAAAGAGCCACAAATAACGCTCGTGTACGAGACAGCATTATGCGCCTTGGAATGGACCGACAAAGTGGTGATTACAATTATTTCTGGGCCAGTCGTGATTATTTAAATCAAATGGCGCCCATGAAGGCCGCTCTGCTCATGGCCCACGGCTTTAATGATTGGAATGTAATGCCAGAACACAGTTATCGTATATACGATAGAGCCAGAAGTATGGCCCTAGACCATCAAATATATTACCATCAAAATGGTCATGGAGGTCCGCCCCCGCTTTGGATGATGAATGAGTGGTTCAGCCACTATCTTCACGGAGTAGACAACAACGCCGGTAAAGGTCCCAAATCCTGGATTGTGAGAGAATCCGACCCTCAGAATAAACCCACGCCATACGCCGATTATCCAAACCCTGATGCTGAGCGGGTAATCTTATACCCACACCTGGGTGGAAATAAAATAGGTGCCTTAAATAGTACGCCCAATGTTCAGTCAAGTCAAGAACAACTTAATGATGATTTCAATGTTACCACTACTGAATTAGCTCAAGCCTCCTCTTCTGAACATCGCCTTATATACGCCACGGAACCACTGAAAGAGGCGGTACATATTTCTGGTACGCCATCCGTACAAATCAAATTGGCCTCGAGTAAACCGGCCATTAACCTGTCTGTTTATTTGGTTGCATTACCTTGGAATTCAGACCCCAAAGCACCGATTACCGATAACATCATAACCCGCGGGTGGGCAGACCCCCAAAATATTAGCCTACGTGAGAGCACCCCGCTGACCCCTGGAAAATTCGTGAGTATTTCTTTTGATCTTATGCCGGATGATCAAATAATTCCTAAAGACGCACAAATTGGTCTGATGATATTTTCTTCCGATGCTGAATTCACATTAAGGCCTAAACCGGGCACCCAAATGACCCTAGAATTAAAGGATACTGAATTGACCATCCCAGTGGTTGGTGGGGCTGCCGCAATTCGACGCGCTATCGAGTAATCTCCGTCACCGGACTGCCAAAATTTTACCATCCAAGGTATAGGGAAACTCTATGATAAATTAACGTTAATTGATGCCATTATGGAGGTGATTATTAAATGGTTAACGACTTTTGTATTTGTTAAATTATTGTGGTGCGCAACGTATTAGTTTTAGGTGTTTTATTAGGACTTAGCCCGAGTATCATTGGTCAAAATACTAAGACCGTCTTGGACTCTATTGCCGCACAAGAGCTTGACGCTGTGGTTGTCTCTGCCACCAGGACGCAGCGTCAAATTTCCTCGTTACCCATGCCCACCCAATTTATACCCCAAAAAGAAATTGAGTCCATTAATGCCATTAGACTTACCGACCTGCTCGAAGAACAGACTGGGCTGATTACTGTTGCTGATTTTGGTGGCGGACAGGGCGTACAAATGCAAGGATTAGACAGTCAGTATACCCTGATAATGATCGATGGAGTACCTCTGATCGGGCGTTCGGCAGGTACGTTGGATTTGAGTCGCGTGACCGTGGGTAATATCAAACAAGTCGAAATTGTGCGTGGGGCCTCTTCTAGTTTATATGGCAACGAAGCTTTGGGCGGGGTGATCAATATCATCACCCAAAATCCACGCCCCGGCGAACATACGCGATTGAGTTATCGTGGGGGCAATTATAATACACATGATCTTCGCGCTCAATACACTAATAAATCCATGGTCGATGAGTGGTCTGTATTTTTAAATCGCCTGTCTTCCGATGGTTATGACTTGGTTAAGACCGATGAGCTACGCACGGTAGAACCCTATTCTAATTACACCGCACAGGTCAAATACAAAGGCGATCTAAATCCACAGACCCAATTACAATTGTCTGGGCGTTATTACCGTCAAGACCAAGACTACACCGCGAGTAGTGTACTTTCCGGGGCCAGCGACATTAATGAATTCAATACCACACTGCAACTTTCACGTTCCCCCTTAGAACATTGGACACAAGAATTCGAATGGTATACGACTCGATATATGGCCTCGGAGTTTTTGAACAATAGCGATGGAAGCAGTTTTAAT
>CBFIFD010000011.1:0-54567 GCA_965661835.1 Flavobacteriaceae bacterium | reverse complement strand
GCCGCCTTGTATTCGGGCGTCATACCAAGCTGACTGTAGAGATTCATCAGCGTGCGCAGTACTTCAACATTATCTGGCACTGTTTGAGAAGCCCCTTCTAAATAGGGTAAGGCGTCGCGATACATCTGCTTACGGATCTCTTTTAGCTCGTCATAGCGTCGGTCATCGGCAGCAGAGGTGCCGAGACTATTCATCTCTTCGACAATATCCTGCTCCCCTTGTAAGATAAGAGAGGCCATATTGATTTGAGCAAATGAATAACTCGGATCAAGTTCTAAGGCCCGAGCGTAATAGGCTTTTGCCTGCTCGTTTTCTCCAACTTGCATAGCACTGACCCCTAGATTATAAAATAACTCAGGGTTGTTGGGATCTGTTTGGACAACTTGCTCCATGACGCTTCGATATTTTTCCATATCACCCATTTTGTAAGCCAAATCGGCCTCTGAGCGCATTAAATTAACATCATTTGGATTAGCCGCGCGCGCACGGTCCATTAGTGCTACCGCTTGTTCGTCTTGTCCTTGATTGATATAAATCAGGGTCACTTTTTGAAGTAAATCAGACTCAACCGATTCCGTCTTTACATCACGAGGCTGTTCATAAAGACCAAACTTAATACCCTCCTCACGTTGTGCACGAGACTCAAACAATACTTCTTCTCCACTCGCCTTACTCACAGCGTAAAACTCCTCTTTAATTCCAGTGTACCCCATATCCAAGAGACGATTGTACTTCTCTAGTGCTCGATCAAACATCTGACCATTTACAAGGTTTCCTGCAGCGTAGTATAAAAATGAGGTATCTGTAGGACTTAATGTATACCCTTGAGTCAATAATTCCGCAGCACGGGCGTATTGCTCAGAGTTTTGTGCGGCAATTGCTTTATTCACAAACACACCGCGCAAGGTCCCGACAATACGATCTGATCGCTCTTGGCTTTCACTGTCAAAACCTCTCGATTTTCCTTGACTCAGCGCCTCAACAGCATTGGCCAAATTATTATTCGAGACCTCTTCGCCGGTTCCCAACAAAGCTTCAGTCTTGATGAGGTAAAATTGAACCACCTGCTTTTTATCCATTTCGGCAAACTTGACCTCTGCTTGATTGAGTAAAGCCAAAGATTCAGAGTAATTCAAAGCCGATAGGGCTTTTTCAGCTTTTTTTAATTCCTTCTTTTGTCCAAAGGTCAACGTTGATACCATCATCAACCCAAAAACAAATACAATCTGTTTTTTCATTTTTTTATTTTATTAGTCAATTATTCTTCTGTTTGTTCGGCAGTATTTTCTGCCCCATCTGGATCTACCACATCGAGATCATCTTCGTCGTGCATGACTTTGGCTACAGCGGCAATTGAATCCTCATCGCGCACTTTGATCAAACGCACGCCTTGAGTGGCACGCCCCATCACACGTAAGTCCTCTACAGCCATTCTGATGGCAATACCCGACTTATTGATAATCATCAAATCATCATTATCCGAAACATTCTTGATGGAGACGAGTCCACCAGTTTTATCGGTAATACTAATGGTCTTAACCCCTTTACCGCCTCTATTGGTGATGCGGTAGTCTTCTACACTAGAACGCTTACCATAACCATTTTCAGAAACCACAAGTATATCCGACTCTGTATCATTTACAGTAATCATGCCAATAACTTCATCAGTTGGCCCGCCAAGAGTAATCCCGCGCACCCCTGAAGCGTTACGCCCCATAGGTCGGGTCTTCTCTTCCTCAAAACGAATGGCCTTACCCGAACGCACAGCCAACATAACCTGGCTGTCTCCGGTAGTTAATTTCGCTTCGAGTAATTCATCACCTTCTTTGATGGTTATGGCGTTAATTCCATTAGTTCGTGGCCTTGAATACTGCTCTAATGGGGTCTTTTTCACTTGCCCCATTTTGGTCGCCATAATAACATAATGGTTATTGATGTACTCCTCATCCTTGAGGTCTTGGGTACAGATAAAGGCTTTAACCTTGTCATCCTGTTCTATGTTTATAAGATTCTGTATCGCTCGGCCCTTGGAGGTTCGGCTACCCTCAGGAATCTCAAACACACGCATCCAAAAACACTTACCTTTTTGGGTAAAGAACAGCATGTATTGGTGATTGGTCCCCACAAAAAGGTCTTCCAAAAAGTCTTCATTACGCGTCGAAGAGGCTTTTTGGCCTACCCCACCTCTGTTTTGAGTTTTATATTCAGTCAAAGGTGTTCGTTTGATATAGCCCAAATGACTTATTGTAATGACTACCTGTTCATTTGGAATCAGGTCAGTAATGCTCACATCGCCACCAGAGTATTCTATTTGAGAGCGACGCTCATCTCCATATTTTTCTTTGACTTCCTCAAGCTCGTCAATAATTATGGCCATTCGGCGCTCTTTTTTATCAAGGATATCTTTGTAATCATCGATGGTTGTCATCAATTCGTCATACTCAGTGCGCAATTTGTCTTGCTCAAGACCTGTAAGCTGACGCAAGCGCATCTCAACAATGGCCTTAGCCTGAATTTCAGAAAGCTCAAATCGCTCGATGAGCTTGGTACGCGCTTCATCCGCATTAGTGGAGGCACGAATCAAAGCAATCACCTCATCGATATTATCTGAGGCAATGATTAGGCCTTCCAAAATATGAGCACGTTCCTCAGCTTTGCGCAAAAGATATTGTGTACGACGGGTCACCACTTCATGGCGATGATCCACAAAATGTAAAATTAACTCTTTGAGGTTTAGCAACTTTGGCCTACCGTTGACCAGAGCAATATTATTAACACTGAAGCTTGATTGAAGCGCTGTATACTTATACAGCATATTGAGTACGATATTTGGAATTGCATCGCGTTTAAGCAAGTAGACCACGCGCATTCCATTGCGATCGGACTCATCTCGAATATTACTAATGCCCTCTATCTTCTTATCATTGACCAAATCTGCGGTTTTTTTGATCATATCCGCTTTATTGACTTGGTAGGGTATTTCGGTAACCACAATACACTCGCGACCTTCTATTTCTTCAAAATGAGCTTTGCCGCGCATGACCACACGACCACGACCCGTCATGAATGCCTCTCTTACCCCTTCGTAGCCATAAATCACGCCACCTGTCGGAAAGTCAGGGGCCTTTACATGAGTCATTAATTCCTCGATACTAATATCGTGGTTATCAATGTATGCGACCGTTCCATTAATTACCTCTGTCAGATTGTGCGGTGGCATATTCGTAGCCATACCCACAGCAATTCCCGAAGCACCATTGATCAGTAATCCCGGTATTTTAGTCGGCAAAACTGTAGGTTCTTGCAGCGTATCGTCAAAATTGAGTTTGAGGTCTACAGTTTCTTTATCGATATCCGCGAGCATATCTTCAGAAATCTTACGCATACGTGCCTCCGTATAACGCATCGCAGCCGGACTATCGCCGTCTATAGATCCGTAATTACCTTGACCATCGACCAACATATAACGCAAGCTCCAATCCTGAGCCATACGCACCATTGCATCGTATACAGACGTGTCTCCATGCGGGTGATATTTACCAAGAACTTCTCCGACAATACGGGCAGATTTTTTGTGAGCTGTATTTGAACGAACCCCCAGTTCGTGCATTCCAAAGAGTACGCGACGATGCACAGGTTTCATCCCATCACGCACATCAGGAAGCGCACGTGACACAATGACGGACATCGAATAATCGATGTACGCGGACTTCATTTCGTCCTCAATATTAATCGGAATTAATTTTTCACCTTCAGCCATAATTAGTTAGGGTTATTACACTAGATTTTACATACTAGGCAATTTAAATAAATTATCAATGTTTACGGGCCTTTAAGACTGATTTAAATCATTAATTTATCAACAAAAAAAAGGGGGCTTTTGGTTAATAACTTCAGGGGGCTACACTTTGATTTTACTTATATTTTTCTTCCATTTAACCTTTGATTCTCAGGTTTGGCATTTCTTTTGCTTAAATTTGAGTAGTTGATGAATTGCTTTGAACAATGTGCGACGAAAAACCGCTTAAAGAAAACGATAGACTATGGAAGATAATTTTTCGCCTCGAGTAAAAGATGTCATTGCCTTCAGCAAAGAAGAAGCAATGCGCCTGGGTCACGATTTTATTGGCACCGAGCACCTCATGTTGGGTCTATTGCGTGATGGGAATGGTAAAGCTATTTCCATTCTAAACGCGCTCGATGTAGATTTAAATCAGTTGCGTCGAAAAGTAGAGATTTTGAGCCCTGCCAATGCAGAAGGCATGGTTGGAACTCAGGACAAGAAAAACCTGCACCTTACTCGTCAAGCTGAGCGCGCCTTGAAGACAACATTTTTAGAGGCTAAATTATTCCAAAGCACGGCGATCAACACAGCGCATTTGCTCTTGTGTATTCTGCGCAACGAAAACGACCCCACAACCAAGCTTCTACAGAAAATGAACGTTGATTACGATGAGGTCAAAGATCAATTCAAACAACTTCTGGTCAATGACGACGATTATATCGAAACCACCAATGAGTCGTTCAGTGAACCTGAAGAAGACAGCGAAGAGCGCAAAGAGTCCGATCAAATGTTTACCAGTGGGACCAAGTCAAAAAGTCAGAAAAAATCAAAAACTCCAGTATTAGATAACTTTGGGCGAGATCTGACCGCACTGGCACAGGAAGATAAATTAGATCCCGTAGTGGGCAGAGAGGCCGAAATCCAACGCGTCTCACAAATTTTAAGTCGACGTAAAAAAAACAACCCCTTACTTATCGGTGAACCCGGTGTGGGTAAAACGGCCATTGCTGAGGGACTAGCTCTACGTATAATCGAGCATAAAGTATCGCGCATTCTATACGACAAAAGGGTTGTCACCCTGGATTTAGCCAGTCTTGTTGCTGGAACTAAATACCGCGGTCAGTTCGAGGAACGCATGAAAGCGGTCATGAATGAACTTGAAAAAAATGACGACATCATTTTGTTTATTGATGAAATACATACGATTGTCGGCGCTGGTGGGGCTACAGGCTCATTGGACGCCTCCAATATGTTTAAGCCCGCCTTAGCACGTGGAGAAATTCAATGCATAGGCGCCACTACTTTAGATGAATATCGTCAGCACATCGAAAAGGATGGAGCTTTGGAGCGTCGATTCCAAAAAGTTGTTGTTGAACCCACTTCGATTGATGAGACCGTTGAGATATTGCAAAACATTCAGGATAAATACGAGGCCCATCACAATGTCACCTACACAGATGTGGCAATAAAAGCCTGTGTTCATTTAACCAACCGCTACATGAGCGACCGTTTTTTGCCAGACAAAGCAATCGATGCCCTTGATGAGGCCGGTTCTCGCGTGCACATTACCAACATTAATGTCCCAGACAAAATATTAGATTTAGAACAAAAGCTAGAAGAGGTTCGGGCCCATAAAAATTCTGTGGTAAAACGTCAGAAATATGAAGAGGCCGCTAAGCTCCGGGACGATGAAAAAAACATCGAAAAAGAATTGGCATCCGAACAAGAGGCCTGGGAAAACGAATCGAAGCTACACAGAGTCACTGTCACAGAGGACGATGTCGCTCAGGTTGTCGCCATGATGACCGGAGTTCCAGTGCGTCGTATAGCCCAAGACGAAAGCGAAAAGCTTTCAGCTTTGCCTGATCGCATCAAAGGAAAAGTCATTGGACAAGATGAGGCTGTTGCCAAAGTTGTTAAAGCGATTCAGCGTAATCGTGCTGGACTAAAAGACCCCAACAAGCCCATCGGCTCTTTTATATTTTTAGGTCAGACTGGCGTTGGGAAAACTCAACTGGCCAAAATTCTTGCACGTGAGTTATTTGATAACGACAATACACTGGTGCGGATAGACATGAGCGAATACATGGAGAAATTTGCCGTATCGAGACTCATCGGCGCACCTCCAGGTTATGTCGGCTATGAAGAAGGAGGACAATTAACCGAGAAAATCAGACGCAAACCTTATGCGGTGGTACTTCTCGACGAAATTGAAAAAGCCCACCCAGACGTATTTAACATGCTGCTTCAGGTGTTGGATGACGGTTATATTACAGACAGTTTAGGTCGTAAAATAGATTTCAGAAACACCATCATTATCATGACTTCCAATATCGGGTCGCGTACGCTCAAAGATTTTGGTCAAGGAGTTGGTTTTGGCACCGCAGCAAAAACAGCCCAAGCTGATGCTTATGCAAAAGGGGTAATCGAAAATGCCCTGAAAAAGACTTTTGCTCCCGAATTTCTTAATCGTATCGACGATGTTATGGTCTTTAATTCCCTCGAGCGAAAGGATATTCATAAAATCATCGATATTGAACTTGAGAAGCTTTACAAACGCATCACGGACCTGGGGTATCACCTAGTATTAAGCGAAAAAGCCAAAGATTATATCGCCGATAAAGGATTTGATCAGAAATACGGTGCAAGACCGCTCAATAGAGCAATACAGAAGTACGTAGAAGACGTCATTGCCGAAGAGATAATTTCAGCTCAGGTAAAAGAAGGGGATACCATCACCATAGATCTAAATGACAAAGGCGAGGAACTGACGATAAAAATCAAAAAAAGTCGCAAGAAAAAAGTAGCATCTCAGGACCCAGGCGATGGTGAACCAGAATCAAAGTCAGAGGTCAAATCACAGGATTCATAATAGAATTCAGAGCTAAACAGTAAAGTTGAACACGAGTTTTTTAACAATCTCGCCAGAGCGTGATTACCAAATCAACGTAATCACAGACTTTTGTAGTGTGTCCAATGAAGTTATCGCTAAAAAGTAAATTCCTTGAGATAAATTCAAATGCCATGAATATTGTGTTACCGGGTCACATGTTTGGCTTGATATCAGTTGTCCCTGCATATTAAACAGCTCTAGCTGATCAAAAGCTATATTTGCCTTTAGAGATATCGTATGCGACTGTGCATCCACTATGGCTTTGGGATTAAAATCCAGGACGGGTAGGCGATTTCCCAAAGTGGGGTTACATTGCGAAATTGAATCGAGATTCGTGTAAAATAATTCTCCTTGTTTAAAAAAACAGCTGAGATGCCCTACTCCATTAATGTCAGGCAAGCCACTAGGCGCATTGATAATAGATAAAGACCCAACACCTTCAACCCATATGCAATTGTTATCACTAATTGTATTGGCTGGGACTGGACTGAAATAGTAATGTGCATAATCCTGATTGTCTTCTAAAACTCTCGATCGGATACTATCTAAAACAAAATTACCTGCATTTTCAGGAAATGGCGTAATCACATTTCGCATTTCAAAAATATCGCCCTCTTGTAAGCTAAAGTCATATAATAAATACTCCTCACCTATTGTATTGTTGTTGAGTTTACGCAGATAAACTCTTTGGGTCGAAAGCTCTTCTCTGAGTAAAAAATCACGCGATATATAATGGTAGCCATCGAGGATTTTGTAGTTATTCCCTGCTACTAAAGTATCGCCATCGGTGTAGTAGATATCGGTAAGGCAACCAAAATAGCAATTAGTAAAATGCCATTCATTTGTATCGTCTAACAACGGTTTGTAATTCTGAGCATTCACTAAATTACAACACGTCAGAATTACTATAGTTAAGGGCTTAATCGAATTAATAATTGAGCCTAACAAATGCATTATCTTATTCATTTTCTAAAGGTCTAACAAGTCTGGGTCGATTCCAAATGATTGCATAAAATTACGCGCCTTAATGATATCGTGGTGTAATACGCGGTCCTGCTCCAATGCAGGAACGACCTCGCGCAGGGCGTAAACGACTTGTTCCAGGGTCTTCCCCAGCGTTCTGTCTTTTCTAAATTCTAAGGCTTGAACCGCAGTCATAAGCTCGATCGCCAAAACAGAAGACACATTATCCAATATTTTATGACACTTGGTCGCGGCATTAGCGCCCATACTTACATGGTCCTCTTGTCCGTTGGACGAAACAATTGAATCGACTGAGGCGGGTGTGGCCCATTGTTTATTTTGACTCACAATACTGGCAGCCGTGTATTGGGCAATCATCAATCCACTATTGAGTCCAGGATGAGTGACCAAAAACTCTGGCAGACCTCGTTGTCCCGAAATCAATTGGTAGATTCTTCTTTCGGAGATGCTGGCCAATTCAGCACAGGCAATCCCCAGATAATCTAAGGCCAAAGCCAATGGTTGTCCGTGAAAATTACCTGCCGAAATCACCACGTCGTCTTGGTCAAATACATTAGGGTTATCAGTCACAGAATTAATTTCTGTAGTAATGGTCTGCGACACAAATCGCAAGGTATCCTTGGTCGCTCCATGGACCTGAGGGATACACCTAAATGAATACGGGTCTTGAACTTTTTTATCCGGTTGAGCCCCTAAATCACTGCCGTGTAAAAATTCACGGATACGCTCTGCAGTTTTGATTTGTCCATTATGGGGACGCACTAAATGAACGCGCGGATCAAACGGAGATTCATTGCAATTAAAGGCTTCAAGAGATAGGGATGCAATCAAATCTGACCAATACGCCAGATCATTGGCTTTTAATACCCCATATACGCCATAAGCCGCCATGAATTGGGTGCCGTTGAGCAATGCGAGCCCCTCTTTGGCTTGAAGAGAAATAGGCTTCCATCCGAGTTTTTGATGCAGCTCCTTAGCATCTATTTTTTGATCTTTATAATAAACCTCACCTTCTCCAATTAAAGCCAAAGTAATATGGGCCAATGGGGCCAAATCTCCTGAGGCCCCGAGACTCCCCTGTTGATATACAACCGGGTAAATCCCGTGGTTGTAAAAGTCTAATAGACGCCTTACCGTGGATAGCGCCACACCGCTATACCCATAACTCAAGGACTGAATTTTGAGCAGCAACATAATTTGAACAATCTCATTGGGTACCTCATCACCAAGTCCGCAAGCATGAGAGCGCACTAAATTGGTTTGTAACTGGGCTTGATGCTCAGGGTCTATAGCAGTATTACAAAGAGAACCAAATCCTGTATTGATGCCATAAATTAAGGCATTATCTTGCTCAATCTTTTTGTGCAAATAGGCGTAATTATCCTCGATCTTAATGTTGGATTCAGGGCTTAGTTCCAGTGGAGTGCCTTGAGCCAAAAGCACTTTTATTTTAGAAATTGTTAGAGGATCAGAACTGATATAATGCTTTGATTTCATGTTACCAATTTAGTGATAAAAACAATAAAATAACCCGCCTGTAAAAAGGCCCTATTTTACTAACTTAGCGCCTTATTAAATGAGTCACCGATGAAGCAAACTGCACTGACAAAAGTACATCAAACTCTAGGAGCCAAAATGGTCCCTTTTGCGGGTTTTAATATGCCTGTGTCCTATCGGGGCGTTAACCAGGAGCACCTATGTGTTCGTGAGGCGGTAGGAGTATTTGACGTATCGCACATGGGTGAATTTTTCGTGAGCGGTCCAAACGCCCTAGCGCTCATTCAAAAGATTAGCAGCAATGATGCTGCCACTATGAATGATGGTCAGGCTCAATACTCATGTATGCCCAATGATCAGGGAGGTATCGTAGATGACCTGATTGTCTATCGATTTAGCCGTAACCATTATATGCTTGTGGTGAATGCCTCAAATATTGAAAAAGATTGGCAATGGATCAATAAGCACAATACCATGGAAGCTATTATAGAAAATCGCTCTGATGATTTTTCTCTCTTGGCTGTTCAAGGACCAAAGGCCCGGGCGGTCGTACAAAAGTTGACTGAAACAAATTTACGAACCATAAAATTTTACAGATTCACAACTGGGCGCATTGCCGGACAAAATGACGTTATTATTAGCAATACAGGGTATACAGGAAGTGGCGGATTTGAATTGTATTGTGCCAATGATCAGGTTAAAGAAATTTGGGATGCACTTCTAGAGGCAGGCGCAGGTGAAGGCATTCAACCCATTGGTCTTGCCGCGCGAGATACCTTGCGTCTAGAAATGGGCTATTGTTTGTACGGCAACGATATTGACGATACGACCTCCCCTATTCAAGCAGGTCTGGGTTGGATTACAAAGTTTACCAAAGACTTTATCAATAGTGCTACCCTAGCTTTGGAAAAACAAAACGGGCCTAAGGCCAAATTGTGTGCTTTTGAACTTTTAGAACGTGGAATACCCAGAACCGGCTATCCGATTACTCAAGAGGATGGCACAGTAATAGGTCGGGTGACCAGCGGAACCATGTCTCCCTCCTTAGGTAAAGGTATAGGTCTGGGTTATGTTCAAGTGCCGCACAACAAAGTAGATCAAACTATCTACATCAGTGTGCGAAAAAAGCAACTACCCGCCAAAGTTGTAAAACTTCCATTCTACAAAAAGGCTTGAAACGGTGCCAAAACGTCAAAAATCTACAGAGCGAATTCTAATTATCGGTGGGAGTGGGTATCTCGGAAGGGCATTGTATCGCGAATTTCAATCGTTTTATCAAGTTTATGGTACATTTTGCCATGCGAATGAATTTTGGGAAAACCACGGCGCTTTTGTAAAATACAATAGCCATCAAGATGAGCTCACCCCAATCTTGCACGAGATTCAACCCACCCATGTGATATTCAATCTCTGGAGCGATCACAAACCAGGATTGACCGCCATGGATGAATTGGTCCAGTACGCATACGCTTACAACATCAAGGTTACATTGCTGTCGCATGTCATGGTTTTTGACGCTGCAGAGCAATACCCCGCCCTTCCATCTTACCGCACACAAAGTCTCTCAAATACCGGTCGATATTTTATCGAGCTGGAAAAATTATTGCAAAAATTACCCGACGAGCAATGGTTGATTGCTCGTACCGCCATGATTATAGGAATCAATAGTCCAGTGGTCAAGGATATAAAAATGAAATTGATTGAAAACGAGCCGATAGAAGTCTTTCCTAATTTAACAGTCAGTGCTACGACCCGAGATATGGTCATCAGTCAAGTTCACTATTTAGTCAATCAAAAATCTAATGGTATTGTCCATTGCGCCAGTGTCGATCTAATTCACCACATCGATTTAATCGTTGAGATCTGTGAACGACTTGGGCACAATGCGCCCCGCCTAACCCATGTGTATAACTCTAACAAAGAAACCTATCTAGCATTGATGAGCCCTGAAAATTTTTGGCCCGAACATCTGAATATTGACATTCAAGAAGTCATCAATCAGGGGACACTTAGCACTATCGAAAGTACGAGCTCATTATTAAACTCTTAACCCAGTCGCGCAGCGCAAACTGGGGATTATTTTTTGAATCCGAATTTTATCCCTAGCCAGTAATTTTTATTTTTGTCTAAACACTCCGTATTATGGGAAGAGCATTTGAATTTAGAAAAGCGCGTAAAATGAAGCGCTGGTCTGCAATGAGTAAGGCCTTTACAAGAATTGGCAAAGACATTGTAATAGCCGTAAAAGAAGGTGGTCCAGACCCTGACGGGAATTCAAAGCTACGTGCAGTCATTCAGAATGCCAAGGCTGTAAACATGCCCAAAGACAATATTGAACGGGCAATCAAACGGGCTTCCGACAAAAGTCAGGGAGATTACAAAGAAGTCGTCTTTGAGGGATATGCACCGCACGGTATAGCGATTTTGGTAGAGACTGCGACGGACAACAATACAAGAACCGTTGCCAATATTCGCTCTTATTTTAACAAATGTGACGGAAGTTTAGGCACCTCTGGGTCTGTTGTTTTTATGTTCGACCACGTCTGTAATTTTAGAATTAATGCAGGCGACATGGATATGGAAGAACTCGAATTAGCCCTCATTGATTTTGGGGTTGAAGAGATTTTTCAAGATGAAGACGGCTGTATGATTTACGCGCCATTTGAGAGTTTTGGCGCGATACAAAATTATTTAGAATCAAACAGTTTGGAAATACTCTCCTCAGGGTTTGAACGCATTCCACAGGTAACTAAATCCCTTACACCCGAGCAAGTGGCGGATGTCGAAAAACTACTCGAAAAAATCGAAGAGGATGATGACGTCCAAAATGTCTATCATACGATGAATGAGTCCGATCAGTAGGCATTGAGATTTACTGCTTTGACTCAGGGGTCCAAGAATATTCTGGAATATGCCCTTCGGCACCGTTAAAATGCTGTTCAAAAAAAGGCATGTCCTTTTCTATAACACCAGTAGGTTTAAACGGATCCCCAATTCGTACCTGTTTCTTGCCGTAATCAAGTGCAATGGGAATAATTGGAACATTGGCTGTTACTGCGATGTAATAAAATCCAGTTTTAAATTTTTCTACCTTTTTTCGCGTACCCTCAGGGGATAGAGCTAATCTAAAGGTATCGTGCTGGTCAAATAATTTGGCTATTTGATCTACTTTATTTTGACCTGGAGTGCGATCCAAGGGGGCGCCACCTGTCCATCGAAAGTAAAATCCAAATGGCCCGGTGAACAATTCTTTTTTCCCGAGATAATTAATGCGAACCCTCAAGAGACTGCGAATCAATAAGCCCATTATGAAATCAAAGGAACTCGTATGTGGAACAACGGCGACAACACATTTTTTTATATTGGAATCAATCGTACCCAACATGGTCCACCCCATTATATTTTTGAACAGTATCTTGGCAATAAACCGCATCGATAATTTACATTTTGGCGTATAACGCCTTTAGTTTTTCGGCGTTGATGATGGATTCCCAATCTGGACCCAATGCATTTTCCCATAGGGGAACCAAGCTCAGTGCAATTTTGACCATCGTGTTCATTTGACTGTCGGTAAGGTCTCTACAAATTCCCTGCGGAAGCTCAATACCATGAGCTTGTTTCATTTGCTTGAACAGGGCGACATCTAAGGGGTAATAATCCTGCAAGTGATCAAAAACGATACAATTACCCACACCGTGTTTGACTCCCAGTACGTAGGACAAGCCATAACTCATTGCGTGGGCCACACCAACCTGAGAATAAGCGATACTCATTCCACCGTGCCAAGAGGCCATCATAAGCTTTTCACGCGCACTTTGATCTTCGAGATCGGGATTTAGGAAGATCTCCTTACACAGATCATAGGCCTTCTCGCCATAACTTTTACTGAACTCATTTAAAAATGTTCCATTAAGTGATTCCACACAATGGATAAAACAATCCATCCCTGTGTAAAACCATTGGTCTTTAGGTACCCCGCGGGTCAGCTCTGGATCCAGAACGACCTGGTCAAATGGAGTAAAGTCACTGTTAATGCCTAGTTTTTTTTCTGGCCCCGTAAGCACCGTGGTACGTGAAACCTCTGCACCAGTCCCAGAAATAGTAGGGATTCCCACGTGATAAACGGCTTTGTTTTTTACCAAATCCCAGCCTTGATATTCACTGGCTTGGCCTTTATTAGTTAACATAATTGAGACCGCTTTGGCTAGATCGAGAATGGATCCACCCCCTAAACCAATAATCCCAGAAGGTCGATAAGAAAATTCAGTTTTAATACTTTTTACCAAGACGTCTACTTGCTCTGTTTTGGGCTCCTCGAAGGAAGAAATAAAAATTAATTTATCATTGAACCGAAGTGGTATACGTTTAATAAGCTCTTGATTGTTTTGAAAAACATCGTCGACCAAATATATAAACGGGGCTTTTTCTCTGCGTTGAGGGCCTAAAATACTCCCTAATTGTTCAAAACAACCATTACCGTAGACGACCTTAGGAACCATCGGGAAGTTTCGGTACTTATTATTGATGGGTAATCGCTTTTCTTCTTTTAAGGCTTTGTTAGCTCTGACCAGATCCTCGGGCGTGTCAATTTCGATCCCTTGCGTATTGGAAATCGCCATTTTAATGCGTTTGCCATATTCAAGAAAACGAATGCACTCAATTTTTTCGGTAGCTTCTAATATGGTCATTGGCAGATTGTAAAAATCTAGCAATGCCTGTTTGCGAAAAGCATATATCCCCTTGTGTTTGAAGTATTGTACCGCCGTATTTTTATCCCGGGGATAAGGAATAGGACTTCTTGAAAAATAAAGCGCAAAATTCTCTTTATCAACAACGACTTTAACTGCATTGGGGTCACTAATTTCACGCCAATCGTGTATTTCGGTCATGAGCGAGGCTAAGTCAATCCGATCCGCATCAGAGCCATTAAATACGCTTAAAACTTGAGCCAGCCCCTCTTTACTGGTAAACGGCTCATCACCTTGCACATTAACCACGATATCTGCATCGATGTCTTTGACTGCCTCCGCAATACGATCCGTACCACAATCATGCTCTTTTTGGCTCATTATAGCCTGTCCCCCATGCCATTCTATTTCCTTAAAAATAACATCACTATCGGTAACCACATACACCGCGTCGAACAGTCCTGTTGCTTTGGCCGCCTCATAAGTACGCACAATAACAGGCTTTCCGCCTAAATCTTGCATTAATTTTCCTGGAAATCTAGAAGCGCCATAGCGCGCAGGGATCATGGCAATAATTTTCAATGGTCGTAGTTTTTTAGCCCCCAAAAATAAAAAGATTAATGAATTAAATAATCAATAGTAAACTCAAGATACAAAAATGCCTTGGAGGTTGGTTTATTCGTCAAAATAATTGTTCGAAAAGCCAAGGAGATAGAGCTGATTTTTGGCCCTAGTCATGGCCGTGTACAACCAGCGTAAATACTCTTTGTTTACACCTTCTTTGAGATAAGGCTGCTCTACAAACACACGGTCCCACTGCCCTCCTTGAGATTTATGACAAGTTATGGCATAGCTGTATTTGACCTGAAGTGCATTAAAAAATGGGTTGTTTTTGACCGCTAAAAACTTCTTGTAATTCGACGTTATCTCTGCATAATCTTCCCGCACTGCCTGATAAAGTGCATTGGATTGTTCATAAGTCAAACTCGAGGCGTCACTACTAATGGTATCTAGAATCAAAACGGTGTTAAACGGTGGTTGATTCGGATAATCAAGCAGACGCACACGAACCTTAGCAAAATCAAATTCGTAGATCGAAACAAACTCGAGAATTTCTAAGACTTCAATGACATCACCATTGGCGATAAATCCAGCAGAATCCTCGGGTTTTAACCAAAAATAGTTATTCTTGACCACCATGAGTACGTCTCCCACGCACAGGCCTTCATCCCGAAATAATATGCGTTGACGGATTTGTTGGTTGTACAAATTAGCCCGTTTATTCGAGCGCACGATCACCACAGCCTGATCCAAATTATCCTTAGCAAAAGCTTCCTCAAGCGCCTCGAGAACCTCATTACCGCCAAAAGGGCGAATGACCTCACTTTGATCGCCTAAATCAAAATATAGTTGTTCGGGCGTATCGTGTTCAATCCATCCCCGAATGCTTGTTGCATTAGCTACGATATCGCCTTGTTCTTTTTGACGGACGACTTCTTTGAGTGCAACCTGGCTTATTGTTTTATCAAATTCAATACGTAAAACATCCGGATCTAGCGCTGGGCTTATGGTCAAATGAACCGGAGGCAACTGGGCCAAATCTCCAACAAACATTAACTGACACCCCGAACCACTATAAACGTATTTCATTAAATCATCGAGTAACGATCGTCCTTCAAAGACTTTTGCATCGGTATTGGTGTCTGGGACCATGGAGGCCTCATCGACAATGAATAAAGTATTACGATGCTTATTGGGTTGCAATGTAAATTTCACCCCTCCTCCTTTTTGGCTCCGGGGCACATAAATTTTGCGGTGAATCGTAAAAGCCTCACTCTTACTGTATTGGCTAATGACTTTAGCGGCACGCCCCGTAGGCGCCATAAGTATACTCGAACGCTTAAATAGCTTCAGCGTGCGCACCAGTCCCGCAATCAAGGTGCTCTTTCCCGTACCGGCATACCCCGTGAGCAGAAAAACACCTTGGGTATCCTTGTGGCAACAAAACTCCGATAATGATTTAATGGCCTGCTCTTGACCTAGCGTTGGGGTGTGTTCCAGCGCCTTGTTAAAGGTTTTTTCGAATTCTGTAACCGTCATAAAAACAAGGGAAATGAAGAGCCAAATATAGCTAGGTTTTTTGCCAAATTCCTTTTATGAATAAAAAAATATTGTAGATTTGTCTTGGTACAAAACACCCTTATTTCAACTAAAAACAGATCAATGAAACTCGGTATTAAAATCGGCCTTTGGATCCTTATTATCTTCTTGGGTTATAAACTCTATAATTCAATTATTGGACCAGTTCATTTCAATCAAAACAAAGAACAAAGGTACGTCGCAATTATCGCTAAACTTAAAGATATCAAAGCAGGACAGCTAGCTTATCAAGAGCTCAACGGTAAGTTTACCGCAGATTTTGACAGTTTAGTCCAGTTTCTCGACACCGCTAAATTTGCCATCACAGCACGCCGTGACACCAGTTATGCTGATGTTGCGCGAAACCGTGCTTTTGGACTCGACGCTCAAAAAGGAGGATACTACATTGAAGATGTAATTATTGACACCTTGTCGTTTGCTTCGATTAAAGACTCCATTTATCCAGGTTCTGAACGATATACAACAATGATGAATATCCCCAATACAGAGGAGGTTTTTGAACTACGTGCTGGAACATTAGATAAAAATGGTACGATTTATCAGGTCTTCGAAGCGCGGGCTTCTAAGGACGTCATTCTCGAAGGACTCGACCCTGATCTCATTTCACAAGAAAAACAAGTCAACTCAGTTGATGGGGTTAATGGGCCTTACGTCAAAGTTGGGTCGATGGATGAGGTGAATACCAGTGGAAACTGGCCAAAAATTTATGACACAGTTAAAGACAAATAAAACTGGTCGACAAGACAACAAGAGTTGGTCCGTTCAAGTTTCTTTGACCGGACTTTCTTTTTTGGCCTCGGGTCAGGCCTCAGAGGAAATTTATGTGACTGAGAAATTTTCCGTGGCCACTACTGCCCAAGGGCTTACACAGTATCTGGATCAGTTTTGGGGTCGACAACGAGAGGCTCTGGATATCCCTACTGATGCTAAAATTCGTTTGCTGCATCAATCCTCATGGTATACCGTAGTCCCCAAAGATTTATTTGATCCAGCCCGAGGTTTGGGCTATTTAAAATTTAACACCCGACTCCTAGACAATGATTTGGTCGCCTATGACCATATAGAAGGTCTGGATTTAGTGGTGGTGTATTTGCCCTTTACCAATGTCAATAATTGGTTTTTCGAACGTTTCGGGAGTTTTACCTTTGAGCATACAGCCTCTGTATTATTGCGCCATCTCATGGGGCACAATAGCCAAACCAAGGACCCGCAAGCTCTAGTCCATATCAATCATGGCCAATTTGATTTAATCATTTGGCACGGTAAGCGATTACTGGTGTGCAACACATACAGTTTTCAAAATCCAGAGGATGTCCTGTATTATGTACTCTTTGCTTTTGAACAATTTGACTTAGACCCTCAGCAGGTCTTTTTGTACCTAGCAGGCGCTGCTCAAAGTCACAAGGAATTACACGCGCTACTGTATAAATACGTGCGCCATGTCTCGTACTATCAAAATGGACCTAAACCAATACAAAACTTAGCTCAATATCAAGAATTGCCCTTGCAATGCATCACTCAATAAGGATCATCTCAGGGCGGCATAAGGGCCGCAAAATACGGGGGCCAAAAAACTTACCCGTGCGTCCAACAACGGATTTTGCCAAAGAAGGTTTATTTAATATCCTACATCATCGCGGAACATTAGTCGGAGCCAGGGTTTTAGATTTATTCAGCGGCACTGGAAATATAGCTTATGAATTTGGCTCGAGAGGTGCTGTGCATATCGATTCTGTGGACCAGCACAGAGGCTGTATTAAATTTATAGAGGAAACTGCACAGCTGCTCAATCTTCCAATAATTTGTTATCAAGGGAATGTAATTAAGTTTGTCAAAGGTCACAATGGTGCTTATGATTTTGTTTTTGCCGACCCTCCTTATGCGATTGAGCAAACAGCACTGATGGACCTAATTACTCTTATTTTTGACCGTGAGCTGTTGACCCAGCAAGGAGAACTGATTATAGAACACAGTAAAGACCATGACTTATCGACCCACAAACACTGGACGGATTCGAGAAAGTTCGGCGGTTCAGTTTTTAGTTTCTTTGAATAAAAATGCAGGCCTATAAGCCGGATTCTGTCTCCATAAATGGAGCCTTATCATTTATCTAGGCCATTCATTACTGAATGGCTCAATCTGCCTACCCTCCTACTCAGACGGGTATCTTCAAACGTAGGTTTACGTGGCATTTCACCGCATAGAGTTTACCTGATTTCACTACAGCATGATCTGTACATTCTTTCTGTTGCACTGGTCCTAATTCGCCGAAACGAACCGACGGCTGTTAGCCGCTATGCCTCCCTGTGGTGCCCGGACTTTCCTCTTCATCAATGATGAAGCGATAAGGCGGCCTGCGGCGCAAAATTAGCAGAAATGTTGATAACTCACGAAATAATGCAAACTGTTTTCAGGGATTTCAATACACGGCTTTTTATATTTGTTAAGGCATTATGAAACAGTTTGTAGTATCAGCAAGAAAGTACAGACCACAAGGGTTTGATCAAGTGGTTGGACAAAAGTCCATCACCCGAACTTTGGATAATGCAATTAGCAACAATCATTTAGCCCAAGCACTTCTGTTTACGGGTCCACGCGGAGTGGGTAAAACAACCTGTGCCCGTATTTTGGCCAAAAAGATCAATCAGGACAGTGCCGATGTTCCAGGCGAGGCGCAACACCCAGATGAGGATTTTGCCTTTAATATTTTTGAACTTGATGCGGCCTCAAATAACTCTGTCGAAGACATCCGATCATTAATCGATCAGGTGCGTATACCGCCACAAACAGGGCGATTTAAGGTTTATATTATCGATGAGGTACATATGTTGTCCTCATCGGCCTTCAACGCCTTTTTGAAAACCTTAGAAGAGCCTCCGGCCCATGCCATATTTATCTTGGCAACTACCGAAAAGCACAAAATTATTCCCACCATACTGTCTCGATGTCAAATATTTGATTTTAAGAGAATCACAGTAGACGATATTAAAGTACAGTTACAGCGTGTAGCTGAAGCTGAAGGCATTCAAGCCGAAGATGATGCGTTGCACCTCATGGCATTAAAAGCCGATGGGGCAATGCGTGACGCGCTGTCTATTTTTGATCGTATCGTGAGTTTTTGTGGGAATAACATTACCCGGACCGCTGTGGCAGAAAATCTGCACATACTGGATTACTCCTATTACTTCACCATCACAGATTTAATGCTCGAAGGACAAATCCCAGAGCTCTTGCTTCAACTGGACGAAATATTGTCTCAAGGGTTTGATGGTCAGCATTTTATCAATGGACTTTGTTCTCATTTTAGAGATTTATTAGTGGCCCAAACGCCCCAAACCATTCCTCTTTTAGAAGTAGGCGAAAATGTCAAGCAGGATTACGCCGAGCAGTCACAAGCAGCGGATCGCTCTTGGCTCATGCAGGCACTCGATATTGCCAATCAATGTGCCTTGGATTACCGAAATAGTCGTAATCCTCGTTTACTCACGGAGTTGTGTCTCATGCAATTGGCCTCTCTAAATGAATTAGAGCAAAAAAAAAAGCCCAAACGTAAGTCCTACATAACCCCGGCCAGTGCCTTTGAAGCTATTCCGGCCTCGAAACAAGTAGATAAGTCCCCTGACCATGTCGAGCCAATGGGTGGAGCTCATCAAACCACACCGGTCAAAGTCACCGAGACTCAGGAGGGGGCCAATACCACAATAGCTGATGAGCTGCAACCGAATGAGTCCCAACAGGATCAGTTAAAACCGGATGAGCCGCAACTCGATAAGCCGGAACCTGCCAAGCCACAGGATATGGCGCGGCAAGCGACTAATCCCGAAATGAATCAGCAACAGGTCACCACATCAGCGACAACACCCCAAAGCCAGCAAACGCAAAGCGAACAGATACAAAACGAAGAATTACTAAGCGAAGAATTATCAAGCGAACAGTCACCAAATAAGGTAGACTTAGAAGAAGCTCAGCACAAGCCTACCGAATCTAAGGAAAAGAATCTTCGAACAATTGATATTCAAGTAGGGCAAGTGCGTGAAGGTGTATCTTCTTTTTCGCTCAAAAGTATTCAAGAAAGAAAAGAGTTAAAGTCCCAACAAGAGAATAATAATCTCAATCCTGGTGAAAAACGATCAAAAGAATTTACCTATGAGTCCTTTTTGGACGCCTGGAATAGCTACGCTGAGCAGGTTAAAAAACAAGGTAAATACAATTTGTATTCTCATTTATCCATGGAGCAGCCCAAAATTGAACATACCGATATTTTACTCACCTTTCCCAATGATACCATTAGGCTCGAGGTAGAGCGTGAACAAGGAGCGATTCTCTCTTACCTCGGGAATGCGCTTGAGAATGACCATCTTCAATTAATCATTAACGTCGTCGAGGAAGCTGTTAAACGTTATGCATATACACCGCAGGAAAAGTATGAACAACTCAAAGAACAAAATGAACTTCTCGATGTTTTGCGAAGTACCCTTGATCTTGACGTATAATCCATAACCCTATGACTGATAAAACTCAATCTACAATGTTAGGACTCAAACTCCCAACAGATCCGCGCTGGGTAAATATTGTTTCAAAAAATATAGACGAAATACTGACCGATCACGCCTACTGTGAACAAAAAGCTGCGTCAACTGCAATATCGCTGATCATTGGTTATCCGGAATACACAGATCTAGTGGCCGAAATGACGTTACTGGCCCAAGAAGAAATGAGTCATTTCAAGATGGTACATGATCGAATTGTTGCGCGTGGCGGACATCTTGGGCGCGAGCGTAAAGACGCATATGTGAATGCCTTAATGAAGTTCTTTCCCAAAGGAGGAAGTCGCAATGATCAACTGGTACATCGTTTACTTTACGCCGCACTGATCGAGGCTCGAAGTTGTGAACGATTTCGACTACTGAGCCAGGAGCTGGAGGACAAAAAGCTCGCTGAGTTTTATCGAAAATTAATGATCAGTGAGGCCAACCATTATACAATGTTCTTAAAATTTGCTCGTCAATACGGTCAAAGAGACCTTGTCGACCAAAAGTGGAACAGCCTTTTGGAATTTGAAGCCCAAATCATGAAGGATTTGAGTAAAACCGAACACATTCACGGTTAGTTCAATTAAAGCAGACCACTAAACGAATGGCCTTGTGTGGCGTTCTCGTGCATGCGCCGTACCATACCGTCTGCAAGGCCGATTTTAGGAACATAAATATTTTTGGCGCGGCTCCATTTCATGGCCGACAAATAGATTTTAGTTGCAGGGATAATGACATCTGCACGATCTTGATTCATGTCTAATTCATAAATACGATCGTGATACGTCATCGATTTAAGGCGTTCAAAATAATTAGACAGAAATAAATAGCTCAGTGGTTTACCTATTTTCTTTCCACTCTTATTGTAAATACTGTTGATGTTTCCTCCTGAACCAATGACGTGAATTTTTTCATAAGGCGCTGTGATTTCGCGAATCCACGACTCGATCTGAGTCCACATGGACTCTCGCACCATGTCATTTAAAATCCTGACCGTTCCTAATTTAAAGGATCGTGAAACAATAACTCGGCCTTGGCTGTAGAGCGTAAATTCTGTACTACCTCCACCCACATCGACGTATAGAAAGGTCTTTTCGGTACTAATGAACTTTCCGAAATTAGTCGCCGCAATAAGATCGGCCTCAATCTCCCCATCGATGATTTCAATTTGAATGCCAGTGGCTTTTTTAATGCGCTCAACGACCTCAGGCCCATTACTTGCCTCACGCATTGCCGAGGTAGCACAAGCGCGATAACGAGACACACCATGAGTTTTTAATAACAAACGATAAGCGCTCATGGCATCAATCATACGATTGACATTCATCTCAGACATGAATCCAATGGTAAAAACATCGGCTCCAAGGCGGATCGGCACGCGAATCAGAGAGGTTTTTTTAAATTTTGGCGGTTTACCATCTATCTGAGTTACCGTAAACACAAGGAGGCGAATCGCATTAGACCCTACATCTATAGCTCCGTACTTTGTAACGTGTGTCATTGGTCATTCAATTTGTCTTGATAATAATCATAAATGGCAAATTGTGAGCGTACTGAGGGTCCTCCATCACGCACATAGGCATTGTCTTGAGTGGCAGAAATCAATCGGGCCTTGACATTGTCCGACCAGCTTATGTCAAATGTTTCTTGAAGCTCCTTTTGAATTTCAGCATCGTAGACAGGACAGCTTATTTCAACGCGTGTGTCTAAATTTCGTCCCATGATATCGGCCGAAGAAATGTAATACTTAGGGACATCATTATTGTTAAATATATACAACCTGGTGTGCTCCAAAAACTTATCGACAATGCTGATTACCTCTATGTGTTCACTCAAACCTTGAATCCCAGGTATTAAACAGCAAATACCGCGGACAATAATCTTTACGGGTACACCGACCTTACTGGCCTCGTAAAGCTTATCAATCATTCGATAGTCACTCAGACTATTGAGCTTTAGTTGTATCCCTGACGACTTCCCGTTTTTTTGATTATTAATTTCGTTATCAATCAAATCCTCCCAAACTTCCCTGGTATAATGTGGTGACACAACAAGGTGTTTGTAGGTCTTAACTCTATAATTGACATCAAAAAAACTAAATACCTTGTTGATCTCTTTGGCAATTCCTTCATGGGCCGTAAACAAGGTGTAATCGGTGTAAATTCTCGCGGTACTCTCATTAAAATTCCCAGTACTTATAAAAGAATATCGTTTTATTTTATTACGTTCCATGCGCTCAATAACGCAAGCCTTACAATGTACTTTTAAGCCTTTTACACCAAATATCATCCGTACACCCTCCTTTTGCATTTGCTCAGCGTAATGAATATTGGCAACTTCATCGAATCGGGCTCTTAACTCTATCTGAACGATAACATCTTTACCGTTTTTGGCTGCATTGATCAGTGAACTTGCCACACGAGATATTTCGGCCAAACGATATATGGTAATTTTAATTGATTTGACCTGTGGATCCAGTGCTGCTTCTCTTAGAAACTTCACCACATATCTAAAACTCTGAAAAGGCGCATGCAGTAAATAATCCTTTTTGGCAATTTTGGCTAGAAGACTTCCTTCAAAATTAAGGCCTTTAATGCGCAGCGGCGGACGAGTTTGATAAAGTAAAACTTGACGGCCAAGGCTAGGAAACTTCATATAATCTCTACGGTTGTGATATCGTCCCCCAGGTATGACACTATCAGTACTTTCAATCTTCATTTTTTGCATCAAAAAATCTAGCGTATCACGGTCGATTTGACGATCATATACAAAGCGTACCGGGTCACCAGAGCTTCTTTTGGCAACACTTTTTGAAATCTTATCCAAAAAACTACGACTCAGATCAGAATCAATATCGAGTTCTGCATCTCGAGTAATTTTAATCATGTAGGCCGAAATCTCCTTGTAATCAAATATGCTGAAGATGATTCCCAAACAATGACGAATCAAATCGTCAAGTAAAATGATATACTTTTCTCCATCGATTTCAGGAAGAACGACAAATCGATCGATGACCTTAGGGATTTCGATTAGGGCGTAATTCAGCGACGTCTTGTTATCGTTAATATCGGTGTCGCTATTTTGATTCATCACCATCCGCACCGCCAAATAAGCCGCGCTGTCTTTCAACGCCGGAAATTCATCAAGTCCTTCCAAGATCATCGTGACTAAAGCAGGGCTCACTTCTTTGAGGAAATAATCCTTTATAAAAACACTTTGCTGTGGTGTAATTTGATTTTCTTTAATTATGTGAATGCCCTGATGCCCTAATTCTTTCTCAATACCACCCAAAATATCCAGACTCAACTGCTGTTGACCGATTACGGTTTGCGTGATCTCCTCTTGCAGGTCTTTGGCTGATATTCCGCCAAGTTCATTTAAGCCTTGTTTTCCGGCCTCAACAATACGTTTGATCGTGGCGTATCGCACTTTAAAAAATTCATCGAGATTATTCGAAAATATCCCTAAAAAGCGCAAACGCTCTATCAATGGCACAGAGGGGTCCCTTGCTTCTTGCAAAACACGAGCATTAAATTGTAACCAACTCAGATCGCGATTATGAAATCGATCAAATGATTTTTTTGTCTCGGTCATAATTATTTTAAATCTCTTGGAAATATGGTTGTTCTAGTTGTTCCTTTTGACAGTTGTTGCCAATGGTCACACTCAAAATCAATCACCGTCATACCGCAGGTTGGCACGTGCTCGATGCTTTTATTCCCTAGCATATTGACCAAGGCCGTAAACGCGTGGTTATGCCCCACCAGTAATACAACCTTGTATTTAGGATCAAGTGATTTTATAAAACGCATCACCGATTCACCCGAAAAATCATATAAGGTTTGTTCATAAGAAACTACTGCAGTTTCAGAATCAAATGCCTCGATGAAATACTTTGCGGTTTTTCGGGTTCTTTTGGCGATACTCACCCCTACAAAATCTGGGATTTTGAGTTGTTTTTTGACATAGTTTGACACTAGTATAGCATCTAATTCACCCCGAGCATTGAGCGTTCTATCTACGTCTTCAACCTCGTATTCCCAGGATGACTTGGCATGTCTCAGAAAATAAATTGTACGCTTCATAATCTCAATTAAGGCGCTAATCGTTCAATGTTCCAAAGTGTTATGCCCTTGTGGTCCGCATCCTTATTTGGGGTATACCTGAGGCGATCGTGGAGGCGGTTTTCTCTACCCTGCCAAAACTCATATTGAATTGGCGCCACTCTAAAGCCACCCCAGTGCTCGGGTCTGGGTATGTCACTCTGCGCATATTTCTGCTCAATATCCTTGAGCCTTTGCTCCAAAATTGCGCGTGATTCGATTACAGTGCTCTGATCACTGACATGAGCCCCTATTTGACTCCCACGAGGACGCACAGCAAAGTAGGCATCGGATTCCTCTGGTATCAGTCGCTCAGCAACCCCTATTATGTGCACCTGACGTTCCAAATCTGGCCAAAAAAATGTCAACGAAACTTTGGGGTCCCGCAGTAAATCTTGACCTTTTTGGCTCTTGTAGTTTGTGAAAAATTGGAAACCATGAAGGTCAAAATTTTTCAACAGCACCACTCTTGACCTGGGAAATCCGTGTTCATCGACTGTGGTACAGTGCATGGCATTAATCTCTATGTCTAAATCCAAAGCCTTCAATTCGCCAAACCAACGTTTGAATTGATCCAGTGGATCAGAGGCTGCATCTTGCTTGCGCAAGGCACCCTTTTGATAGGACTTTCGATAATGATGAAGATTTTGAGACATACCACTATTTAACTGCAATTTACAAGAATTTAAACAGTTTGGTGGGACTGATAATTAAATTTCGGTTAATTCATGTACCCCTCCGTGTTCCAGAGTAAAGACCGCATTTTCACGAGAGAGATACGTCTTTGAGAAGACTGCACTCGCCTCGCTTTTAAAGTCATTTAAATCCTTATATCGCGCTGAGTAATGCCCAAGAAGCAAACAGTTTACCTGTGCCTGACGTGCAATTTCTGCAGCCTGACGCGCGGTACTGTGTTTTGTTGCATCGCACAAATCCTCATGCTGACTCAAAAAAGTACTTTCGTGATACAAGAGGCTGACATTCTTGATCAGAGGAATAAGCGGTTTATAAAAAGCGGTATCACTACAATAGGCATAAGATATTGTCGGTGTCGGCTCCTTGGTGATCAACATAAAATCTACCGGATTTCCCGAATCATCTTTTACCCATTGACCTTGTTTCGCTTTGTTGAAATAGGCAGAAGAAACATTGTGCCTTATGGCTGCCTGGCGGTCTAAGGGGCGTAATTTGGGTTTTTGTTCAAATAAAAAACCATTGCTATAAATGCGATGATCCAATGGTAAGGTTTTGACCTTCACGACTTCGTCCTCATAAATTAAGCTGCTCTGCTTTTGATCTAATTCGTGAAAACGCAAAGAAAATTTTGTCCAAGACCCTCCTAGTTTTAGCGACAGTAACACAATCTCCTTGAGACCTTTGGGGCCAAAAATATCCAATGGCTCTGTACGCCCAAGCAAATTAAAGGTGGCAATAAGGCCGAATAATCCAAAGTAATGATCTCCGTGAAGGTGAGATATGAATATTTGCTTAATTCTGGAAAATTTGATTTTGTTTTGCCGCAAAGCGACCTGGGTACCTTCGCCACAATCAATCAAAAATTGATGTCCATCGATTTCTAGAAGTTGAGCACTGGGACGGGCATTGGTCTTTGGCGTTGCCGAGTAACAGCCCAATATATGTAAGCGTAACCCCATGATTAAAATCCGAGATCTCGCTCTATATCCTCCATTTCGATCAGATCAAAGGCCTCCTCGTGTGTTGGGGCGCCTGAGCACTCTTCTGGATACTGCCTTAATCGCTCTGCCTCATCAACGATAATAAAAGACTTCTGATTTGATTTGTGCGCTTTGATAATTTGCTGTAATTGATCATAAATCGACAATGGGTCCAAAGCACACCCGCGCGCATCCAAAATCACATGATAATCCTGCCAGTGTTGGACTGATTTTCTGAATTCTTCAGATAGACCAATGACTGGGTCGGGTTGGCCTTGGACCACACAAGTATTATTTTGAACCAAAAACTCCATTTACTTGATTTTGGCAGCAAGTAAGTATAACACTGCCATGCGAATAGCCACGCCGTTTTGCACCTGATCCAGTATTATCGCTTGATCGCTGTCTGCTACCTCACTGGTAATCTCAACACCGCGATTGATCGGGCCGGGGTGCATCACTACAATTTGTTTATCCAATGCCTTTAAATGGTCTAAAGTGAGTCCGAACTGCTGCGCATATTCACGCGTCGACGGAAAATAACTCATCGACATTCGTTCATTTTGCACCCGAAGCATATTAACCGCATCACACCATTGTATTGCTTTGTTCAGAGAGGGCTCATACCCCACTCCTAGCGATTCGATATGTTTAGGGATTAGTGTCTTAGGACCGCATAGTTTGACCTCTGCACCTAACTTCTTGAGGGCAAAAATATTGGATAGCGCTACACGAGAATGGACAATATCACCGACTATAGCCACTTTTTTGCCAGCAACACCACCTAGTGATTCGCGGATCGAATACGCATCTAATAACGCCTGTGTTGGGTGCTCGTGGGCCCCATCACCTGCATTGATTATTCGTGCGTTGACATGTTTGGACAAGAATATTCCAGCACCTGGATTAGGATGTCGCATAACCACCATATCCACTTTCATGGCCAAAATATTGTTTACCGTATCGATTAGTGTTTCCCCTTTATTTACTGAGGATGACCCCGCAGAAAAATTCACAACATCAGCGGACAATCGTTTCTCAGCCAATTCAAAAGATAGTCTCGTTCGTGTACTGTTTTCAAAAAATAAATTAGCGATGGTAATATCGCGCAGTGAGGGTACCTTTTTGATCGGGCGATTAATGACCTCTTTGAAATGATCAGCAGTGTCAAATATCAACTCAATATCCTCCGTTGTGAGGTATTTGATTCCCAATAAATGTGATACACTTAACTCCTTCATATCATTGTTCTACTAAATAAACAGCGTCTTCACCATCTTTTTCCTGCCAGTGTACTAAAACTTTTTCATCGTTAATCGCATCGACTTGGCGGCCACGATAATCTGGCTGAATCGGCAAATGGCGACTAAATCGACGATCAATAAGCACCAAAAGCTCTATTTCTTCAGGTCTTCCAAAGCTCTGGATGGCGGTCAACGCAGATCGAATGCTTCGCCCTGTGAATAAAACATCGTCAATAAAGACAACTTTTTTCCCCTCGACAATAAAATCAATCTGCGTTTTATTGGCCTCAAGGGGTTTTTCTGAACGACGGAAATCATCCCGGAAAAAGGTGATGTCTAAATACCCAAGGGAAACGTCTGACATTCCGTAATCGTTAACGAGTAGGGCTTTAATGCGCTCTGCAAGATAGACTCCTCTGGGCTGAAGCCCAACAAGCACCGTATCTTGAAAGTTAATATGGTTTTCTATAAGTTGACAAGCCAAACGGTTTAGTGCGATCTGGATTTCCGTAGCGTTTAATAGCACTTTTTGGCTCATATGAAAAGATCTGAATCGGATTCAGGGGTCAAATTTAAGTGTTTTTAGGTAAATTTTATCAATTTTAGCCAGAAACTCAAGATGATGGATGCTCCAAACGGCGCTTAACCCAGTGTTTCGCCTAATTCGAAGACCCAAGTATTTTTGGCATTCATACCCTAATAATTCCAAAGCAACAGACCAATAAAAAACCCGGCAAATAAATTACCGGGTTTTGCTTTGAGCATGAATGACTCAGATCACTACTGACCTTTGCCTTCCATTTTGTCCTTGATTTCTTGAAGCTTAGCATTGGTGTCGCCCAAGGTAGGCTTTGATTCCTCTGCTTGTTTTGCTGCAGCTCTCGCCGCTTTCTTAACTATTTTAGCTTCTTCTGCTTTATGTACGGACATGTGAGAGGCAACAACCTTTTTGAAGTCTTTGTTGAATTCGATGATCACGAATTCAGCTTCCTCTCCCGCTTTAAGATGGGTCCCATCTTCTTTAGCTAAATGACGCTTTGGAACAAAAGCGGTGATGTCATCATTAAAATGAATCACTGCACCTTTATCGACCATTTCATCGATTTTGGTGGTATGTTTTGTTCCTAATCCAAACTCAGCCTCATACTTATCCCATGGATTTTCCATAGTTTGCTTATGACCTAAGCTCAACTTGCGTCCTTCAACGTCCAGTTCTAGCACAACGACTTCCAGTGTTTCTCCTACTGCGGTAAACTCGCTAGGATGTTTGACTTTCTTAGTCCATGAAAGATCGCTGATGTAAATCAATCCATCGATACCTTCCTCAAGCTCTAAGAACACCCCGAAATTGGTAAAATTACGGACGATTCCTTTGTGCTTCGATCCAACAGGATATTTTTTGGTGATATCTGTCCATGGATCTGGCGTCAATTGCTTAATTCCCAATGACATTTTGCGGTCATCACGGTTTAGGGTCAACACGACTGCCTCGACTTCGTCCCCGACGTTGACAAAATCTTGAGCACTACGTAAATGGGTTGACCAAGACATTTCACTCACGTGAACTAGCCCTTCGACACCCTCAGCAACCTCAACAAAGGCACCGTAGTCAGCGATAACCACTACTTTACCTTTAACGTGATCTCCGACTTTCAATTCGTCTCCAAGTGCTTCCCATGGGTGCGCACTTAGCTGCTTCATCCCTAATTGGATTCTTGTTTTATCTTCATCAAAATCCAAGATCACTACATTGAGTTTCTGATCGAGCTCAACGATTTCACTTGGGTGATTGATCCGTGACCATGAAAGGTCTGTGATATGAACCAATCCATCAACCCCTCCAAGATCAACAAAAACCCCGTAAGACGTTACATTTTTAACAACCCCTTCAAGGACTTGACCTTTTTCAAGTTGACTGATGATTTCTTTCTTTTGTTCCTCGATATCTGCTTCGATAAGCGCTTTATGCGAAACAACGACGTTTTTAAACTCGTGGTTTATTTTCACGACTTTAAACTCCATTGTTTTACCGACATACATATCGTAGTCGCGAATTGGCTTAACGTCAATTTGCGATCCAGGCAAGAAGGCTTCAATGCCAAATACATCAACAATCATTCCTCCTTTAGTACGACATTTTACAAATCCGTTGACAACAGATCCTTCATCATGGGCCGTATTAACACGTTCCCATGCTTTAATCGTGCGTGCTTTACGATGCGACAAAACGAGTTGACCCGTGGCGTCCTCACGCACATCGATCAATACTTCTACTTTGTCACCAACTTTAAGATCCGGGTTATATCGGAACTCATTGAGTGAAATAACACCCTCACTCTTGGCGTTGATATCGATGATTGCATCTCTATCGGTCATGTGGACAACAACTCCATCGACCACCTCGTCATTCAAGGTGTCTACAAAATTCTGTGCCACTAGTTTTTCGAATTCCTCTAACTGCCCTTCGTCTACAGGGTCAATACCCTCTTCGTAATTGTGCCAGTTAAAGTCTTTTAAAAATTGTTCAGGATTCTGAACCTCAGTATCTGCTTTTGGCGCTTCTACTGCAGCTGTTTCTTGAGATTCAACAGCTTCGTTCTTTGCTTGTTCAGCCATTTGTTATTTGCGGTGTTTTGACCGAGATCAAAACAACCATTTGTATTCTGAAACTTACCCAAAGGTTCGCGCTGTAAGTCCTCAGAAGGATTTAATAAAATTACAATGCCCTTTTGCCCTTGGTTGACGCTCAAAAGGGTCGCAAAAATAGAATATTCCTAGAGAATATCAAAACATTAAAAATCAGTTTATTGTATCGCGCTTAGCCCAAAAAATACAGCAGACTTAGACCACGATCAAATACGCCCGTAAATACGGTCCTTGGCCAATTGCAAAATCGTATTGAACTGGTCTTGAGGGTTTATTTCACTATTGTCAATAACAATGGCCCCTTTTGGAATAATTAGTGGAGAAACACTGCGCTGTGCGTCCATAGCATCGCGGGATTGCAAATTTTCAAAAACATCCTCGTAGCTCACCGTTTGTCCGGAGGCCAACAACTCTGCATGTCTCCTTTGGGCTCTTACCGCAGCCGAAGCGGTCATAAAGATCTTTAATTCTGCGTTGGGAAAAACAACCGAACCAATATCTCGACCGTCCATCACCACACCTCCATCAGAACCAAATGATCGCTGTAATTGAACCATTTTGGCACGAACCTCTGGTATTTTTGCGATTTGACTGACAAGCCCAGAGATTTCCATACTGCGTATCGAATCTGAGACATCTTGTCCATTAAGCAACGTCTTGTTAACCCCGTCGTCCCACAAAAAATTAATGTCTATCTGAGAAAGCTGTGCGATTAAGGCGGCTTTGTCAATTGAATTGGCCTGAATAAGGTTGGCTTCTTTGGCATAAACGGTCACGCTGCGATACATCGCCCCACTGTCGATATAGGCATAACCCAATTCAGCGGCTAATTGTTTTGCCACCGTGCTTTTGCCTGTTGAGGAATGACCGTCTATCGAGATGGTAATACGTCGCATTACTGAAGATTCATGTTTAATCCAAAAAAACTGGAAGCCGCAGCACTATTAAAACGGCTGTAGGCATAACTGAACCGCAATTTATTTAATTTAATACCAAAACCGCCGCTTAGACCCGCAAAAGATCGCTGATCCACGATACGCAATTCTTCACCGCGTCTGAAGCTGTAACCCAGGCGCAAATTAAACCCTTTGTCTGGAAACAGCTCAACCCCTAATATGGCGTGACGAATAATTTCATCTAAAAAATTAATGTTTTCACTGGTCGCATTTCCTTCTAGGTCGATTTCGTCTCGATTGGGATTGGCATAAGCCAAGCGCCAATTTTGACACTGCTCCATAGTCAAATGCCATCGAACCGGAATGTTTTCTAAATCCTGAGAAATACCGGCCACTATTTCAAAGGGGAGCTTTTCTGCCGTGATATCGTAGGGATCGAGTTGGGCGCCAAAATTTCTGGCGACCAAGCCAAAATTTAGCCCACGGGCCTCATCGCGATACAAGAGTCCAATATCTACAGCAAGCCCCGAAGAATTATATTGCTCTAATCTCGAGGAAATAAACTTAATGTTTCCTCCTAAGTACCAATTTGTATAGGGTATGTTCTTTCCATGCCCTACGGAGACCGCTAACTCTCCTCCAGAAAATGAATTGGTCGGTTGACCTTGTGTATCGTATCCCGCAAAATTACCGTAGTTGATGTAAGTCACGCCGGTGTGAATGACCTGGGTTCGTCGATCCCACAGATAGGCATAACTCGCTGTCCCGTAAGATATATCTGCGACGTAGTTATTGAAATTTATGGACAATTGGTTGTCCATGGCAGGATTAATCGTCGCTGGATTAAATAACGCTTGGCTTGGATCGTAATCAAACGTAGTCACGGTTTTCCCCCCTAGGGCCACTTGTCTTGGGCTCGCGCCTAAATTTAAGAACTGGTAAGTCGACGAACCACCGACTTGAGCTCGGCTGAGTTGCGTGCAAAACAATATAATCGCAAAGAGCCACAATCTCATAGTACTAATGGTATCAATCCTCAATTTGATTAACGATTACAATGATACTTTATTTTCAGTCCAAAAAAAAGTAAGGCCGCGATTAGTCCCAAAGCTTTTTAGGGCCTTTGACATGTGTATTGGTTACCGCAATGGACACAACATCCATCATCTCAGTCACATAATGAAATTTAAGTCCTTTGAGGTATTGTTGAGGAATCTCAAGTATATCTTTTTCGTTGTCTTTGGATAGGATGACTTCTTTGATCTTCGCGCGTTTAGCGGCCAGTATTTTTTCTTTAATACCCCCTACAGGTAACACTTTTCCGCGCAATGTAATTTCACCAGTCATGGCGACACTCTTTTTAACCTTTCTCTGCGTGAATAACGAAACCAGTGAGGTCAACATGGTTATACCAGCACTCGGGCCGTCCTTTGGTGTGGCGCCTTCAGGAACATGTATGTGTATATTATGGGTCTTAAACACCACTGGATTTATACCCAGTGTACTGGCATTCGATTTGATAAATTCTAGGGCGATGGTCGCTGATTCCTTCATGACTGTTCCAAGGTTTCCAGTCATGGTCAACTGCCCCTTTCCTGGCGATATTGCGGATTCAATAAACAGTATATCACCTCCGACTCGGGTCCATGCGAGACCCGTAACCACTCCAGCAACCTCATTGTTTTCATATTTGTCCCGCTCTAGCTTTGGTGCGCCGAGCACTTGTTCAATTGTCTGACGATCGACAGCGACCTTATACGGCTCTTCCATAGCAATATTCATAGCGGCGTAACGGACCATTTTGGCAATTTTCTTTTCTAAGCCGCGCACCCCGCTCTCACGCGTATAGCCCTCTATGATGAAAGCGAGCTGTCGTTTATAAATCTTTAAATGGCTTTTATCAAGACCGTGCTCTTTGAGTTGCTTGGGCAATAAATGCCTGTGCGCAATTTCAATTTTTTCTTCTATGGTATATCCAGAAACCTCTATGATTTCCATACGGTCCAAAAGTGCCGGTTGAATATTCGCCAAACTATTTGACGTGGCTACAAACATTACTTGTGACAAATCATAACCAAGTTCTAGATAATTATCGTAAAACGCGTTGTTTTGCTCAGGGTCCAAAACCTCAAGCATGGCCGAAGATGGATCCCCTTGATGACCCGAAGAGAGTTTATCAATTTCATCCAAAACAAATACGGGATTCGCCGTCTTTGCCTTTTTGATGTTCTGTAAAACACGCCCAGGCATGGCACCGATATAAGTCTTACGGTGTCCCCTAATTTCTGCCTCATCCCGAAGCCCGCCTAAAGACATGCGCACATACTTACGCCCTAGAGCCTCGGCAATGGATTTACCCAAAGAGGTTTTTCCCACTCCGGGTGGTCCGTAAAGACACAAAATTGGAGATTTCATATCATTGCGCAATTTAAGGACGGCCAGATACTCAATAATGCGTTTTTTTACATCTTCAAGACCAAAATGATCACGATCTAATATTTTTTGGGCACGCTTGAGGTCAAAAAGATCTTGACTGAATTCTGACCACGGCAACTCGAGCATTAAGTCAAGATAATTGCGCTGAATACTAAACTCTGCAACTTGAGGATTCATGCGCTGCAGCTTGCCTAATTCTTTTTCAAAGTGCTGACCTACCTCTTTTGACCACTTTTTCTTTTGTCCTGCAAGACGCAGTTCCTCTGTCTCAGCTTCTTGTGAAGTCCCTCCCAATTCCTCTTGGATGGTTTTCATTTGCTGATGCAAAAAGTATTCGCGCTGTTGTTGCGACATGTCGCTTTCCACCTTGGACTGAATATCCATCTTAAGGGATAATTTTTGCAATTCAACGTTCAATAATTTGAGCGTCTGCAAGGCCCGATCGTGAAGGCTATTGACCTCTAGTAGACTTTGCTTTTCGGGCACAGAGATATTCAAATTTGAACACACGAAATTGATCAAAAATGAAGAGCTCTCTATGTTCTTTATAGCAAAAGCGGCGTCCGAGGGAATATTGGGGCTGTCTTTAATAATGTCAATGGCCAGTTCCTTAATCGAGTCGATGATGGTTGAAAATTGTTTGTCATCTTTTGAAGGACGTTGTTCTTCTACCTCCTTAATCGTGGCAGTTAAAAAAGGGTCCGACATGACCACCTGATCGATCTCAAATCGTTTTTTACCCTGAATAATTACGGTGACATTGCCATCTGGCATTTTTAAAACGCGCAATATTCGTGCGACAGTTCCAATCTGATAAATGTCCTTGGATTCTGGATTTTCTTGTTCTTCATCGCGCTGAGCCACTACACCAATGACTTTGTTGCCTTGATTGGTTTGGTTGATAAGATCAATCGATTTATCACGACCTGCAGTGATTGGTATTACAACGCCCGGAAACAATACGGTATTCTTTAGGGGTAATATTGGCAGGGTCTCTGGTAGATCCTCAGAAGACATAGCCTGCTCATCCTCTGCACTGAGCAGTGGGATAAATTCAGCGTCCTCATTTAAATCTTTAAATGACAAACTGTCTATATTGATAAGCTTTGCTTTTGACATATTAATATCTCGGTCATTATGTCACATCCAAAAAAGATGAGACCATCTCATATACTGCGTTAACTGCTACTTACCAGTAAGTTAATCCATTTTTATGTTTTGATTAACGAACTGTATTTATTATAGTTCAATTGTTGTGCCAAGGTCCATAAAACAAAAAAATACCTGGTTTATCAGGTATTTTTATCCACTAGGACAACAGTCTTAGTCGTCTGTTTTATCAAAAAATGTTCAAAACGGTGTTATGGGATTGTGAGCGTAAAGACGCCAAATTCCACCGAATATTCTTCTAAGTTCACACCATTTGGATCGACGGCAGTAAAACTAAATATACCCTCAATAACACCATCTGAGTATTGATAACTCGAAATTGTGAGCTGACCAGGGGTCGAATAATAGAGTTGGGCCTCATCAATATTTGCATTGTATAGACCGACACTTTCTTCTCCCACCTCGACAGAGGTACTCAGGTCATAGGTCCCAGGCATAATATCTAATGGAAAACTCAAAGCGATTGAGCTGTTGGACTCAGCATCAATACCTGTAAGTTGAATGTATGTCGTGTCAAAACTCGGATCGAGTAATACTTCTACAGAAGTGGCCTCGAAACTACTCCCATCAACCTCCGCAATCAAAGTGTTATCAGCGAGAGTCGAATCAGGACGATAGTCCATGACAAAAGCTCCTTCTGTCACCATGACTTCTTGCTCGTTAATCCCGATAGGATCTGTCCCCGTAAAAGCAAAGGAGGCGCTGAGTTTACCTGTAATGTTACCGTATTCTTCAAAAGTGATTGACCCAGACATTGAGGTTAAGGCTTCAGTTCCTTGACTGTCTGTATAGGCCACTGTAAGATTAGAACCATTAAATATAGGTTCAAAATCATAGGTCCCTACCCCTAATTGCATAGGAATAAAGAACTCCATACGTTCTAGAGTCGCTGTGGTAGCGGTTAATTTGACTACTTCATCACTACCCACCATAAGCACTTCAGCCACAAACGTATCATCGACAAACTCCGCTCCGTCGAGCAAAGCAAAGAAACTACTCTCGGGGTCCACAATACCAGAATCACCCGGATCATCTCCTGGATCAACACCGCCATTATCGCATTCAAACGGATCTAAAGACCCATCCACAAGCGTAAAAGGAATATCGGTAAAGACTCCGTTGGTTACAACTACTGATTCTGTTATGGTCCCTCCTGCTCCATCACTGATCTCTCGGATGGCCGTAAATGTAAAGATACCACTCACCGTTTGACTGTCAGGATCGTAGGTTTGAATTACCGCAGAACCTGAGCCCCCTAAACTCCCTAATACTTCAAACGGGGCCTCAGTTGGGGCCTCAAGGATAAAGCTCGTAGGGTTTATTTCTTGTGTCAAATCGTAAGTACAGGTCCCAACGTTAGTAATCACTATAGAAATAATATTTCCAAATGCGTCGGTACCAGTCATCAATAACACGCCATTGATTAATTGACCAGTGGTTGAGGAAGCCGCAAAGTCCTCCCCGTTTATTGACGCTGAAAATACGCGTGTATCGTTGGCTTCTTCGTCAGTAACAAAATTGCCCGTTAACGGTTCGTCCTCGCACGATGAGAACGTCAAAAGACTAAAAAAGGCAAATAGTAAACCGCGGACCAGATATTTTTTCATAGGGCAATAGATACTTTAAGTATATAACGCAAACTTAAGTAAAAATTGTGTAATCGAAGGCTTAATTTTTTTTCACCGGAACCCGCGACAATAACACAATACCGGAAATAAAAAATACAATCAAAAACAAAATAGCATTTCTCATACTCCCGGTTATTTGATCAATAAAACCATACAAAAACATACCGATGATAATACCGATCTTCTCGGCAACATCGTAAAAACTAAAATACGAAGCAGTATCCTCGGTTCGTGGAAGATATTTTGAGTAGGTCGAACGGCTCAATGATTGGATACCCCCCATAACGAGTCCGACTATCCCTGCCGCGATATAAAACTGCATTGGGCTCACCATAAAATAAGCGTAAATACTCATTGTCGCCCAAACGCAATTTATGGCAATAAGTGTCTTTAGGTTCCCTGTTTTCTGTGATACCCTGGAGGTGATTTGGGCACCGATCATCGCTAATATTTGAATAATTAAAATGCTGACAATTAGACCTGTAGTTTTGGCGCTGTCGTTGGGCCATGCTATTTCTTGCTCTCCGAAATAAGTCGCTACAAGCATTACGGTTTGAACAGCCATGCTGTAAACGAAAAAAGCCAAAAGATATCGCTTTAAACGCAAGTTTTCTGATAATGCCTCATAGACCCTTTTGAGTTCAGCGTAACCGTTAAACAGTAGGGCTCTTGTGACTTTCTGGGGTTTGCTGACCCCCTTTGGCAGAACGTAAAACGTATACTGACTAAAACCCATCCACCAGATACCAACCATTACAAACGACCAGCGCATGGCTTCCAGACTTCCGGCTCCGGACGCCTCAAATCCAAACGAACCTGGATTCATAACCATGGCCAAATTCAATATCAGTAATAACACACTCCCTACATAACCCAGTGAAAAACCTTTGGCACTCACCGCATCCTGCTGCTCAGGATAAGCGATATCGGGCAAATATGAATTGTAAAACACGATACTTCCCCAAAATCCGATGAGCCCAAAAAAGTAGCATAAGAGTCCGAAATAAATATGTTCAAGACTAAAAAAGTACAAGCCCATGCATGAACAAGCCCCCAGATAGCAATAAAACTTTAGAAATATTTTCTTGTTCCCTACATAATCGGCAATTCCTGACAGTAAAGGAGAGGCCAAAGCCACCACAACGAATGCTGCAGCGGTTACATAACTTATTAACGGGGTTGACCTAATGGCGCCTCCTAAAATTTCAATGCGATCGATTCCTGCTGCAGAGAAGAGCGCTCCATAAAATATGGGAAATATGGCCGAGGAGATCACCAGACTGTAGGCCGAATTGGCCCAATCATAAAATGCCCAAGCATTTATAAAACGTTTATTACCTCGAATATCCTGTAGTTGTTCTTGTTTCATTATGAAGGTGACGCATCTCTCGATGGCCGTATTAGATGACTAAGTTAGCTAATAATTTATGAGCTTGTGTTAAGAAAAATGTCTTTTGACTAATTTTGGCTTAACTTTTGTACCGAATGTAAAAACACTATTTATGAAACGACTTTTTTTATTCTTATTTGTCCTTGGTTTTCTGACTACCTCTTGCGAAGGGCCTGAAGGTCCTCCCGGTGTTCCAGGAGTCAACATATTAGGTCAAGTCATTGAGGTGACCCTTGATTTGAACCAAAGCAATGGCTATGAACAAGTATTTACTCTACCTCAAGATATTGAGGTGTTTGAAAGCGATGCCGTATTGGTTTATCGTCATGAGGGGGTATTTGATACAGCCGATATATGGACACCGTTACCCACAACTTATTTTGACGCTGGTGGTGGTACGTTTTTGTACACCTTCAATCATACCTATTTTGACGTTAAATTTTTTCTAGATGGAAATTTTAACCTCAACGTTTTAGGGCCTCAGTGGACCGATAATCAACTCTTTAGAATTGCAATTGTACCCGCAGAATTTGGAGATGGGTCATGGAGTATGGAAGATATCGAGGCGTCTAATGCATTTGAATTTTTATATAATTAAAAATGAGATATTATCCCCTGATCATAATGATTGTGCTTTGCCTCATGGGTTCTTGTAGCTCCAAGGCCCAGAAAAAAGCAGAAGTATTTCCCGTGGAGCAGCCAGATTCTGTTTGGCAGAAACAATTAAGCCCCATGGCATATCGTGTGCTAAGACAAGCGGCTACCGAACCGCCTAATAGCAGTAAACTCAATAAAGAATATAGAGCCGGCACCTTTAATTGTGCCGGGTGCAACGCTCCGCTATTTGAGTCTTCGGCAAAGTTTGACAGTGGTACAGGATGGCCATCTTTTGATCGCCCAATCCAAAAGGCCATTGCCTACAGTACAGACTATGATTTAGGATACGGGCGAACTGAAGAACATTGTGCCAATTGTGGCGGCCACCTTGGTCATGTATTTCCAGACGGCCCAAGGGAGACTACAGGAATGCGACACTGTATCAACGGTGCAGCCTTAACATTCATTCCAAAGGCACAACAATAAATAAGAGGCAATTTAATCGCCTCAAAATATCGCTATGAATAAATCAGAACAAGAATGGCTCGAGGAACTCGGACCAGATCGTTATCGCATTTTACGTCAAAAAGGGACGGAACCACCGTTTAGTGGAGCCCTAAATAATGAATATAGATCAGGATCCTATAAATGTGGTGGCTGTGGTACACATTTGTTTGACAGTGGAGCGAAGTTTGACAGTGGCTGCGGCTGGCCGTCGTTTGACCGCAGCGCCCCCGAATCTGTGGCTTATAAGCGAGATACCAGTCACGGTATGTACCGAACAGAAATTTTATGTCAGAATTGTCAGGGACATCTTGGCCATGTATTTCCTGACGGTCCCACCGAGACAGGACAGCGATATTGTGTTAATTCTCTTTCGATAACATTTGATGAAAATTCTGAAGAAAACCCGGTTTAAATCCGGGTTTTTATTTTGTAAATTTGCTCGCGTTCAACCTATAAATATTTGACACAATGAAATCTTTTGATGTAATCGTATTAGGGAGTGGTCCTGGAGGATATGTTACGGCGATACGGGCCTCACAACTCGGTCTTAAAACTGCTGTAATTGAAAAAGAAAATCTTGGAGGTGTATGTCTCAATTGGGGTTGTATTCCCACAAAAGCACTGCTTAAAAGCGCTCAAGTTTTTGATTATATCAAACACGCCGAGGACTACGGCATCACAGTTAAGGAATTTGACAAAGATTTTTCAAAAGTTGTGAAACGCAGTCGTTCAGTGGCCGATGGCATGAGTAAAGGCGTTCAGTTTTTGATGAAAAAAAATAAAATTGAAGTCATCGATGGATTCGGAATGCTAAAACCAGGAAAAAAGGTTGAGGTGGATGGAACCCTTTACAGTGCTGATCACATCATTATCGCGACGGGAGCGCGCTCTAGAGAGCTGCCAAATCTGCCGCAAGACGGAAAAAAAGTCATCGGATATCGTGAGGCAATGACCTTAAAAAAACAGCCCAAATCGATGATTGTTGTGGGAAGTGGCGCGATTGGTGTTGAATTTTCTAATTTTTACAACAGTATGGGCACTGAGGTGACCATCGTAGAATATCTACCAAATCTCGTTCCATTAGAAGATGTCGAGGTCTCCAAACAATTTGAAAAGATTTTCAAAAAGAGTGGCATCAATGTCATGACTAATGCTGCACTTGAGAGCGTAGACACTTCAGGATCAGGGGTTAAAGCTAGTATTAAAACCAAAGACGGAATGAAGGAATTGCAGGCCGATATCGTCCTGTCTGCCGTTGGAATTGTTTCAAACATCGATCATATTGGTCTCGAAGAAGTTGGTATCGCTACGGATAAAGGCAAAATCATGGTCGACGAATTTTATAAAACTAATATTCCTGGCTATTACGCCATCGGAGATGTCACGCCAGGACCAGCTCTGGCACACGTGGCTTCTGCTGAAGGGATTACTTGTGTAGAAAAAATCGCTGGAATGCACGCAGAACCAATCGATTATGGCAATATCCCTGGGTGTACTTACACTTCTCCTGAGATAGCCAGTGTGGGTCTCACTGAAGCGCAGGCCAAAGAGCGAGGTTATGACATAAAGGTTGGTAAATTTCCATTTTCTGCAAGCGGTAAAGCCAGTGCCTCAGGAGCCAAAGATGGGTTTGTCAAGGTGATTTTTGATGCTAAATACGGAGAATGGTTAGGCTGTCACATGATTGGCGCTGGAGTGACAGATATGATCGCTGAGGCCGTTGTGGCAAGAAAGCTCGAGACAACAGGACACGAGGTATTGAAGGCCATTCACCCACATCCTACTATGAGCGAAGCTGTAATGGAGGCCGTGGCAGCGGCGTATGACGAGGTCATTCACCTCTAATGTTGAGCCGACATCAATTAAGCACTTGAAGCAGAACAAATAAAAAGCCCTCAATTGAGGGCTTTTTTTATGAAAAGTATGTCATAGCTAAGTCGTAGGACCGGAGTCCAAACCCCACTATTACCCCTGCGGCATGTGGAGCAATAAAAGATTGGTGCCTGAATTCTTCACGAGAAAACGTGTTGGAAATATGCACCTCAATGACCGGGGTCTCAATGGCTCTTACAGCATCACCTATGCCTACTGATGTGTGGGTATAGGCCCCTGCATTGAGAATAATACCCTCGGTGCTAAACCCATACTTGTGCAATAAATCAATCAGCTCGCCTTCAACATTGGTCTGCACATAAATAAGCTCATGCTCACTGAAGGATGCTTTGAGGTCATTTATATAGTCATCAAACCCTTGAGCACCATAAATATCTGGTTCCCGCTTGCCAAGCAAGTTCAAATTAGGGCCGTTAATAATGACTATTTTTGACATAACAAAGACTTGAAAAATATATCTTTAATTATTGCCCAAGATTAAGGGCAGGCCATCCTTGCCAGAACCGATCACAACAACCTTTGAATTACTGGATTCAGACAATTTAATAGTCGCCTCAATTCCTTTATCACTCAAGATTTTATCGGTCAGTGAAGCACTGAGGATTCGGTTAGCGTCTGCCTTACCTTGTGCTTCGATAATCTGACGCTCTGCTTCTTTTTGGGCCGTAACCAATCGGAATTCATATTCCAAAGACTCTTGCTCTTGTTTTAATTTACGCTCGATGGCGTCCTTTATGGTCGCTGGAAGAGTGACATCGCGAACCAACACCTCATTGAGCTGAACATATTGACGATCCAATATCTTTTTGGTTTCTGCGTAAATTTCTTCTTGAATCGCATCACGCTTTGAGGAATAGAGTTGTTCTGGAGTATAGCGTCCCACAACACTACGTGCCGCACTGCGAATGGCCGGTTGAATGATACGCTCTAGGTAGTTCTCACCCTTCTCTTGGTGCAGTTTTCCTAATTCAGCCGTCACCGGCTTATACCAAGCTGAGGCATCGATTTGTATCTCAAGACCATTTGAAGAAAGTACCTTCATTTTTTCAAATAATTCTTGTTGACGCACTTCATATACAATGACCTTATTCCATGGGGCAACTAGATGAAAGCCCTCTCCTAACGGCGGCTGATCAGTAACCACACCACCACCAAATGTTTTGTATAAAACGCCAGCCTCACCCGATCCTATGGTGATTGCTGATTTCGCCAAAATAATTACGGCAAAAATGATAAGACTAATGGCAGGAATTCCTGCTTTGGGTAATTTATCCATGATAATTTAGTTTTTAGGTTAGACCGTAGTACTTACGAATGAACCATTCAGCGGTCGAGATCAAAATTAATAAAGCTAGGGCGTAATACCACCGAATAAAGTCGAGTTTTTTAACGGACACCACTTCCTTTGGGGTAAATTCTTTGTCATTCAACAATTCTACCTTCAAATCATCCATTTGGCTGAGATTTCTAAGAGGAACACCATTGAGATCAGCCCAGGTTTGCATGGCCTTGATTTTAGCATATCCAGCACCTGTTTCGCTATCGCTGGGGGCAATTTCGAATCGTCCTGATTTTTGTTCTGTAGTGCCCAGCACCTTAACGGTAAAATCGTAAACCCCTGGGTTTAAATCATAGAGTTGAAGTTTATATTGTCTTGAATGCGCCAGTAATGGCCTTACTATTTCTTGTTTGGTATCTCGATGAATCATTTGAATCTCTAAATCAGCAGAGAGATTAAGCGCATCGGTTTTGTCTAAATACTGAGCGTATAATTCGGCCTGATTAATCTGTGTATAAACGGATTTATAATTGAGTTCGAGTGTATTTCGTTTTTGTTTTTTGGCAATATATTTGGCTAAAGTTCCTAAAAATTCGTCAAAAGATTCATGCGATTGTGTCAGTCGATATGCCTGCATGCGCCAACGCCAAAAATCGATACCATCCCATATAATCCAACGCACATTTTTGAGTTCAAAAAAACTTATTTGCGGCCCATTTAACTGACCCTGAAGGACCGAATATAACAACACCTCGTGTGGCGTATCGATGTTAATTTGACCAATATCAGAGACCAATGGAGGCATTTGAGACCATTGATTAAAGGAACTCTTAAACAGAGAGAATTCGGCGTTAGGACGCGAAAACAATGCATCGGCTACTCTATAAGATTCCTTATTAATCGTCGGTTGTATTTTGGTAATTACGTTCCATTGGGTCTTTGGACCTGATACGATCCATGTATTGATTTGTTCTTGATTAATTTTGCTTATTAATCCAGAAAAAGTACTGGTGGGTTCATAGAGAATCACTGCATCAATATCTTGCAATAATCGCTCAGCATTTTTGGGTTTCGCAGTGATTATCCGTGTTCGATCATCGGCTCTCAATCCTCGAGCCAATGCCCCGATATCTGGATGAGCATGATTATAGACCAACAAGATGCGCCGCTGCTCATCAATACTTTCAACATCCAATGTGGCCGTATTATTCTCAATAATTTGTTCTCCTACAAGAGGCTTTAGGGCCCAGGTGAAGGTTTGTGGTCCCGCGTCATCAGTGCGGAGCTCAGTTTGGATCACCTGACGTGACAATCCTTCGGAAAAGATTACCCTGGTACTTTTAAGCATTTGACCATTTTGGAACACTTGAAGCATTGTTCTTGTTTCTTGGGTGGAGCCTAAGCGGTCTAGCACCAATTCAATCTCAAAAGACTGCCCTTTAAGAACAATAGGATTAGCAGTAACACGGTGAATTGATAGGTCCTCGGGCCAAATTGTATCGCCCACGATAACAGGATAAATGGGTCGATTCTCTGAAGTATAACTCATATATGAGGGGCCGATTGTCTGTTGCCCGTCAGTCACGACAATCAAAGGGCCATCGGATTGACCTAAAAGGCCATCAAGATTAGCAACAGCAGTCCCAATATTGGTCTCTGTTTCCTGAAAATTCAACTCATTTAAGGCCGCTAGGCCCAGACCAAAACCGTACCAATTTACGTTGAATTTGTCATTCAAAGGAGCGTCGTTTTGCCACTGCTGATATATCGCGTTTATGGCTAAACTATCATCTATAGATTTAGACTGGTCCAACAAAATATTGAGCTCAGGGTGCTCAATTGATACCGTTTTTTGGGTAATCTTGGGGTTTATCATTAACAAAAAAAGGAGCGTCAACCCGATAGCACGCAGCAGTACTAACACCGGTTTTGTCCAAGTGGATGGAAAGTCTCGCTTGGCATACATGAAGTAAGACAAAATCAACGCCAATGGGATCAAAACGATCATCCAAAGCCATTGATTTTGCAAAAATGGTTCCATAACAAGGACCGCTAAGGGTCAAATTACGTGTACATCCCGCCGTCTACATGAATGACTTGGCCGGTGACATAGGCGGAGAGATCACTGGAAAGATAAAGACAGGTATTGGCAATGTCCTCTGGAGTCCCCCCTCTCTTTAAAGGGATCCCATCGCGCCATGTTTGCACAGTCGCCTCATCGAGTTTCTGAGTCATCTCTGTTTCAATGAATCCCGGGGCAATCACATTACATCGGATATTTCTAGAGCCAAGTTCAAGGGCAACAGACTTTGAGAATCCGATGATTCCAGCTTTAGAGGCTGCATAATTAGTTTGCCCTGCATTGCCTTGCACCCCCACAATGGAACTCATATTAATGATACTTCCGTGTCTTTGTTTAAGCATGCTTCGTTGAACCGCTTTGGTCATATTAAACACCGACTTTAGATTAACCTCGATAACACGATCAAAATCTTCTTCACTGATGCGCATGAGTAGATTATCTTTAGTTATTCCAGCATTGTTGATGAGTATATCAATACTGCCAAAATCCTCTAATACTTGAGCTACTAATTCGGCTGCTTGATCAAATTGGGCAGCATCACTTTGGTATGCTTGTACTTTGGTTCCATTTTGAGATAATTCTTTGGCCATAGCATTGGCTGCTTCAGCTGATGAATTGTAAGTAAAGGCAACATGAGCACCATGCGCAGCAAAAACCTCTACAATTCCTTTTCCAATACCACGGCTTCCACCCGTGATTAAGGCTACTTTGTTCTCAAGTAATTTCATATGATCTAAGTTTAGTCGATTTGCAAAAGGACTGGGAACTATCCGAGTAATTCAGCAACTTTTTTACCAATTTCTGCTGGAGAGTCCACCACGTGAATTCCGCAAGATCGCATAATTTTCTTTTTGGCTTGGGCGGTATCGTCACTCCCACCCACAATGGCACCGGCATGACCCATAGTCCGTCCTGCTGGAGCGGTTTCACCCGCTATAAATCCAATAACCGGTTTATCACTGCCGCTTTGGGCATACCATTGAGCGGCATCAGCTTCCAACTGACCCCCAATTTCGCCAATCATTACCACGGCATGGGTCTCGGGGTCATTAATTAATAAAGCGAGTGCTTCTTTGGTAGTTGTACCAATAATGGGGTCTCCTCCGATACCAATAGCTGTAGTAACACCATGGCCTTGACGCACCACTTGGTCCGCTGCCTCGTAAGTTAATGTACCTGATTTTGAAACAATGCCAACAGGTCCTTTTTTAAAGACAAACCCTGGCATAATTCCTACTTTAGCCTCCTCAGGAGTAATTACCCCAGGACAATTTGGACCAATTAAGCGACAATCACGGTCTTTAATATAGTCTGCCGCTTTAATCATATCTGATACGGGAATTCCTTCTGTAATGGTAATGATCACCTTAATTCCCGCCTCGGCAGCTTCCATGATTGCATCGGCCGCAAACGCTGGTGGTACAAAGATGATACTGGTGTCCGCATCAACTTGATCCACAGCTTCAGCTACAGTATTGAATACTGGTCGATCTAAATGGGTTTGACCGCCTTTTCCTGGAGTAACCCCACCGACGACATTCGTTCCGTATTCAATCATTTGGCCGGCATGAAAAGTACCCTCACTCCCAGTAAATCCTTGAACAATTATTTTTGAATTTTTATTTACCAATACACTCATGGTGCCTCTATTTTTTTATTCGTTATCAGGGGACAAAATTACTCTTTTGCCCTCGTTAAAAAAAAGAAATTATTGCTTCTTTGGCTACAGAAATAATTACCACTTACCCTCAAACTGGCTGCCAATCTGGAGCACTTGCAGGCTGACTCATCATTTGGCCTTTGGTAATTAACCCGTCCTCTATTTCCCAAAAGACATTGAAATGAGAAATCGCCATTTCCTCCTCTGGATTTTCGATGGTTCGGGCGTAATACGTACAGTTTACAGCAACCGTATTGCCATCTTTGACCAATTGATGGATCGCTACCCTTAAATCTTCATAGGTCTTATTGATTTCTCTGAAAAAGGCATCAAGTTGATTAAACCCCATAACTACCTTGCCATGAGTACTGAACCATGTCAGTGCTAGGTCAGGATGAAAAAATTTGGAAACAATATCTGGATCCTCGACAACGTGCGCATTGTAAAATGCTTTGATGAGCTTTTTTGGCCCCATTACTTATTTTTTAATTGTTCAACAACTTCAGGCAGCTGTCGAAGCGCTGCCAACTCTTTATACTTTTTTCTAAATTCTTCAGCGGGCGTACCAAAATAAGATTTCCCTCCTTCAAGAGATTTACTCACACCGCTTTGAGCCGAAATAATCGACCCAGACCCAATGGTAATCGCACTGGTTATTCCGGCCTGGCCCCAAATCGTGACGCCATCTTCGATCACGACACAACCTGCGATCCCCACCTGTGCCGCAATTAAACAGTCTTTCCCCACCACTGAGTCGTGACCCACGTGAACTTGATTGTCAATTTTGGCTCCTTGTTTGATTGTTGTATCGCCGCTAACTCCTTTATCGATGGTACACCCAGCTCCAATATGAACCTGGTTTTCAATAATTACTCGGCCGCTGCTTTTTAGAGGATCATAACCCTCGGTACGTTTTTTGTAATAAAATGCATCTGCACCAAGAATACTGCCCGAGTGAATCACGACCCCATCACCGATAACTGTATGATCGTACAAAACGACGTTAGCATGAATCAAACAATCGTTACCTATGGTCACGTTGTTTCCAATGAAACAACCGGGCTGAATAATCGTATTAGCACCAATACTGGCAGATTCAGATACCATTGCTGTGGCGGATACAAAGGGTCTAAAATGGTCTTTGAGCTTGTTAAAATCGCGAAATGGATCATCGGATACCAAAAGAGCTTTCCCGTCAGGACATTCGACCTCTTTATTGATCAAAATAATGGTCGCCTCAGAGTTAAGTGCCTTTTCGTAGTACTTCGGGTGGTCAACAAAAACTATATCTCCGGGGCGTACAACGTGAATTTCGTTAAATCCCTCGACAGGAAAATCGTCTGGTCCTACATAGGTACAGTCAATTAATTCTGCGATAAATTTTAACGGGTAAACCTTTGGTAATTTCACAATGATTATTTGAAACGAAAATAAAAAAAATCCCGCCTTGGATGATCCAATACGGGAATATTTTATCACTCAGTTTTGTTTTACTCCTTAATGCGCTCTTGATAATTACCTTTTTCTGTATCTATCTTTATTTTATCTCCTTCATTAATAAATAATGGGACATTGACTCGAGCGCCGGTTTCAACCGTTGCTGGTTTTGTCGCATTGGTCGCCGTATTTCCCTTTACCCCTGGCTCTGTGGTCGTTACGGTCAAAATTACATGAGCCGGTAACTCTACGGACAATGGCATTTGATCCTCAGAATTTATAATTACTGTCACGACCTCTCCTTCTTTGATTAGGTCGGGACGATCTAAGGTACTTTCTTCAAGTTGGATTTGATTGTAGTCCTCGGTATTCATGAAGTGGTAGGTCTCCCCTTCATTGTACAGGTATTGGAACTTATGAGTTTCGACGCGAACATCATCAATTTTGTGTCCTGCTGAAAAGGTATTATCAATGACTTTACCTGTGGTTACACTTTTGAGCTTAGTCCGCACAAAAGCTGGGCCTTTACCAGGTTTTACGTGCAAAAATTCAATGATTTTATAAATGTCATGATTGTATTTAATGCACAGTCCTTTACGTATGTCTGATGTCGTTGCCATATTGCTAATTAATTTTGGAAATACCCTTTCATGATACCACGCTTTGAGTCCTTGATGAATTGTAATATTTCATCCCGCTCTGGAGTAGCCTCAAGTTCTGCTTCAATGATTTGGGCCGCTTGGGTATTATTATAATTCTTTTGATATAAAATTCTATAAATACTCTGGATTTGACGTATTTGATCTGATTCATAACCCCGTCTTCTCAAACCTACAGAATTTATTCCGACATAGGACAATGGTTCGCGCGCAGCTTTGACATATGGCGGTACATCCTTTCTAACCAACGATCCTCCCGTGACAAAGGCGTGATTACCAATCATACAAAATTGATGGACTGCAGTCATCCCAGCCAAAACGACATAATCTCCCACATTAATGTGTCCCGCTAACGTACTGTTATTGGAGAAGATACAATTATTTCCGACGATACAATCGTGAGCAATGTGGCAATAGGCCATGATTAAACAATTGTTCCCGACCACTGTTTTTCCTCGGTCAATCGTACCACGATTAATGGTGACATACTCTCGAATTGTAGTGTTATCACCGATCTCAGCAGTAGTCTCCTCGCCTTTAAACTTTAAATCTTGGGGGACCGCTGAAATTACAGATCCAGGAAAAATATTACAATTTTTTCCGATTCGGGCGCCCTCCATAATGGTAACATTTGAACCAATCCAAGTCCCTTCTCCGATGACGACATTATTGTCGATAGTCGTAAAAGGTTCAATTACAACATTTTTTGCGATTTTAGCGCCCGGATGGACATAAGCGAGTGGTTGATTCATTTGTTATTTTGTTTTAACGATTTGCGCCATGAGTTCCGCTTCGGTAACCAATCGTTCGTTGGCATAGGCTTTACCTGCCATGTGAATAATTCCGCGGCGTATTGGCGTGATCAAATCAAGGGTAAACACCAATGTATCCCCCGGATTTACTTGGTGTTTAAATTTCACATTATCGATCTTCATGAAAAAAGTCAAATAATTTTCAGGATCAGGCACAGTACTCAAAGCGAGGATTCCACCAGTTTGTGCCATAGCCTCGACAATTAATACACCCGGCATTACAGGCGCCCCAGGAAAGTGGCCGACAAAAAACGGCTCATTCATGGTGACATTTTTAAGACCGACCACACGATCCGAGTCCAATTCCAATATTTTATCGACCAATAAAAATGGTGGTCTGTGTGGCAACATCGCCATAATCTCATTGACGTCTTTTACCGGAGGTTTGTGAATGTCAAATTTTGGAACAGCGTGCCTTTTGCGCTCCTTGATAATTTTTTTCAATTTTTTAGCAAATTGGGTATTGACAAAATGTCCGGGCTTATTGGCAATGACTTTACCTCGAATTCGGGTACCGATCAATGCCAGATCACCCAGCACGTCCAATAATTTATGTCGGGCGGCCTCATTGGGGTGGTGCAATGTCAGGTTATCAAGAATACCATTAGGCTTAACCGATATTTTGTCTTTTTTAAATGCCTTCCGTAATTTTTTCATGGTACCTTCAGACAATTCTTTGTCGACATAAACAATCGCGTTATTCAAATCACCTCCTTTGATCAGCCCGTGTTCTAAAAGCATTTCAATTTCATGCAAAAAGCTAAACGTTCTTGAGTTAGCAATTTCCGTTTTGAAATCGCTTAACGTGTTGAGTGTGGCGTTTTGTGTCCCTAAAATTTTTGTTCCAAAATCTACCATGGTGGTTACCTGATACTCATCGGCCGGGATTATCGTTATTTCACTACCCGTTTCCTCATCCAAAAAAGTAAGGACCTCATCAACCACAAATTCTTCCCGCATTGCCTCTTGCTCCTGAATCCCGGCCTTTTCTATCGCCTCAACAAAAAACTTTGAAGAACCATCCATAATTGGTGGCTCGGGAGCATTTAATTCAAGGATGCAATTATCCACTTGCATTCCCACAAGAGCGGCTAGAACATGCTCTGAAGTCTGAATTTTGACTCCAGACTTTTCCAGATTAGTTCCTCGTTGGGTATTCACAACAAAATTGGCATCTGCTTTAATTGCCGGGTTGCCTTCCATATCAATACGGACAAATGTGTATCCATTATTTTCTGGGGCTGGTTTCAGGGTTAGGGTAACATTTTTACCAGTGTGTAACCCAACACCAGTTAACGAAACTTCAGAAGCTATAGTCGTTTGCTTGCTATTACTTTTTGTCATCGTTGACCTTTTTTTCTAAGGCATTAAATGCCCTGATAATTTTTGGTAAATTTTTAAAATGAACGTAGCTCTTACTGTAATCACCGTAATTAAATGCCGGAGATCCTTGAAGCACCTCATTATCCTTTATTGAGCGCCCTATTCCACTCTGAGCTTGAATCTTGACATTGTTCCCAATGGAAATGTGTCCTACAATACCCACCTGACCACCAATCATACAATGCGCACCGATCTTAGTTGAACCGGCTATTCCAGTTTGCGCCGCGATCACGGTATTTTTACCAATTTCTACATTGTGTGCGATTTGAATTTGATTGTCCAATTTGACACCACTGCGTATAATTGTGGACCCTAAAGTCGCTCTGTCAATCGTCGTTCCTGCACCAATATCTACGTTGGATTCAATGATGACGTTGCCGATTTGCGGCACTTTGTCATACGATCCTTCTTCGTTGGGTGAAAAACCAAAACCATCAGCGCCAATGATTGCGCCACTGTGTACTACAGAGTTTGATCCTATTTGGGTTTCGGAATAAATTTTTGCCCCCGAGAAAATAACGACATTATCTTCCAAGGTAACATTATCGCCTATGTAGGTATTTGGATATATTTTGACATTATCACCGATGACTACATTTTGACCGATATAGGCAAAAGCACCGATATAGCATTGTGCCCCATAAGAAGCAGATTCATCAATAAACACTGGATTTTCGACCCCTTGCTTGTTCATTTTGACCTGGTTGTAGTAGGACAATAGCTTAGAAAAAGCGCCATAAGCATCCTCCACACGTATGAGCGTGGCTTCTAGGTTTTGCTCTGGTTCAAAATCCTGGTTGACAATGACAATTGACGCCTTGGTGGTGTAAATAAAGTTAGTGTATTTAGGATTGGCCAAAAATGTCAGGCTTCCTGGGGTGCCCTCTTCAATTTTGGATAATTTAGAAACGGCTATACACCCGTTACCATCGACTGTACCTTCGAGTATTCCCGCAATTTGATCTGCTGTAAATTCCATTAATAGGGTATCAATGTGCAAATATAAAAAAAGCGTTTCTATTCAAGGGATTTCGGATAACACTGAAAATACTTCACCACTTTTTTGGACAGCGCCTGGATATGTAATTGATCACTGGCCTGAGCCACATCAATCAGTGTTCCATTTTTGCGCAACAGCTGAATATTTTCTTTGGACTGATTATACGCCAAATTTGAAACGCTCCCTGTAAACACAAAGTAAGATGCTTCTTCAGTCGAAAGGTTGTGTTTCAAGGCAAACTTTTTACGTTGTTCCTCAATATGTTCAGAGGGGAATTCAGATTCTCCTATGTCAATTTTAAAAAGCTTTCGTGTAATTATCGTCTTTGATAACTCACGCAGCACAAAATCATCGTGCTCCATCCATTGCTTTAAGGCTGACACGACATCAATATCATCCAGTTTTAGAAAAATATTCAAATCGTTGTCAGACATCTTATCATCAGTCTTCTCAGACAAAAAATAGCTCAGCGGACCTTTTAAACCGATATCGATACCCAAAGATTTTAATGCTCTGGCACGTTTTATAATATTCATCAAAATATGCTCGGCACACAATGATGCTTTGTGAAGGTATACTTGCCAATACATTAATCGGCGTGCCACCAAAAAGTTTTCTACCGAATGAATGCCCTTTTCTTCCACAACCAAAGCGTCATCAACAACATGAAGCATGGTAATGAGACGTTGCGCGCTGACGGAACCCTCTGCTACCCCGGTGTAAAAACTATCTCTTCGTAAAAAATCAAGTCGATCCATGTCGAGCTGACCTGAAACGAGTTGTTTGAGGAATCTTTTAGGATGCTCTCCCTTAAAAATGTCGATGGCAAGATTTAAGGCCCCATTGAATTCGGTGTTTAGGCGATTCATGATGGCTAGAGATAATGCCTCATGGGACATACTGGTCACGATTTTACCTTCTAATCCGTGAGAAAACGGTCCGTGACCAATATCGTGTAGTAAGATGGCAAGATATAACGCTTCCTCCTCCGAGGACGAAATATCGATCCCTTTTTGACGTAGTACCGAAACAGCCCGCTGCATTAAAAACATGGCTCCGAGTGCGTGATGAAATCGGGTATGATGGGCTCCAGGATAAACTAAATAACTCAATCCCATTTGGGAGATATACCGCAACCTTTGAACATATGGATGTTCTATGATCTGAAAAATTAATTCATTATGGACCGGAATGAAGCCATAAATGGGATCATTAATTATTTTCAACTTTCGAGAATTCCCCAAAATTTAACGATTAATTAGGACCTTTAGGCGTACTTTTAACATAATAAAATATATCCTAAGCGGTTATGTATAAACAGAAAAGGTCAAGACAAATATACGTATATGAATGAGATTAAGGTTCTTTGGGTAGACGATGAAATAGATTTATTAAAGCCACATATTTTATTTCTAGAACAACGCAATTATATGGTCACTCCAGTGCGCAGCGGAACAGAGGCGATAAATGCGATTGAGAATACTGCGTTTGACATTGTATTTCTAGATGAAAATATGCCTGGTCTTTCGGGATTAGAGACACTTCAAGAAATTAAAGAAATTCAGGATAGTCTGCCGGTAGTCATGATCACAAAAAGTGAAGAGGAACACCTAATGGAGGAAGCTATTGGCTCGAAAATTGCGGATTACCTTATTAAGCCTGTTAATCCGAATCAATTGCTCTTGAGTCTGAAGAAAAACCTAGATCATTATCGTCTGGTATCTCAAAAAACAAACCAAAGCTATCAACAGGAGTTTCGCAAAATTTCTATGGACCTAACCACGGTTAACGGACCAGGTCAGTGGAGTGAACTCTACCAGAAACTCGTATTCTGGGAGATGGAACTCGATAATGTGGAAAATTCTGGGATGATTGAAATCCTGGAGAGTCAAAAGCAAGAGGCCAATAATCAATTCTGTAAGTTCATTGAAAAAAATTATCAGAGTTGGTTCAAAGGACGTGAGAATGCCCCGGTAATGTCTCATACTCTGTTCAAAGATAAAATTGCGCCCCTCATTAATGAACAACCCACGTTGCTGGTCGTGGTTGATAATTTGCGTTATGACCAATGGAAGGCTTTTGAACCCTTACTTAACCCGAGTTTTAAAAAACTTGAGGAGTCACTGTTTTACAGTATTTTACCCACAGCCACTCAATATTCAAGAAATGCTATTTTCTCAGGTTTAACGCCCGCTGATATGGAAAAATTGCATCCAAATTATTGGCGCAATGATACCGATGAGGGCGGAAAAAATCTATATGAAAAAGAATTTCTAGGGCTTCAGCTTAAGCGAATGGGGCTAGATTTAGATTGGAGTTATCATAAAATCACCTCTTTACGTCAGGGAAAAAAATTAGCAGATAGTTTCAAAGGGCATAAAAATGAACAACTCACCGTAGTAGTATATAATTTTGTCGATATGCTCTCGCACGCTAAAACCGAAATGGAAGTGATTAAGGAATTGGCCTCTAATGATAAGTCCTATCGATCATTGACCGCAAGCTGGTTTAAAAATTCCCCATTACTGGAGATTATACAACAGGCTGCTGCGATGAACTTTAAGCTGATCATCACTACGGATCACGGGACAATTAACGTTAAAACTCCTTCGAAGGTAGTTGGTGATAAGCAAACGAGTTTAAACCTAAGATATAAGACTGGGCGGAGTTTGACCTACAATCAGAAAGAAGTATTGGCCGCAAAAGACCCCAGTTCCATTTGCCTCCCCTCGATTAATATGAGTAGTAGTTTCATTTTTGCCAAAAACGATAATTTCTTCGCCTATCCGAATAATTACAACCATTATGTAAAGTATTACAGAAACACCTACCAACATGGCGGTATTTCATTAGAGGAAATGATTATTCCGTTCGCAGTACTACATCCAAGAAATTAGCAAAATAATGTATTTTATCGAAGTTTTACGACCGATTAACTATTTTTTGTTATATTTGCCGTAATCTAAAATAGGCATGAAAATTGAGTTTGATATTTCGAATATCGACACTGTCGCTGAAGCTATTTTAAGAAATGTTCATTCAAAAATTGTTCTCTTCTCGGGGTCTATGGGGTCAGGAAAGACTACATTGATTGGAGCGCTGATCAAATCACTCGGAAGTCCTGATTTGGTATCGAGCCCAACATTTGCCCTAATGAATGAGTATGAAGGTCGTGATTCTAAAATCTATCATTATGATTTTTACAGGATAAAAAATCTCGAGGAGGCTTTGGATATTGGCTTTGATGAATTTATTGAAGAAGACGCATGGAACCTGGTGGAATGGCCAGGTTTAATTGTAGGAATATTGCCACATGAGTATGTGACGATTGAAATAAGTAAAGTAACCGATACGAAACGTAAAATATTAGTTAAAAACACTAAGTAACTAACATATAGTATTTTAACACACTAATAAGTGTTATAAGTGGAAGAAAATTTACTTCCAACGGGGTTAGTTCTCTCTAAAAATTGCCCATACTTTACAAACTACCACGATTTTATTTTAAATACTTGTCTTTTTTCAGCCTA
>CBFIFD010000010.1:0-61222 GCA_965661835.1 Flavobacteriaceae bacterium | reverse complement strand
AAATTAAAGATTCCATTAAAAAGATTCTCAATGCCGGGGTTCCCGTCATGGGACATTTGGGACTCACCCCTCAATCCATCTATAAATTTGGTACATATACCGTGCGGGCTCGTGAAGAGGCTGAGGCTCAAAAACTACGCGAAGACGCATTGATGCTCGAGAAAATGGGCTGTTTTGCTATTGTTTTGGAAAAAGTTCCTGCCGCTTTGGCCGCCGAAGTCGCCGAAAGCGTGAGTATTCCCGTAATCGGTATTGGTGCTGGTGGTGGAGTCGACGGTCAGGTTTTAGTGATGCACGATATGCTCGGCATGACCCACGAATTCTCTCCACGCTTTTTACGTCGCTATCTTGATCTATATAATGACATGAGTGGTGCCTTTGGCCAGTACGTAGCCGATGTAAAATCGCGTGACTTCCCTAATGATAGCGAGCAGTATTAATTTGCTCAGGATTTTATAATCCCTAGGTCATGGGTTCAACGCGACATTCCACAGCTAAAACCTTGCAAGTTCTTTTTGAGGACAACCACTTAATTGTGGTCAACAAACGCCCTGGTGATATTGTTCAAGGCGATAAAACTGGAGATACGCCGCTTTCTGAGGTTGTTAAACAATATATCGCCATTAAGTACAATAAACCTGGAGCTGTCTTTCTTGGTGTCGTCCATCGATTAGACCGTCCTACCTCTGGAGTCGTGGTTTTTGCGCGTACTTCCAAAGCCCTTTCGCGACTCAATAAGATGTTTGCTGCGCGAGAGACCAAAAAGACCTATTGGGCCATGGTTAAATCACCAATACACCCTGATCGAGGAACACTGGAGCATTATTTATTGCGCAATCCTAAGCATAATAAATCTTACGCCCACTTAAAACCGGTACCACAGGCCAAAAAAGCGATTTTACATTACCAAACGCTTGCGGTAACGGACCATTACAGTCTTTTGGGTATAGATTTAGAAACAGGACGCCACCATCAGATACGCGCTCAGCTCTCGGCCATTGGTGCGCCCATCAAAGGCGATTTAAAATACGGAGCGCCGCGCTCAAACCCTGACGGCAGTATTCACTTGCACGCCCGCGCGCTTGAACTATTGCATCCTGTTAAAAAAGAGCTCATGCGCTTTACCGCACCCCTGTCTGATGATCCCCTTTGGCAAAGTGTAGAGCGTTGACTTTGTCCTACCATCACACAGAAATACGATCCAACACCCGATACTGAACCGCCTCGGCCATGTGCTCGGGCCGAATATCAAGGCTTTGGTCCATATCTGCAATGGTCCGGGCGACCTTAATAACCCGGTGATAAGCCCGAGCCGATAATCCAAGATGTTTCATAGCTTGCTCTAACAAATCAAGTACAGCTGGTTTTAATCGACAGTATTGTTCCAAATGTTTTCCCTTCATTTGTGCGTTACAAAACAGAGGTTTTTTATGGCTCTTTTCTTGATTGAGTCCCGCCTGGCCGCCAAATCGATTAATTTGTCGTAATCGTGCAGCAATTACTCGTTGGCGTATGATGACACTTGGCTCGCCGCTTTTATGAGTACTAAGCTGCTTAAAAGAAACCGCCGGAACATCCAGATGTAAATCGATTCGGTCAATAAGGGGCCCTGATATTTTTTTGAGATAATTCACACTAAGATCACCATCGCCTTTGGCAGATGGATTCATGCTGCCTACGAGCATAACAGAACTGGGATAACTCACGCTGTATTGGGCCCGAGAAAGATGCACCTGTCCTTCTTCAATGGGCTGTCGCAGTGCCTCGAGGGTTTTTCGGGTAAACTCTGGCAGTTCATCCAAAAACAAGATGCCATTGTGAGCCATGGAAATTTCACCAGGCATGGGATATCTTCCGCCACCGATGAGTGCTTTATCAGAAATTGAATGATGTGGGTTTCTAAATGGACGCTCAAAGATCAGTCCGTCACTCAAATCCTGCCCCATGACACTGTGAATAGTCGTTGTTTCCAAAGCCTCTTCAAAACTTAGCGGCGGTAAAATACTGGGCAAACAACGCGCCAATAAGGTTTTACCACTACCTGGGGGTCCGATCATAAGCACGTTATGTCCCCCACTGGCTGCAATTTCCAAGGCCCGTTTTACCGTCTCCTGTCCGCGAACCATTGCGAAGTCGTAATCATACTTTGTGTTTTTATGGCTCAGGTCACGCGGGTGACAACTGCGATGATCTCGTTTTTCACTGTTAATGTTGTTATTATGAATTAATTCCTTTTCTAGGCCGCTATTTGACGGCTCACCTTGAATTAAGGCCAATACCTGGTGCAGATTATTTAACCCATAAATCGTTAATTCAGGAACTATGGAGGCCTCTGCCGCATTATCTTTTGGCACAATAACTGAGTCAAACCCATCGTTTTTTGCTGCCAAGACTATGGGCAATACCCCCTTTAATGGGCGAAGAGTCCCATCCAGAGCCAGTTCTCCTAGAATTAAAATCCTCCCGAGATCAAAATCACATGCCAATTGATTAGAAGCCAATAAAATTCCGATAGCCAAGGGCAAGTCGTAATGAGCCCCAGATTTGCGCAAGTCCGCTGGCGCCATATTGATGATGAATTTCTTCCCCGGTATTTTATAACCTACGCTTTGCAAGGCACCGGCAATTCTATATGTACTTTCACGCACCGCATGATCTGCCATACCCACTAAATGATAGCCCACCCCAAGGGTGCAGTGTACCTCGATAGTAACTTTTTGCGCGCTGATTCCCATAAGGGCGCTCGAATAGATTTGAACGACCATTAGCCTGTGCTTTTGTAATGGAGAATCCGTATAAAATTAAACAAGAAAGCCCGCTTGGCTAAACCAAGCGGGCCTGTTTTCATGAATTAATCATGATAATTTATGTATTGTATTAGGACTTTACACGGCGCAATAATTCGGCAGTAGAAGCGTCGAATTTACCGGAGGCATCTCCCGGATTACCATCTAAATTATCACTTGACTCAATATTACTTAAAACATTCACAGCCAGTTTTTTACCGAGCTCTACACCCCACTGATCATAACTGAAAATAGTCCAGATAACACCTTGTACAAATAGTTTGTGCTCATACAAAGCAATCAGTTCGCCCAGACGATTTGGCGTCAACCGATCAATGAGTAAAGTATTGGTGGGCTTGTTTCCGGCAAACACTCGATAAGGACTCTCGATCTCCTGCCCTTGCGTACCACTCATCAGGGCCTGAGTCTGCGCAATACAATTGGCCAAGAGCTTGTTTTGATGATCTTGTTCTCCATAAAGACACTCTTTAAAGGCGATAAAATCTGCAGGAATGAGCTTTGTCCCCTGATGAATCAATTGAAAAAAGGCGTGCTGCGCATTTGTCCCGGTGCTTCCCCAGACAATGGTCCCAGTTTGGTAGTCTACCACAGCACCATTACGGTCGACATACTTTCCATTACTCTCCATGATCCCCTGCTGTAAGTAGGCCACAAATTTATTCAAGTATTGGCTGTACGGCACGATGCATTCTGATTCAGCGTTGTAGAAATTGTTGTACCATACAGAAATGAGCGCCATGAGTACGGGCATATTCTGATCAAAATCAGCAGTGCTAAAATGCTGGTCCATGGCATGAGCTCCACGCAAGAGCGCCTCAAAATGGTCATATCCCACACTCAATGCAATAGATAGCCCTACCGCGCTCCAAAGCGAAAAGCGTCCACCAACCCAATCCCACATGGGAAAAACACGATCGGCATCGATACCAAAAGACCCAACAGCCTCTAGATTAGTGGATACCGCAGCAAAATGATTGGTCACTGCAGATTCTGGAGCGTGATTCAAAAACCATCGCCGTATGGTCTGTGCATTAGTCAGCGTTTCTTGAGTAGTAAACGTCTTAGAAACAATCACAAAAAGGGTCTGCTCGGCCGGTAATCCTTTGAGTTGCTCATGGACGTGATCCCCATCGACATTACTCACAAACCGCACCTCAAGATGGTTTTGGTAATGCGCCAAAGCCTCACAAACCATATCTGGGCCGAGGTCGCTTCCGCCGATACCCACATTGACGATATGGGTAATGGGCAATCCTGTATACCCTTTAAAATCACCATTACCTACTGCGGTAACAAAGTGCTTAATGCGCTGGAGTGTTTGGGTTACCTCCTCTGGCATTTGATCAAAATTGCGCAGTTGAGTATGTCCCACGGCACGACCCTCCGTTTCATTGATTTGGGCACCAGATAATTGCGCCTTTATGGCGTTTTGAAGTTGGACTTCATCGGCCAGATTCAATAATTCTTGACGAACCTCATCACTGATTAAGTTTTTACTGTAATCCAAGTAAAACCCATCAGTTGAGGCGCTAAAGGTGTTAACCCGCATTGAGTCATTCAAAAAAAGATCAGTCATTGACTGATCTTTTTGCGCTTTATATAAATTACCTAAAGCCGTCCAGGCCTTAGTTTGTGTAGGATTTATTTTTGGGAGCTGATTTCGACTCATGCCTCTACATTTAATCTGTGTTCTCTATAGTACTCAATTAAGCCATCGATTGGACGACGAATTATTTTACCCAATTGCAGGTGATAGGGCTTCATGACATTTCTGATCATTTCTTCAGAAAAATGGGCAATCGAACCAATAAAATGAATTGGAACATTTTGTGCCCCCGGATAACATAGCACCCGACGCTTGATAAAACGGTCCATACCGTCAGAAATCAATTGATAAAAATATCCATTGACCTCTTCGGCGGTAAATATAAATTCTGCAAAAGACGCTAAATAAGTGTTGGGATTGGCCTTTTGATAAACATTGAGCTTAATCTCATCAGCTTCGAGGTTAAATCTGCGCGCAAATTCTTCCATGAGGGGCTCAGGCATTACCCCGTAATAATAATCGCGGATGAGTCGCTTACCAAAGTAATTACCACTAGCCTCATCCATCAAGACATAACCGAGTGAAGGTACGTGGGCATGAATTTTTTCACCGTCAAAATAACAGCTATTACTGCCTGTGCCCAAAATACAAACAATACCTGGCTCAGTCGTCGCCGCGTAAACAGCCGCCAATAAATCTTCATTGACTGTGACTTCAGCATTGGCAAACAGGGACTTTAAGGCCTTACCCAAAATTTCATTTGGGGTTTTGGTTCCCGCACCTGCGCCGTAAAAATCCAGCTCAGTGACCTGCTCAAATATTTTGACCAAATCCTCATTTTCTGAAAGACGAGCAATCAAATCTTCATACGGTACCACTGCAGGATTCAGGCCTCTGGTGCGGGTTTTAACTAAAACCTCTCCTTGGGCATCAAGTAGAATCCAATCACATTTAGTAGAACCTCCGTCAGCAATCAGGGTCATAACTTACAACTTTGATACGTACTGAGCGAGTTCAACAAGTTTGGCCGAGTAGCCGTATTCGTTGTCATACCACGCGATAAGCTTGAAGAAATTATCGTTAAGAGCCATACCAGCACCTGCGTCAAAATTACAAGTGTGGGGATCACTTACATAATCTTGAGATACTACAGAATCTTCGGTGTAGCTAATTACTCCAGAGTAAGCTCCTTGAGAAGCATTTTTGAATGCGGCCTTAATTTGCTCATAAGTCGCTGGTTTTTCGACCCGCACGGTCAAATCCACCACAGAGACATCTGCCGTAGGGACACGAAATGCCATTCCGGTAAGTTTTCCTTGCAGGGCAGGAATGACTTTAGTCACCGCTTTGGCCGCTCCAGTTGAGGCTGGAATGATATTGTTCAAAGAACTTCGTCCACCTCTGTAATCTTTTTTAGATGGACCATCTACAGTAAACTGAGTCGCTGTAGCAGCGTGTACCGTGGTCATGAGTCCTTCTACGAGTCCAAACTCATCATCAAGTACTTTGGCCAGAGGTGCCAAACAATTTGTGGTACAAGAGGCGTTAGACACTATTGTGTCGGTGGCTTTGACATCTTGGTGATTTACCCCCATAACAAACATTGGTGCATCGGCTGACGGTGCAGAGATCACCACTTTGCGCGCCCCTGCTTTAAGGTGGGCCTGGGCTTTTTCTTTGGTTGTAAAAATACCGGTACAATCCATAACGATTTCAGCACCGATCGCATCCCATTTCAAATCTTCTGGGTTGCGCTCAGCCGTAATTCGGATCGTCTTACCATTAACCACCAAGTTTCCATCAACCACCGCAACAGTGCCATCAAATTTACCGTGAACAGAATCGTATTTTAGTAAATACGCTAAGTGCTCTACGTCTAATAGGTCATTGATCCCTACTATTTCTACATTGTCATTTGCTGATGCAATTCTGAAGGCTATTCTCCCAATTCGGCCGAAACCATTAATACCAATTTTTGTCATAGTTAAGTTTTGAAATTATACAGACGTTATGTCTGCTACTCGAATTAAATCTAAATCTATCTCATTGTCCCCTTTGATTGCTTCTTCAAAAGGCACAGTGACTACTTTATTGTTAGATACACCAACCATTACGCCTTGTGCGCCACTGAGTAGCGCATCGACAGCACCGACACCCAGTCTACTGGCCAAAACACGATCGTAACAGCTCGGAGCGCCTCCGCGCTGAATGTGTCCTAGCACCGTTACTTTAACCTCATACTCATCGAGGTGTTCACGGACGTACTCGGCGAGCTCAAAAATGTTTTTACCACTTTGGTCTCCCTCGGCAACCACAACGATACTGCTCGACTTTCCACTTTTTTTACTGCGCTTTAACGACTTGATCAATCGCTCGCTTCCTAAATTTTGCTCGGGTATCAGAATTTCTTCGGCACCGGCACCAATTCCAGCATTCAAGGCAATATCTCCAGCATCGCGGCCCATGACCTCGATTAGAAAAAGTCTATTGTGAGAATTGGCTGTGTCTCGGATTTTATCGATTGCTTCGACGACAGTATTGAGCGCCGTATCGTAACCAATGGTAAAGTCTGTACCGTTAATATCATTATCGATGGTTCCGGGTAGACCGACAATAGGTATGTCGTATTCCGACATAAACACATTGGCTCCCGTAAAGGTGCCATCACCGCCGATAACTACCAGGGCATCGACACCTTCTTTTTTGAGTTGAGCGTAAGCTTTGGCGCGACCTTCGGCTGTGCGAAAATCTTTGGAACGGGCTGACTTGAGAATGGTTCCGCCACGATTGATAATGTTCTTCACTGAGCGCGGCCCCATTTCTTTAAAATCGCCTTCTATCAGACCCTGCAAACCGCGGAACACCCCGACACAGGACAACTGATTAAACGAACAAGAACGAACCACTGCACGTATGGCAGCATTCATTCCCGGCGCATCGCCTCCACTAGTCAGTACCGCTATTTTTTTCATGCTCTACTATTAAGCTGCGCTAAAATAATTCATTCCTTTCATATAACAAATCAATCGCCTAACAATAACGTTTTCGATTATGAGAATAATGAGCTTGTTTATTGGCGGTTAATTCGCTGACTCTAAAAGCACCACGTCCTCAAAAGTCGATAAACGAACCTCGTTATTTTTGACCTTGTAGGTCATGCCTGTTTTTGCATCGCGAACCTCAGTCCCCTGAGCAAATACATCGCCCACATTGATGTGTAATCCTTCACTTCCCTTTTTGAGGTCGACATCACTGAGTACCGCCACAACCACTCGGTCTGGATGGTCTTGATTTTCGAGGATACGCGAGAATGTATAAGGCGACTGAGATATCTGGTCGTGCATCCCAGCACCAAGGGCCATATGGCGTGCTCGAAACTGCCCTAGTGTTTGCCAGTAATCCAATATGTTTTGCGTCTCTGGGTTATTTTCTAAATCGCCCCAATTCATAAACGAGCGCAGCGTAGCATCACCCTGTGTCCCGTCTATAATAAGGGGCCGCGCAAGTTCGTCTCCGTAATAAATCTGTGCGGCTCCCGGGGCCAATAATAGTCGGCGTGCCGTTTCATACGGACGATTTCGCGCTTTGTCAAAAGGTGAACCATCGTCATGGGAACTCATAAAATTTAAAGTCCCATAACCATCCATTGGCCCATTGAGGATCTGACTGTAATCACTATACAACTCCTCTAAACTCAGATTCTGACTCCCTTTGATATTAAAGTTAATCAGCGCATCAAAGCTATTGTTGAAAAAGTTTTCTTTTCGGTCTCCAAAATCGTGCTCCTTGAGATGGTGCAAATCATACGAATAAACCTCACCGACTAGATAAAATGGTGAATCATCCAAAACGGACTCAGGATGATCTTGTTTCCAACGGACAAAAGACGCATCACAAATCGCTCTAAATTCTTCCCAAACATAGGCTTCAGTATGCTTAGCTGTATCGACGCGGAATCCATCGATTCCGTAATCATCGATATAATCACTCAACCATTTCATAATATAAAATCGCGGGGCACGAGGATAGCCAGTTCGGGCAAAAAAGGCGTCTAATTCGGCCATTTCTGCCGCTAAACGGCCCTCGGATTGCCACTTAGCCGCTAATTGTGGAGGCAGTGCTACTTCATCATTGCTTTCGGTCAGAATATCAGGAAGATTTTCAACCAAATTACACGCGGTAGTTCCTGCGTAGGAATCAAACGTACAGGTCGGCCCGCGGCGCACCCAATCTTCGGGCCAGATGCCATCGGTCTCGGTCTGTGGTCCATGATGATTCACAACAGCGTCAAGCAGGACACGAATGCCTTTGCGGTGCGCCGCGTCGACCATCGCTTTGAGCTCTGCTTGGGTGCCAAAATTTGGATCAAGTGCCGTCCAATCTTTGGCCCAATAACCGTGATACCCGTAGGTAAACCCGGTCCCCTCATCAGTTCCGGCATGAATTTGCTCGACCAATGGAGTAAGCCAAATAGCGTGCACCCCAAGGTCATTAAAGTATCCTGATTCAATTTTTTGAGTCACTCCAGCGATATCACCTCCTTCAAATCCGCGCAGAACAGCAGTAGGCTCAGTGCGGCCAAAGTTTACGTCATTGCGGGGGTCCCCATTATTAAATCGGTCCGTGAGCATAAAATAAATGGTCGCGCCCTCCCAAGTAAAATAAGGCGTCTCTTGGTTGGTCTCGAGGACATTTTCCTTTGTCACACCCTTATTGCATGAAACAAATACGACGGAGGCCATAAGCAGAATCGCAGCCATTTTTGGCAGTACCCCCTGCAAAGTCCCTTGAATATCACCTGCGACTTTGCGACGATAATCAATGAAGAGTAATTTGATTCGGTTTAATTGGTTCATGGTTGATTGTTCAGGTTTGATTGTTTCTTATAAAAATAAAATTCATTAAACATCTATCGGCGTTCCAGAGCACATAATTCGGCACTCTGGTCCCGATTCTCTTATGATTTGGGTTGTATCACGATCTACGCTCATTTTTAGGACACTTCCTCGAAAATTTATCTTAAAGCTGAACCCTTGCCAGGCCTTGGGCAATTTGGGCTCAAAACTCAGCGTATTATCCTTGATGCGCATACCGCCAAATCCTTCTACAATACTCATCCAAGTCCCAGCCATTGAGGTGATGTGACAGCCCTCGTGCACCTCGTGATTGTAATCGTCTAGGTCAAGTCGAGCAGTGCGCAGATAAAATTCGTAGGCTTGATCCATGTTGCCGAGTTTGGCCGCAAGTATACTATGGACGCAAGGCGATAACGATGATTCGTGCACGGTCAAGGGCTCGTAAAAATCAAAATGCCGCGCCAAACTATCTTGGTCAAAATCCTCTTCAAAAAAGTAGAACCCTTGCAGGACATCGGCCTGTTTGATGTATGGGGAGCGCAAGATTCTATCCCAAGACCAATGCTGATTAATCGGCCTTTGCTGTTTGGGTATTTGATCTGCCGGGCTCATTTCCTTATCCAAAAAGCCATCTTGTTGCAGATAAACCTCCAGCTCCTTGTGATAGGGATAATACATATCTGCCGCTATGGCCTCCCATTGAGTTAATTCCTCTGAGGTCACTCCTGTTTTATCCTCAATGCGCTGATAATCCTCAGGATATTCTCTCTCTGTGCGCGAGGCCATAGATGCCCCGTACTTCATGCACCATGCCGCAATGTAATTTGTATACCAATTGTTGTTGACGTTATTTTCATATTCGTTGGGCCCTGTAACTCCGAGAATCACATATTGACCCTTGGCAGGGCTTAAACTCGCCCTTTGGGCCCAAAAACGAGCAATCCCGATCAAGACTTCGAGTCCCATCTCTGGGATATACGTCAGGTCCTGAGTGTAGCGCTCATAATTGTAAATGGCGTAAGCAATGGCACCATTGCGGTGAATTTCTTCAAAAGTAATCTCCCACTCGTTGTGGCATTCTTCCCCATTCATAGTGACCATTGGGTATAAGGCTGCTCCCTGATCAAAGCCGAGTTTACCCGCATTCTCAATGGCCTTATCTAATTGCCTAAATCGATAAGTCAAAAGATTACGCGCCACTTTTTGATTCTTGGTAGCCATATAAAACGGCAAGCAATACGCCTCGGTATCCCAGTAGGTACTGCCCCCATACTTCTCTCCCGTAAATCCTTTGGGACCGATATTGAGTCTGGCGTCTTGGCCCGAATAGGTTTGATTGAGCTGAAAAATATTGAATCGAATGGCCTGTTGTGCCGGTACATCCCCCTGAATGGTAATGTCTGCGGTCTTCCAGATTTCGGCCCAAGCTTGTTTTTGCTCTTCGAGCAAGGCCTCAAAACCACGGTCACGGGCCTGTTTGAGATGGGTCTTAGCCGCAGAAATAAGCTCAGATTTAGAGTGGTATAAATCCACAGTATAACCCCCAAATTTAATCAGTTCCAGTGTTTGTCCCTGTTTTAATTGAGCCGTGGCACGCGCCTCTACACGTTGCGCACCGACGCTTTTCGTTTTGAGTGCTACCGCACGACCCCCCACATGCACCGACGCCTCCATATAGGTACAAGTGGCAAATTCAGTTTTGAGTGTGTGGGCCTCTATAAACCCAGCGTTTTCCAATGTTTGTATGTTGGTCACGCGCCAAAATGGATCATCCCAGTTTGAATCCATGTTTTTGACCTCGGCATCAATGTAAGGGACTACAGTGATCTGAGCAGACCCTGATCGAAGCTCCACGTTATATTTGATGGCCCCGAGTTCCGGAGTCATTAAACTCAAGAATCGTGTACTCGATATAGCCACAATAGCGCCTGTCGGGGTTTGAATTTCAAATGCTCGGGTATATACACCGGTATTCATGTTGAGCTGACGTTTAAACGACAGGACTTTGGCAGTAAATAAATCGAGGGGCTCCTGATCGATCATTACCTGAACACCGATCCAGTTGGGTGCATTGAGTACTTTGGCAAAATATTCAGGATAACCGTTTTTCCACCACCCCACTCGAGTTTTGTCTGGATAGTAGACCCCAGCTATATAACTCCCCTGAAACGTCGGGCCGCTGTAATCTTCTTCAAAATTGGCGCGTTGTCCCATGGCGCCATTACCCAAAGCAAATAAACTCTCTGAGGCCTCGACATGCTTGGGATCAAATCCTTCTTCAATAAGGGACCATGGATCTGGTTTGATATAGTTTAAATTCATCGATTGATAATATATTGGGTCATATACGACTGATCAATAGCCGTAAAATCACTAAACACGTCATCGGCCAAAGACAATTGCTTCGGATTACCGATACCAATAGCCTGCATACCCGCCGCTTTGGCTGCTTGAATTCCAGCTTCGGCATCTTCAAAAACCACACAGCGATCTGGCGGAATTCCAAGCTGTTTGGCCGCACTCAAAAAAACTTCGGGGTCGGGTTTGGCCTTGGTGACATTAGTTCCATCAACAATTACATCAAAATATGGCGTGAGCTCAATTTTATCCAAAATTGGGCGCGCGTTTTTGCTGGCCGAACCCAGAGCAATCCCAAAACCAAAATCTTTGAAGGCCTGCAACACGCGCTCCACGTCAGGGAGCCGCTGTGATGCATCCATATTTTTGATCATGGATAAATAACGCTCATTTTTTTTGACCAGTAGCCGTTCAAACAATTCGGGCGCCACCTGGGCATTATTCCATTGCACAATCAATTCGAGGCTCCTGACGCGGCTCACGCCTTTGAGCTGCTCGTTGTCTTGAAGCGTAAAAGACCATCCCTGAGACTCCGCTAATTGTTGCCAAGCGACAAAATGATATTTGGCAGTATCCACAATCACTCCGTCTAAATCAAAAATAACTCCGCGTTTGTTGGTTTGGCTCATCAGCTGTTTAATTGGTTTGGTTTATCGGTTATTTGATTGGTACGGCGCAACGGATGGTTAATTCATTTTGGCCTTATATGGTTCAAATCAGTGGTGCATGGATTTACTGGGTGTTTGCATGAGTTGACTCATAACGCTCCAAGCCATCTTGTAACCACTGGGCGTACTCCGCGACATCTGGGGTATACCCTACAGGAACATTAAGTAAGTTCAAATCTTCGTCCAGTAAAATATAATAGGGCTGTGAATTATTTTTAAAGTTTATGGTCTGAAATGTCGCCCACTTATCACCTATGGTTTTGAGTTGTTTAATGCGTCCGTTAGGCTGGGCGTAGCTAAACTGCTGGTCTGCACTCAGCGCTTTGCGATCATCCACATATAACGAGACCAAAATATAGTCCTCAGACAAGAGGGAAAATACCTCGGGCGTACTCCAAACCTGCTCCTCCATCTTGCGACAATTCACACAAGCCCAACCGGTAAAATCAATCATCAAAGGCTTGCCTGAAGCCTTAGCTGCCGCTAAGCCTTGATCAAAGTCCTTGTAGGCCTCAAGCCCTAGTGGTGCACTGGTCCCTTTATCGTAATAGCTGTAAAAAAGCGGGGGTGGAAACCCACTTAATAGTTTAAGATTTGCCGCGGGGGTATTGGTCAATCCCGGTGCTAGATATATAAAAATCGCAATACTCAACAATCCAAAAGTCCAATTACCCTTGGATACTTTTTGTCCTTTTGGACCGTCGTGAGGAAAGCGAATAAAGCCAAAAAGGTACAAGGCAATTCCTGCAGCACAAACCATCCAAATGCCAATAAATAACTCCCGTTTAATCAAGCCCCAGTGTTCTACAAGATCGGCATTAGATAAAAACTTAAAGGCCAAGGCCACCTCTAAAAATCCTAAAACAACCTTGACCGTATTGAGCCAACCCCCACTCTTGGGTAAAGCATTGAGCCAATTAGGAAATAGAGCAAACAGCGCAAAGGGCAACGCCAGGGCTAAGCCAAAACCGCCCATGCCCGCAGTGAGTTGAATTGCTCCACCATCACTAGTGAGTGAGCCTCCAAGTAGAGAACCCAATATAGGTCCAGTACACGAAAACGAGACGATCGCCAATGTAAGGGCCATAAAAAAGATTCCGACATAGCCACCTACTTGGTTCGCCTTGTCGTCCATTTTGGCACTCCAACTCTGTGGAAGAGTCAACTCGTAATAGCCAAAAAACGAAAAAGCAAAGGCGATGAAAATCACAAAAAAGGCGATGTTTAGATAAACATTGGTGGAAATATTATTGAGAATTTCTGGCTGAACTGAATCCAGTAAATGAAATGGAATACTGAGGAGCACATAGATCAAGAAAATAAAAACGCCATAGGTTATGGCTTTGATCGTCCCAGTGGCTTTATTCTGAGCACTTTTGGTAAAAAACGATACGGTAAGCGGAATCATCGGAAATACACACGGGGTCAGAAGTGCCAAGAGTCCACCTAAAAAACCCAAAAAGAAAATCGTACTCAGCCCCTGCTGCTCCTCTTCTTCGGGGGCGTAATGCTCTTGTCCCTTTAAATCCAATTCTAAGGCGGCAGACAGTTCCATGTCTCGTTCTGTCAGTTTCAGTTCTTCTTGAATAAGTCCCAAAGTAGCCAAATTCAAAGTGAAGGTTTTGGTATCTGGCGGGAGACACTTTTCGGCATCACAGACCGAGTAATACACTTCGGCCGTTAGGATATTCCCTTCGGCGTTGATAATTTTAATGGGCTGTACAAAACTCACCTGATCCTCAAAGTAAATGACATCCAGTTCAAAAACAGGATCATACACTGGGGTCACTTCGGGTTCCTGTGTGGGTCCCTGAAGAACATAGGTAGAGTCAGAAGCATTGTAATAAAACTCCGTGCGAATAGGCCCCTCAAACTCATCGCCAAATTGAGTTTGACTATACAAGTGCCACCCTGGATCAATGGTAGCAGACATAATTAAATTATGGCCTTGATTCGTTGGTGTCACTGAAACGGACCATTGTACTGGGTTTATAAATTCTTGGGCATTCATAGAGCTCAAAACTCCAATCACGCTCAATAAAAACAATACTTTTAATCTCATAGGTCTGTACTTCTTATTTCTTAACTACACTGATCTTGGTTATATCGACACACTGATCTGGCACGCGGAATCGCTCATCCCCGCGCAGACCGATCACCCACATTACGCTTCCTGCACACTCTAAAATCCAGGTCTTTTTTTTGCGCACTAAAGATAATCGTTCGTCTTTAAAATACTTGCTTATTTTCTTTTTTCCTGGACCTCCAAAAGGGTAAAATACGTCTCCCTGTTGCCAACGCCTTAGCTTGAGTGGAAAGGAAAGCTTCTGGGTGGGTACAAAAATCACCTCTGACCCCTCATTAGATACCGTATTGACTTGCTCAAAAGCGAGTTTTACCGGTCCGTTTTGTGGGCTGTGGGGATCTAAAATATGCCACTGATCTGGCGCAGCATCGAGGTCCGCCTGTTTTAGATTATCCTCTAAAGTGTTGATTAACAAGATTGCACGATCTTTTAAAATCTCATGAGTGTCGGTAATAATACGAGCCCCGCTCTGTGCCCGGGCGAGCTGAATCACATCTTGCCCCGCACCAACTCCATACTCATGGCATAAAGCACTGAGCAGTACCTCATAATTGGGATACTGAGCTATGGCTTTTAAATCTAATTGAAGACCGTCTTCTGTCACCTGGGTAATGGCCTGTTTGACCGAAATAAGATAATCCTCCAAAAGCGTGTGGGCCTGAGTTAAATGTCGCTGCGCTTTTATTAGGCTTTGATCCCATGGTCGATCGAGCTTTTCAAACCCTGGACTGATATGATGACGAATGATATTACGCTGGTAGTCATCGCTCTGATTTGACGCGTCCTCACGCCAATGGCAGCCTTGCTTCTGGGCATAGGCCAAAATTTGATCCCGTTTAAAGGTCAACAAAGGTCGATACAAGCTATCTGAATTGTCTGCGATGCCCATGAGTCCTTTAAGCCCAGTTCCTCGAGAGAGGTTAATTAAAAACGTTTCGAGATTATCATCGGCATGATGGGCTGTGAGTACCCCCTGGGCCTTATGGGTCATCATGACATTTTCAAAAAAAGCGTAGCGCAACGCACGCGCTTTCATTTGGACTGAGACTCTGGCTTGATTTTTAACCGTATCTGGGTCGACCCGTCTGATCACAACTTCATAATCGAGTTCTTTACCCAAAGCGGCCACTAGTGCCTCATCTTGATTGCTATCCTCGCCGCGGAGACCATAATTCATATGGGCCAAAATCAAATTTCCGTGATAGGCATGCATCAGATGCACCAGGACCACACTGTCTAGACCACCACTACACGCTACAACGAGCGGTCGGTTGGGGTCCCAACTGTAATTACGGTCACAATGCGTGGTAAAGCTCTGATACATTAAAAATGAAGCCTGTCATTGAATTTAAGCCACACAAAAATACGGATTATCCGCGACTGAGCACAGTGCGCAGCGACTCCGCCTTGAGTAGGCACTCATTGTACTCATCTTGGGCATTGGCGCTGCTGGTCAAAGCTCCACCAACACTGAGGCTTAAATATTGATTCGTGGCATTGTACAATAAAGATCGAATAACCACATTAAAGTCAAAATCGCCCTCTGGGGTAAAATAACCGATCGTCCCACTGTACAATCCGCGTTTATGATCTTCATAATGCTCCATGAGTTCCAGTGCGCGTATTTTGGGCACACCGGTCATGCTTCCCATCGGAAAAGTAGTCTTGAGTGCATTTACGCCGCTCAAGCCCGCTTTGAGCGTAGCACTGACGGTGGTCACCAATTGATGGACATGAGCATAGGATTGCAAGGCACATAATTCTGTGACCGTTACCGAATCACGTGCGGCACTTTGTGAAAGGTCATTGCGCACCAAATCGGTAATCATGATATTTTCGCGACGTTCTTTTGGATTTTGGACAAATTCTGCCACCGCTGCTCGATCGGCTTTAGCGTCATCAAGTCGTTTGAGCGTCCCTTTTATGGGCTGCGAAATCAACCTACGCCCTCTTTTAGTTAGATAACGTTCAGGCGAGGCACAAAGCGCATAACGATCATAAAACCTGTAAAAGGCCGCAAAGGGTGCTTTAGAATAGTCGTTTATTTTTTCAAAGAGTTGCGCAGGATCAATTGAGGTGTGGTCTCGATAGAATTCTTGACAAAAATTTGTTTCGTAAATATCACCCCGTTGAATGTGCTTTTGCACCATGTCAAACTTCTGACAGTACTCAGTCATGGTCCAACGACCGTTTAATTCTATTCCTGAGTCTTTGTCCTCATTGGTTTGGGCCTTAGCAGTATCAAGGTGATCGTATATTTTTTGAATCTCCGAACAATCCTCAGCCCATTGAGTGCGATTATCCTCTAAAACAAGACCAACCAAAGTCGTTCCTTGAACCAAAAACAGACGTTTAGGCACAAAAAAGCTGGCCTCAGGAAAATCAATACCGTCCGTATTGTTGGAATTGAGTTGTTCCTGGGCATTTTTAAAATCATAAGCCATATGGCCAAAACACCAATCCATTTGACTGCTTTGCCATGTTTCGAGTTTTTCCCAGTCGCCAGGACACGACGTATCTATACTAAAAGTACTTATTGAATCTAGTGCCAAAGCAGCGTCAAAAACACTGTACGGGTCACTGTGGCCATTGCTGTCCAAATACATCTGTAGGGCCACGTCTTTTGACTTAGCGCCAAATTGAAACAGAGCCTTTTTGAGTTTTTGGCTCGAAGGAAATTCTAAGGAAAAGCGCCGACGCTGGATCACCAGTTAAATATGCAATGGTCGATTTTCTGTGGCTGCCAAGGCTGCCTCTTTGATGGCTTCTGCATAAGTGGGGTGCGCATGGCTCATACGGGCCAAATCCTCTGCGCTTGCCCTGTATTCCATGGCGGTAACCGCCTCTGCGATTAAGTCAGCCACACGAGCGCCAACCATATGAACGCCTAAGAGCTCATCGGTCTGAGCATCACTCAATATTTTGACAAAACCATCGAGATCACCACTGGCTCTTGAACGTCCTAAAGCGCGCATCGGGAATTGACCTGTTTTGTAGGCAATACCACTGGCTTTAAGCTGTTCTTCAGTCTGTCCTACAGAAGCGACTTCAGGCCAAGTGTAAACGACTCCTGGTATTAGATTATAATTAATATGCGGTTTTTGTCCGGCTATAATCTCGGCGACCATAACGCCTTCTTCTTCAGCCTTGTGTGCGAGCATTGCCCCACGAACCACATCACCGATGGCGTAAATATGAGCGATGTTGGTTTGCAAATGGTCATTGACCTCGACCTGACCTCGCTCATTGACCGCTACACCAGCCTTATCTAGTCCAAGACCTTCAGTGTAGGGTTTGCGGCCGACACTGACCAAACAGTAATCACCTTTGAATTCGACGTTTTCTCCCTTTTTGTTCAAGGCAGTAACTGTGACTTGATTTTTATTGGCAGAAACGTCTTGTACCTGATGCGATAAGAAAAACTTAACGCCCTGTTTTTTCAATACTTTGGTGAGCTCCTTACTTTGCGCCCTGTCCATGGTTGGAATAATGCGATCCATGTATTCTACCACGGAGACTTCTGCGCCCAACCTACGATAAACTTGCCCGAGCTCTAAACCAATGACTCCCCCGCCGATGATCACCAAGTGCTTTGGTACTTCGGTCATCGAAAGCGCTTCGGTCGACGTAATCACGCGTTTTTTATCGATCTTGATAAAAGGAAGACTCGCTGGCTTACTTCCGGTGGCAATGATAAAGTGCTTAGCACTCAGGGTTTGCCTTTTCTTACCGTGGACGGTCAAAGTGTGCTGATCTTCAAATTGGCCCACGCCATGCAGCACATCAATTTTATTTTTATCCATGAGAAAATCGATGCCTTTGGTCGTTTGGGACACGACACCAGATTTACGCTCCATCATTTTTGATAAGTTCAACCGCACAGGACCAGAAACTTCAATACCGTGCTCCTCGAGATGTTTCTGAGTGTCTTCAAAATGATGCGACGAATCCAGTAGTGCCTTACTTGGGATACAGCCCACATTGAGACAAGTCCCTCCCAAAGTATCGTATTTTTCCACCAGGGCCGTTTTCATACCCAGTTGCGCACATCGAATGGCAGATACATAACCCCCAGGGCCAGAACCGATCACCACTACATCGTAATTACTCATAGTTAAGTCATTTTGCTTTTAGGAGGACAAAGTTACGACACTGCACAGCAAAAGCCAATGCTCACTTAAGAAAATTTAGCCCGAAGAGTCCACTAAGAAGGCATGAGCTTGGTCGTGTTTTGTACCTGAGTAATGACAAAAGAGCTCTCAGTGCTGGCAATTGATTTTAAGGTCGTCAGCTTATTGACTAAAAACGAACGAAAATGTACCATATCGCGAACCATGACTTTGAGTAAATAGTCGTAAGACCCCGAAACATGAAAACACTCCACAACCTCTGGTAACTCGGTAACGTCGGCCTCAAAGCCATGGAGTGATGACTTGGCGTGCTGCACTAATTTTACGTGACAAAACACCATAAATCCAAGGTCTAAATGTTCAGGATTTAAAAGAGCGACGTATTGTTGAACGACCCCATTTCGCTCTAATTTCTTGATGCGTTCATGAACCGCAGTAACAGATAAATCAGTTTTTATCGCCAGTTGTTTGTGGGTTTGTTTACAATCGCTTTGTAGCGCGTCAAGCAAGATTAAATCTGCAGTATCAAAGGTCATAACAAAAAAATATTCTAGGGTTAACTCATTGAGGGATTTAATTTAAAAATATTTTCTAAATAAAATTAAATATGCCAATAAATATTCTAAATATATACTTCATACTTGTAATAAATATAATGTATCTATAGATTTGATAAAAACCTATACTATGTCTTTCGATCCAGCCAATAACATCCAAGATCTCCAGTACTTTGGGGAATTTGGGGGTGTCAATCCAAGTATTTCTGACTCCTCTACCTACACATTTTTGTCTGCCAAAACCATGTTTGACACCTTTGAAGGCAATGCCGATGGGTGTTACTTATATTCCAGACACAGCACGCCTTCTAATCTATACTTAGGTCAAGCATTGGCGGCCATGGAAGGCACAGAGACCGCAACGGTTGCCGCTACAGGCATGGGTGCCATTACCCCAGCCCTTCTCCAATATTGCGGCCAAGGAGACCATATTGTTTCAAGTCGCACGATATACGGGGGAACCTACGCATTTTTAAAGAACTTCACTCCCAGGCTGGGCATAGAGACTAGTTTTGTAAACATAACTGATCTGGAGGCTGTAGCTCAAGCCATAACACCCAACACCAAGGTTTTGTATTGTGAAAGTGTGAGTAATCCGCTTTTGGAAGTAGCGGATATTTCGGCATTGGCTGCTCTGGCCAAGAAACACAACCTGGTTTTGATGGTCGACAATACTTTTGCACCACTGAGTATTGCTCCGCACAAACTAGGGGCCGACATTGTTCTACATAGTTTGACCAAATTCATCAACGGCAGTAGCGATACCATGGGCGGTGTTATTTGCGGGTCTCAAGAATTAATCGATCAGTTGCGCAATGTCAATGATGGAGCAAGCATGCTCTTAGGAGCCAGTATGGATAGTCTGCGTGCCGCATCAATTTTAAAAAACCTGAGAACCCTTCATATTCGTATCAAACAGCACAGTCATAATGCCCTGTTCTTAGCCCAAAAGTTTGAGCGTGATGGATTAAAAACAGTATACCCGGGACTCAAAAGCCACCCGAGTCATGAGCTTATTACGCGCATGATGAATAAAGAATATGGTTATGGCGGTATGCTCACTATCGATGCCGGTAATCTAGACAAGGCCAATCAGCTCATGGAACTCATGCAAAAACGCAATCTTGGCTATTTGGCGGTGAGTCTCGGATTTTACAAAACACTTTTCAGCGCTCCAGGCAGCTCTACTTCTTCAGAAATTCCACTTGAAGAACAAGCGCAAATGGGCCTTACCGACGGACTCATACGTTTTTCTATAGGTTTGGATAATGACATTGAGCGCACCTACACATTGATGCGCCAATGTATGTTAGAGGTCGGCGTATTATCCTAAAATACATCGTTTAAAAAAACGCCAAATAATCGATCTCAAACGATTGTCCGAGCATACTCGGGACGATACCTTCAAGGGAAATATGATATCCTTGTTCGTCCATTCCTTGATGCCTTACGCTCAGGAGTCTTGATAACGAACCGCGTAATTGGACATGAATCAATGCCGAGCTGGACATGCCAAGGGACTGCAGCTGTGTTTGATCCAGCTCGATTACAATAAATTCTTCTGGCCAATCTGAGGGTATCGTATGACTTGTCGTAAAACGCCTGACTCCTTCGATAACCGAACCGTTAGCCCCAAGTTTAACACTTCCACTGAGATCTAAATCAGCCTCTGGGGCGCCCGTGCCGATACCCAGGCGCCCCAATGAATCGACAAATAAGCGCAAATTTCCTGATACAGAAAGACCCACAGCCCCGGGAGATGGAGCAAAAAAACCCGTGTCCGGGCGATCCCAATAAAGACTTACATCCGCTGTCGACCCCTGATCGAGCTTTATTTCGTTGAAGACCGAGCCCGCAGCAGGGTCTAAAAAATAATTACTGTTGTCCCAATCAATCAGGCGTCTGCTCAACCACAGATTATTGTTGGTCCCTGAATTTGCGCCAATATAGACCTCACCTGCGGCATATTGTAATCCTCCTTGAGCAGATTGCCATTGAGCATACTCTGGAACAGCAAAGGCCAATGAACGCCATAAATTCCCGTCAAAAACACAAAGCCCTGGACGCCCGAATAAACTATCCGAGACATTATAGGCCAGCAGCCCTTGTTGCGCGTCGTAATGTGTATTCAAGCCTGACTTACTGGTATCGTGTAGCGTAACCCTCGGTAATAAAAGCCCTTGATCTTGACTCGACAACTCCAACAAGGCGCTCGGATGAGGCTGGGTGGTCCCGATACCCACTTGTGCCGTCAGAATAGAATTTAACCCTCCATAGACGGTCCAAATAAGCAGGAAAATTCTACCCCGCAATTTAAATGCTTCACCACAAGTCAACATAAATATTCAATGCATTGCCGGGGAATTTTGGGTGTAAAATAAATACGGCTCTGTTCATAAAACAAATAACGCAAGTGAGGATTCATGAATACCACTGATAATTTGCAAAGTCATGGACAAAATCGTAACATTACACGTACAACCACATCGCTTATGTCATCCAAAAAACAATCAAAAGAACACAGTTTGGGTACGGCCAATAAATTACCCATTATTCAGGCCTTAATCCCTGTATTTATCTTGGTCGGTCTACTGTTTTTTAACGTTATTTACGCCTTTGGTGACGATGCTTTGAGTGGCAGTAATCAATTTTTACTCCTAATGGGCGGTGGTGTAGCTGCAATGATTGGCGCGCTTAACAAGATTCCATTCCAAACGATGATTGACACGGTCGCTGAGAATATAAAAAGTACTACCGGAGCACTCTTGATTTTATTTATGGTGGGCGCTTTGGCCGGCACCTGGCTTTTGAGTGGCATTATTCCCACGATGATTTACTACGGCTTAATGCTATTGAAGCCATCAATATTTTTAGTCTCCACGGTCATTATTTGTGCCATTATTTCGATCGCTACAGGGAGTAGCTGGACCACCTCCGCAACCATTGGTATTGCCATGGTTGGTATTGCCAATGCTTTGGGCATTAGTCCCGGTATGGCTGCAGGAGCCGTAATCTCAGGAGCGTATTTTGGAGATAAGCTCTCCCCGATGAGTGATACCACTAATTTGGCCCCAGCTATGGCCGGTACAGATTTATTTACCCATATTAAATACATGACCTACACCACGGTGCCGAGTTTTATTGTAACCCTATTGTTTTTTGGGATTTTAGGGCTTACGCTTGATCCTCAAGGCGCCTCACAAACTGACGAAATGTTGCAAGCCATTAAGGCCACATTTGTCGTGAGTCCATGGCTTTTTGTGGTTCCAGGGGTGGTCATTTTTATGATCGTCAAAAAAGTAACGCCCATCATCGCTTTGTTTGTGGGGACTTGTGTGGCGGCTGTGGCAGCCATATGGGCCCAGCCAGAGTTGGTTGCTACTGTGGGTGGCGCGGAGCATTTGGATTTAATTTCTGGATATAAAGGGATCTTAAATGCGATCACAGTCTCTGTCGAAATACCCACCACTTATGCCCCGCTCAATGATTTATTTAGCTCGGGCGGTATGGCGGGTATGCTCGGCACGATATGGCTTATTATTTGTGCTATGGTTTTTGGCGGAGTTATGGAAGCCATTGGGGCCTTATCGAGTATTTCTGAGGCTTTGTTAAAGTTATTTCACACCACCTTTGGATTATTCGCCAGTACGGTGGCGAGTTGTTTGGCCTTAAATATTGCGGCAAGCGACCAGTATTTGGCCATCGTCGTGCCCGGTAAAATGTATGCCAAAGCCTACAAAGACAAAGGATTAGCCCCGGAAAACCTATCACGAACGCTCGAAGACGGCGGCACTGTTACCTCGGCCTTAATCCCCTGGAATACATGTGGGGCCTATCAAAGCGGGGTCCTCGGTGTAGATACCCTCTCCTATGCAGGATATGCCGTATTTAATTGGCTCAGTCCATTTATGACGCTGTTTTTTGCTGCGCTGCGTATAAAAATCAGACAAATCGGGACGTCAAAATAAAATTGACATGCCCACAAAGAATGACTCAAAAGTAACCTAACATTGATACATAAAAACCACGATTATGGCAAACATCGCACTTGACGGCACCCCGACTACGACCAATGGAACCCTTCCTGATATCGGGGCGCCCTGCCCAGAATTTACATTAACCAACAAGGATTTAAGCTCTGTCACACTAAATGATTATAAGGGCAAAAAATTAGTAATCAGTATGTTTCCCAGTGTTGAGACTGGGGTTTGTAGTGAAGCGCTCCATACCTTTAACGAGCGAGCCAGCAGCCATAAGGATACTGTGATACTGTGCGTTTCTAAAGACCTACCTTTTAGTCAGACTCGTTTTTGTACGGCAGATGAGATCAATAATCTCGAGGTTTTGAGTGATTTTAGAACGGGTCAATTTGGCCGAGATTTCGGGGTCGTGATCGAATCTGGCGCCTTTGAAGGCCTTCTCGCCCGCGGCGTGGTCGTAACGGACGCAAACCACAAGGTCGTTTATACAGAATTGGTTCCGGACATTGCACAAACGCCAGACTTTGATGGTGCACTCAACGCACTCTTATAAATGAGGCCCAAACAGAGTGTGGCACAGGCCATTAAAGTCGCCCTGCGCGGCATGCTGATTTTAACTCAGGAACGCGCCTTTCTCATTCAACTTATCGTAGGTATTTTGTTTACAGTCCTCGGGTTTTATCTGAGGCTTGAACCCTGGCAATGGACCATGCAAACGCTGTCTATCGGGCTTGTATTAATGGCCGAAGGGATCAACACCACCATTGAGCGTTTTGCCGATGTGGTCCAGTCAGATTTTGACCCAAAAATTGGACGCATCAAAGACATGTCCGCTGGATTTGTCTCGATCGCCGTGATTATTTCTTTGGTCTGCACGAGTATTATTTATAGCCACAAACTCGGGCTACTTTAATTAAACCATGTCTTGTATACTGAGGGCTATCCTCGTATATTTGTAAGAGTACAACCTGGACCATGTTTAAGAAACGAACACAAAAGAAATCCACCAAAACCAAGTCTAAGTCCAAACCGTGGACTATGACACGTCAACAATCCTTACTCTTGGGTGGTTTTTTGGTTTTTTTCGGATTGGCGTTGATCATCTCTTTTAGCTCCTACATGGTTAGCTGGCAAGGCGATCAAAGTCTCATTGGAAGTTTTGAGCGCAATAATCCGGCAGACAATTACTTAAGTCATTTGGGTAATGCTCTTGGGCATTTGTTTATTTACAATGGTTTTGGGATTGCCTCCTTTTTATTAGCCGGGTTATTTGTAATCTCCGGACTCTATTTGTTTTTGAACATCTCGACGCGACCCTTGAGAAAATTTTGGTTTTGGGGCCTTTATTTAATGATTTGGCTCAGTTTATCGTTCGGATTTTTGGCCAGTCAAAACCCAATGCTGGGTGGAGTGGTTGGTTTTGAAATAAGCGATGTACTTCAAGGATTCATGGGCGCAGCGGGCATGGGGTTGTTTTTGGGCTTTAGCGGCTTAATTTATTTGGTGCTACGTCTCAAATGGACACCAGATTCCTTAATCAAGTTGATTAAGCACCTCCCGTCAAAACTCAAAGGATCGGCCTCTGAGGTCAATGAGTCCATAAATGATCTCGGTCAAGAATCTGAGTCGAGCACCGTTACAGCGGATGAGCCTGATAACACGACGGCTGAGAATACAGATCCAATTAAAGCGTCGGTTGCCCCTCAAGTCAGCACTTCTACAAACACAGCAGCGGACACGCCAGCAGACGCGACGATGGACACAGGGCCGAATCCCACCGAGCCTGTACCCGTCAAACCGACTAAAACTAAACAAAAAATCACGAGCCCTGATGACTCTGTGGCTCTAGAAATCGAAACTACTCAAGAGGAAGTCCCTTTAAGTACAAGCGAACAACTTGTTCAAGATTTTGGCACTTTTGATCCCACATTAGAGCTGAAAAATTTCAAATTCCCATCGATTGATTTGCTCAAAGACTATTCGGGAGGAAAAGGGATTACTATTGATGAACAAGAACTCGAGGAATACAAAAGGCGCATTATTGACACTTTGAATAATTATTCAATCGGTATTGCCAATATCAAAGCCACCATCGGACCTACAGTGACCCTCTATGAAATCGTGCCAGAGGCCGGTATTCGTATCTCAAAAATCAAAAATTTAGAGGATGATATCGCTCTTTCGCTGTCCGCACTTGGCATTCGTATTATCGCGCCGATCCCAGGCAAAGGAACCATCGGAATTGAGGTGCCCAACAAATCTCCTCAAATGGTATCCATGCGCAGTGTGATCAGCTCTCCAAAATTTCAAAAGGCAGAAATGCAACTGCCCCTGGCCTTGGGTAAAACCATCAGTAACGAGACTTTTGTGGTCGATTTGGCCAAAATGCCCCACCTCCTTATGGCTGGTGCGACAGGACAAGGTAAATCGGTAGGGCTCAATGCCATCCTCGCATCATTACTTTACAAAAAACACCCAGCCGAGGTCAAATTTGTTTTGGTTGACCCCAAAAAAGTTGAACTCACACTGTTTAATAAAATTGAGCGTCACTATCTGGCAAAATTACCAGATACCGAAGAGGCAATCATTACCGATACTACCAAAGTAATTCACACCTTGAATTCGATGTGTATCGAAATGGATCAGCGCTACGACCTGCTCAAAGATGCCATGGTACGCAACATCAAGGAGTATAACGATAAGTTCAAAGCGCGCAAGCTCAATCCAAATGACGGACACCGATTCTTGCCCTATATTGTTTTGGTCATCGATGAGTTTGCCGATTTAATTATGACCGCTGGCAAGGAAGTCGAGACGCCTATTGCTCGGCTTGCCCAACTCGCTCGAGCCATCGGTATTCACCTAATTATTGCCACGCAACGCCCATCGGTCAATGTCATTACAGGAATCATCAAAGCCAATTTTCCGGCGCGTATTGCCTTTAGAGTGACCAGTAAAATTGATTCAAGAACCATACTGGATACCTCAGGGGCCGACCAACTTATCGGTCGTGGTGATATGCTCTACACGCAAGGCAATGAGGTCGTTCGCCTTCAATGTGCCTTTTTAGACACTCCAGAGGTTGCCGACATCACCGAGTACATCGGTGGGCAAAAAGCTTATCCAAGCGCCCATTTATTACCTGAATACGTCGGTGAGGAATCTGGCACGGGACTTGATATTGCTATAGATGACCGCGATAAACTATTTAGAGATGCGGCAGAGGTCTTAGTAATCGCTCAGCAGGGCTCTGCTTCGCTCTTACAACGTAAGTTAAAATTGGGGTACAACCGTGCAGGGCGTATCATAGACCAGCTCGAGGCAGCGGGTATCGTCGGGCCTTTTGAGGGCAGTAAAGCACGACAAATATTGGTTCCCGACTTAGAGGCATTAAAAAAACTATTGGATAATGAAACTCAAGAATAACTACCGTTTTGCCTTCTTTTTGGCGTTACTTCTGTCACTATCTCAAGTTACATGGGGTCAGGATGCCCAAAAGGCACAAGCATTACTCGATGCTGTGGCCGATAAAGTCAATAGCTACCAAAATATTGAAATTGACTTTACTTGGAATCTGGTCAATCAAAAAGAACAGGTGGATCAAAAAACACAGGGCAATGTCGCACTTAGCGGTGAGCGTTATCGGCTAAGTATGATGGGAATGACTCGGGTCTATGACGGAGACAAACTCTTTACCATTGCACCCGATGATTTGGAACTGACCGTCAGTGACCTCGATCCACAACAAGACAAGAGCGTAACTCCGTCTAAACTATTGACCTTTTACAAAGAAGGTTATACCTACGCCTGGGATATTAAGCAGCGTGTATCAGGCAAGACCATACAGTACGTAAAACTCCATCCTATCGATACCGAGGCAGAGATCAAGCACATGCTGTTAGGGATCGACACAGCGACCAAACACATTTATAAATTAATCCAAACCGATGCCCAGGGAACTCAATTTATTCTGACTGTAAAATCGTTTAAAACCAATCAAGCTATGGCTCAAAATAGTTTTGATGTGGACATCGAGCAGTACCAAAAAGAAGGCTATTACATCAATACGTTGTACTGAGACTGTGAAAATTCTTGACCGCTACATATTGATGAGTTTTTTAAGGACGTTTTTCAGCGTCTTTATTATTTTGATGTTCATATTTGTGTTGCAAACCATTTGGCTCTACATCTCTGAATTAGCGGGTAAGGATCTATCATTTGATATCATTTTGAAATTTTTGTGGTTTTTCACCCCAAAATTAATTCCGCTGGTCTTGCCGCTCAGTATTTTAGTGACCTCACTTATGGTGTTCGGTAACCTTTCTGAGCACTATGAGTTTGCCGCAATGAAGTCCACTGGGATTTCGCTTCAGCGGGCCATGCGCAGTCTATCGATCTTTATATTGTTGCTCTCTTTGGTCGCCTTTGTTTTTGCCAACAACGTTATCCCCTACTCGGAATACAAATGGCAAAATCTTCGGCGCAATATCGCTCAAGTCAGTCCGTCAATGGCGATAATCGCGGGGCAGTTCAGCTCGATCGGCGATGATTTTAATATCAAAGTCCAAGAAAAATACGGAGATCGTGACCAGTATTTAAAGGACGTCATCATCCACAAAAAAAATCCAGAAAGTCCCAGTGAAAATACCACGGTGATCATGGCCGAATCAGGGGAGCTCGCCAGTTCTCTGGACTCGAACACACTGTCACTAATTCTCAAAAATGGCCATTATTACGAGGATATTCAACTCAGTAACGGCGTCAAAGAACGCATCAATCGACCTTTTGCCAAAAGTGCTTTTGAGACCTATACCATACACATAGATCTGACAGAACTCAATGATACAGATATTGACAAAGAAAATAATTTGAACAATCACAACATGTATAATGTTGGCGAACTCATCCCAGAGATCGATCGCTTATCGGAGGTCTACAGTGATGATATCGCGCTAATGACAGGCAACATGTACTTTCGTAGTGGTATGACTCAATTTGCGGACTCGACCTACAAGCAAATCAAAAAGAAGGTCGCATTCGATACCCTAATCGAGCTCTATGATGTTCGTCAACAGGTGCGTATTGCCAGTACCGCACTGGATAATGTGAGAAGTTCTATTCAGGCGTTAGGATCCAAGAAAAAAAATCACCGTCAATTGATAAAAACACTGAACAAACACGAAATCGCTTTGCATGAAAAATTTGCGCTCGCCATTTCATGTGTTATTCTATTTTTTGTCGGAGCGCCACTCGGGGCCATTATTCGAAAAGGAGGAATGGGACTGCCCATGGTAATTGCTGTAGTCTTGTTTTTAACCTATCATTTTATCGGGATTTTTGCCAAAAATAGTGCGGAAGATGGCACCATGCATCCATTTATGGCGACCTGGATCAGTAGTTTTATTATGCTTCCATTGAGTGTTTGGCTGACTTATCGCGCCACAACAGATCGGGGGATATTTGATTTTGACGCCTTTTTTCAGCGATTTAAATGGCGTAAAAAGAAATAGTCAGGGTCATTGCCTATATTTGCTCCACCAAAAAATTGACTCATGAGCCGCAGTACATCGACTTCTCAACAAGATATTGTTTTGGACTCAATTCCCGAGGCCATTGCAGCCATAAAGCGTGGCGAGGTCATCATTGTGGTCGATGATCAGGATCGTGAAAACGAAGGCGATTTCTTGGCTGCAGCGCAGTGTGTTACGCCAGAGATGATCAATTTTATGGCGACCCATGGGCGCGGACTCATTTGTGCACCACTCACAGAATCTCGTTGTCAAGAACTAAATCTTGGTATGATGGTAGGCAACAATACAGATCCTATGGAAACGGCCTTCACTATTTCTGTGGACCTTAGAGGATCCGGAGTTACTACGGGAATTTCGGCTTCAGACCGTGCCAAAACAATCCAAGCCTTGACCGAATCCAAAACCAAACCTCATGATTTGAGTCGCCCGGGGCACATATTCCCTTTGGTGGCTAAAGAAGGTGGCGTCTTAAGACGCACAGGGCATACTGAGGCTGCCATTGACTTTGCCCGTCTTGCTGGATTTGATCCCGCCGGTGTCATCGTAGAAATCATGAATGAAGATGGATCTATGGCACGATTACCTCAACTGGTTGAGGTCGCCAAACAATTCAATCTAAAATTAGTGTCCATCGAGGATTTAGTGGCCTATCGCATGGAACACGACTCACTGATCGAAAAAAAGGAAGAGTTTGATCTCGAAACACGGTTTGGACGCTTTAGACTCAGAGCTTATTTGCAAACCACCAATAACCAAGTCCATATTGCCTTGAGTAAAGGATTATGGGATCATAATACAGAAGTTCCAGTACGTGTAAACGCCTCAATGGTCAATAATGATCTTCTGGCTACACTCACCCAAGACGCTCATCAAACACTTGACGCCATGTTTCAAGTGATCAATGATCAAGGGCTAGGAGCTATGGTATTTATCAATCAAAATAAGCAATCGATGAATGTCCTTGGGCGACTCGCAGAGCTAAAGTCCCTTCAGGTAGAGGGAACAGTAGTCAAAGCGCCACAATTACCTATGGACAATAAAGATTTTGGTATCGGGGCTCAGATTTTGCACGATCTCGGCATACACAAAATCAAGCTGATTTCAAATCACGAGCAGAGTAAGCGCGTTGGAATGATTGGTTATGGTCTCGAGATTACCGATTACTTATCGTATTAAATCCGAAATTACTTCAATTATTAAAGGTTGAGCAAGGTCTCACGCATGGTTTGAGCACGATGGTTCAGTGTTGATTCATCCCAGCCTAATTTGACTAAGAAACTAAGGGTACGGCCCATGAAGTGGTCGCTTTGGCTAAAATATTGACTGCTTAATCCCTGTAAAGCCTCTTGGATCCCAGGAGTTAATGGAGCGATGCTATTGAGCTGTGTTAAATGCTCCCAACCCTTGATATAGTGCCAATTATTCGTGTACCAGTAAAAACAGGCATCAATACCCGCCTTAGAGAGCGCTTGATGCGCCCGCTCTGCCTGCTCAGCAGTGGGTAAAAATATGTTTAAAAAAGAATGGTTCTGTACGCCCGAATCAGGAACCCGTCTAAAACTTACGCCAGGGACCTCTTTTAAGGCCAAAGCAAGCGTATCGTAATGCGCTTTTTGACGCGCTAAAATATCATCAAAGCGCGTTAATTGTCCCAGTCCTACGGCAGCGTGAAGTTCAGAAATCCTGAAATTATAACCCAATGTAGGATGGGTTTCAGCGCCTCGATCTGACCCAATATGGTCATGGCCATGATCTTGATACTGATCGGCATTGACTTTGAAGGCTTCGTTATTGGTGATCACTGCCCCACCCTCACCACAAGTGATGGTCTTGACAAAATCAAATGAAAAACAACCGAGATCACCATAAGCCCCAAGCGGTACATTTTGATACGTGCCTCCAATGGCCTGACAGGCATCTTCTAGAAGTATCAAATTATGGGCTTGGCAAATATTTTTTAAGGCCCCTAGGTCAGCCATTGAGCCGCACATATGCACTGGCATCACGGCTTTGGTTCTGTCGGTGATGGCAGCCTCCACGGCTTTGGGGTCCAAAGTCAAGGTGTCGTCAATATCCACCAGTACGGGAATCGCCCCCATCATCATAATTGACTCGAAACTAGCTACAAAGGTAAAGGTCGGCATGATGACTTCATCCCCAGCTCCGATACCAGCACTTGCCAAAGCCACACTCAGTGCCGCAGTACCACTGGAGACGAGTTGACAATGATTGACTCCCATGCGCTTTGCAAAGGCCTGTTCAAACTCTAACGCCTTGTAATGCCCCTGTCGCATCGCATCAAAACCATAGCGCATCAATACTCCTGTCTCTAAAACTTCATTCACCTCGGCACGCTCTTGGGCGCCAAATACTTCAAATCCTGGCATATTATTTTGTTCGTTGCGTTGCCCCTAAAGACAACTGCTGTTTAGATTCTGGGTAAAGGTAAAGGTTGCGCCATATTTGTGCAATTTAAGCCTCATATTTATCTCCGTGTTGCATGATATAAACGCGCTGATCTTTAAAGAATAATTTGCCTTAAATTGCGACTGTGAAAACTGCGATAATTGTTCTGAACTACAATGGCCTGGCCTTGATGCAAGAATTCATGGCTCCGCTGGTGCGCTACAGCCCACAGGCTGATATTATTGTCGCAGATAACGGTTCATCAGACGCGTCACTTACCTGGCTCGCGCAACATTATCCTGAGGTTCGCGCCATCGCATTAGACAAAAATCTGGGTTATGCAGGGGGGTATAACGCGGCTATTGCTCAATTGAAATTACAGGCCAATCAAAGTGACGCCGGGTATTACGACTTATTTGTTTTAATCAATAATGACATTAAAGTTGTACGCGACTGGTTAACCCCGATAATCACAGCCTTTGATCAGCACAGTAATTTAATGGCGGCACAACCCAAAATCAAGGATCTAAACGACTTGCAACGATTTGAATACGCTGGGGCCGCAGGAGGCTATCTTGATTCTTTAGGGTATCCATTTTGTCGCGGTCGCATACTCAATACTCTCGAAGAGGATCATGGGCAATACGATGAGCCCCAGGATATTTTTTGGGCCAGCGGGGCCTGTTTAGCCGTGCGCGCAGAGGCCTTTGAGCGTGTGGGCGGGTTTGATGAAGATTTATTTGCACACCAAGAAGAAATTGATCTGTGTTGGCGATTACAAGCCCGAGGCGGACGCGTGGCGTGTATTACTCAATCTAGTGTGTTTCACAAAGGCGGGGGTACGCTCCATGGCAGCAATCCGCGTAAAACCTTTTTGAATTTTAGAAATTCATTGCTCATTATGATCAAAAATATTGCTGGGGCAAAAATAGTGTTGATCCTCTTTGTGCGCTTAATTTTGGACGGACTCTCGGGGATGGTCTTCTTGCTGCAAGGTAAACCTCGACATACCCTTGCTGTGATACGCGCTCATTTTAATCTGTATTATTTGTTACCCAAATATTTAAAAAAACGTAAAAAATGGGCGTCTGAGTTAAAATATGCCAGAATTTCATCAATTCTCTACGCACGATTCTTTAAAAATCAACGTTATTTTAATCAGTTGTAATAGGCTCCCAAAAGGCCTTTATAACCTGTGTATAAATTATTGTTAAGGCCTATAAGATGTAGGTATTAATTATTAATTTTGAATCAACTTAAACCTACCATTATGATGAAAAGACATTTGTTTTTAGTATTGGGCGCTGGACTTTTAATGGGGTCCTGTGTTACCAAAAAACAGTTCACACAATTACAAGCAAAACAAAAACGCACGCAAGACTTGCTCAACACGGCAACCGTTAAACTCAATGCCTGTGAAGCAGAGCAATCGACAGCACAAGTGCGTATTGCTTCATTCGAAGAGCGTATTGCAGAACTCAAAAAAGACAAGCAAGATTTAATTGAGAGCTCTAAAGACTTGACTATTTTAACGCAAACTGGGGCGACAAATCTTGAAAAGTCCTTGGAGAGTCTTAAAGAAAGAGACTTGAAAATCAATCGTCTACAAGATGCTTTGAACAAAAAAGACAGTGTTTCTCTTGCGATTGTCTCGAGTTTGAAAAAAGAAGTTGGTTTAGATGATAAAGACATCGAAATCAACGTTGAAAAAGGAGTTGTTTTTATTTCCTTATCCGACAAGATGTTATTCAAAAGCGGAAGCTATACTGTGACAGAGCGTGCCAGAGAAATTTTAGCTAAAGTCGCTATTGTCATCAATGGCAAGCCAGATTTTGAAGCCCTAGTCGAAGGACATACAGACGATGTGCCCTACAGTAACGGTCCTCTTATCGATAACTGGGACTTGAGCGTAAAACGCTCAACAGCGATTGTTAGAGAATTACAGGATCTTGGCGTGAAACCTAGTCAATTGATTGCCGCCGGTCGAGCCGAATACAACCCACTTGTAGCCAATGACACGCCGGCCAATAGAGCCATTAATCGACGTACCAAAATTTACGTACTGCCCAAGATTGATCAGTTCTATAAAATGGTTGAGGACGAGCTTGAAAACCTCTCTGGCGCCGGTAATTAATGGTTCACCCTGGCTCTAAAATAGAGGCATGACCTTGCCGTAATCTATTGTATTGAAATTATAGTGACCCCCACAGGGTCATCGACAATAAAAAAACATCAGCTCTAAGTTGGTGTTTTTTTGTTTAAAGAATATCTATTGGACCAAGCCCCTCGCGCTGTATCTCTGGAGGATCTTGTGTGAGATCGATCACGGTCGAGGCCACATTACCCCCAATACCCCCATCGAGGACTATATCGACTTTATTGTTCCAATGTTCGTAAATCAATTCGGGATCTGTGGTATACTCCAAAATTAAATCTTGATCCTTAATGGAGCGAGCGACCAGGGGGCCATTAAGTTCCTCAAGTATGGCCTGAACAATAGAATTATCCGGTATACGCACCCCAATCTCCTTTCTCTTTTTAAAAGAATTAGGGAGATCATTTCCTCCGGGCAAAATAAATGTATACGGACCTGGAAAAGCGCGTTTGAGCAATTTAAATACCGGCTGACTCAGTGGTTTGGTAAACTGGCTGATCTGACTTAAGTCGCCACAGATAAAACTCATGGGGGCATCGGACTTTTTTCGTCCATCAATCTTACGCAAACGGTCAACGGCCTTTTTATCAAATGCAGCACAACCCATGGCGTAAACAGTATCACTGGGAAAAATTATAATTCCCCCGTTGTTCAGGCACTGTACTGCACGCTGTACAGCCTTGGGGTTTGGCGGATTGTTGTAAATACGTAAGAGTTCTCCCATAAATCCTTAGATGAGCGAGAGCTTGGCAAAACGCAATAATAGTTTTTTCAAACCTGCCTTGTCAAACTTAATTTCGGCTTTCATGTCAGGGCCTTGACCCTCCAGAGCCACGATAGTCCCATGCCCAAAGCGCATATGCCCTACTCGAGTCCCTATCTTTAATGAAGTCAAATCCACGCGCTCTGCCGATGCATTGGATTTACCAATGTCGGGGTTGAGGGTTTTTAACTTCTTCAAGTTGGCTGGAGGAACAAAGCGCGGTGTGTTGTTTTGGGGTTTTGTTGATTTTTTGCGATTTGAACGATCGCCTGACTGGGCTTTACGCAATCGGATTTGGCTGTAATCATGGTCGTCAAATACATCGGGGTCTACAAATGTCCGGTAGCGTTCTGAAGGTTTTGGCGTGAGTAAATCAAGATATTTTTCGTCGATTTCCTCGATAAATCTGCTCGGTTCGGCGTCGATGAGTTTTCCCCATCGATAACGGCTTTGCGCATAAGTCAGATAGGCCTTTTGTTTGGCACGTGTTAAGGCCACATAAAACAATCGGCGCTCCTCTTCGAGTTCAGGTCTGGAATTCATACTGAGCATGCTCGGAAATAAGTCTTCCTCCATACCGACGATACTCACCACTGGAAATTCTAATCCTTTTGCTAAGTGTACCGTCATTAGCGAGACTTTTTGACCTTGATCTTTGTCTTGGTCCAAATCGGTTATCAGAGCGACATCCTCAAGAAACTCTGCGAGATTTCCGGTAGTATCGGCCAATTGTTTTTGCTCCTCCACGAAGTCTTTGATCCCGTTGAGCAATTCTTCAATATTTTCAAGTCGAGCGATACCTTCTGGCGTGCCGTCTTTTTTAACTTCTTGATAGAGCCCGGTATGACGTACCACATACTCGGCAATTTCAAAGGCATTGTATTGTTGATTCAGTACCTGAAAACTTTGCATCATGGTCACGAAATTTTCGAGTTTCGCACGAATCCCTGCATTGACTGGTACCTTTAAATGCTCCAGCTGAGTTAACACCTCAAATACGGATAAATCGTTTTGATCGCCCGCCACCACGAGTTTACTCAAGGTGGTTTGACCGATACCACGGGCAGGGTAATTGATAATGCGCTTTAAGGCCTCCTCATCTTTGGGGTTTAAAATCAGACGCAGATAGGCAATGACATCTTTGATTTCTTTGCGCTGATAAAAACTCAGTCCGCCATAAATACGATACGGAATATCTTTTTTGCGCAAGGCGTCTTCTATGGAACGCGATTGGGCATTGGTTCGATACAAAACCGCAAAATCATCATACGGCCTGTGCTGGTTGAGTACCGAATCATAAATCATATTGGCCACAAAGCGACCTTCATCACCATCGGTCATACTGCGGTGGACCCCAATTTTTTCTCCGGCATCATTACGAGTCCAGACTTCTTTATCGAGACGATTTTGGTTCTGTTCAATGATATTATTGGCCGCCTCTACGATAGTTTTGGTAGAACGATAATTCTGTTCTAGTCTGTAAACCCGCACGTCATCGTAGTCCTTTTGAAAGTTTAAGATGTTATTGATGTTCGCTCCACGAAATGCATAGATACTTTGGGCATCATCACCGACCACACAAATATTCTGAAACCGATCACTCAAAGCGCGTACGATTAAATACTGACTGTGATTGGTATCTTGATACTCATCGACCAGAATATATTTAAAACGCTGTTGGTATTTAGAAAGCATTTCGGGGAAACGGGTCAATAACTCATTGGTTTTGAGGAGTAAATCGTCAAAATCCATAGCCCCTGCCTTAAAACAGCGATCGACATAGTTTTTGTACAAATCGCCCATCTGAGGCATCCGTGCCATAGCATCGGCCTCTTGTAGTTCTGGATTGTTATTGTAGGCCTTAACGGTAATCAGACTGTTTTTGTATGAGGATATCCTGCTGTAGACTTGTTTGTATTTGTATACATCCTTGTCCAGATTCATATCCTTGATCAACGAACGAATTACACTCTGACTGTCCTGGGTATCGTAAATTGTAAAATTTGACGGATACCCCAGGCGCTGGCCCTCAACACGCAGAATCTTGGCAAAAACACTGTGAAACGTCCCCATCCAAAGATTTTTGGCCTCACTACTGCCCACAATCGAGGCGATGCGTTCCTTCATCTCTCGAGCGGCCTTATTGGTAAAGGTCAGTGCCAGAATATTAAATGGATCCACACCTTGCTGCATCAAATAAGCAATCCTATAGGTCAAAACTCGAGTTTTACCAGAACCCGCACCGGCAATAACGATCATGGCTCCGTCCTTTTGAAGGACAGGCGCTTTTTGTGCCTCATTGAGTTGTGACAAATAATTTTCCAAAACCTCGTTCTTGTGTCGTTAAGTCACCGAAAATAGGGAAAATGAAGGAGCAGGCATCGGTTAGAATTCAATATTTATAAACATTTACTCCACTTGCAGTCCAAGCATAAAAGGGCTATATTTAATGTTTAAAACGAAAAAATAATTGCCCGAAGAATGACACGTTATCTCCCAAAAATACTGACCTGTTCACTGATATTTTGGAGTCTTATTGCCCATGCACAAATGCCGCAAGAACTCCTGAACTCTCTAGACGCCGTCCAATCCAAAGTAATCGATTGGCGACACGATTTTCATCAAAACCCAGAGCTGTCCAATCGCGAATTCCGAACAGCAGAAAAAATTGCAGCCCATCTTGAGGCGCTGGGATTAGAGGTGCGCACCGGTGTGGCCAAAACAGGGGTTGTCGGCCTGCTTAAAGGGGATCTTCCGGGAAAAGTGGTTGCCCTTAGAGCCGATATTGATGCCCTCCCAGTTACTGAGCGCAATGACTTACCCTATAAAAGCACAGTCACCACTTCGTTTTTGGGGACTCCGACTGGGGTGATGCACGCTTGTGGGCACGACACACATACCGCTATACTCATGGGTGTCGCTGAGGTACTCTCTCAACACAAAGACAAAATTAAAGGTACCGTTAAATTTGTATTCCAGCCTGCCGAAGAAGGGCCACCTCCCGGTGAAGAGGGTGGTGCAAAGCTGATGATAAAAGACGGGGTACTTGAAAATCCCAAGGTTGATGCGATTTTTGGTCTGCATATTAACTCTGCGACACCCGTTGGGACGATTCGTTATAAATCTGGGGGCACCATGGCGGCAGTGGAACGCTTTGTGGTCAATATCAGTGGCAAAGGTACCCACGGATCCGCTCCATGGACTGGTGTGGACCCAATATTGATCGCGGCAAAAATTATCGATGGGTTTCAAACCATCATTAGCCGCGAATCACCACTGGTCGAGGAGGCTGCCGTAATTACTGTCGGTAAAATATCAGCAGGTGTGCGGTTCAATATCATACCAGAAAGTGCAGAGCTTATCGGTACCGTGCGTACCCTAAATCCAGAAATGCGCGCGCTCATTATGCGTCGTATGAACGAAATGGCAAGGGATATCGCCAATGCCTACAATGGTAGTGCAGAAATTCAGTGGCAAAACAATACTGTAGTGACCTATAATGACCCCGATCTAACCGCGCAAATGGTGCCCTCATTAGAGGCGGTGGCCGGCAAGGACAATGTTAAAACCACAATAGCCTCGACTGGAGGTGAAGATTTCTCTTACTATCAGGAAATTGTTCCGGGCTTCTTTTTCTTTTTAGGGGGTATGGAACCCGGAAATAATGAGCCTTTCCCCCATCACACCCCTGATTTCAAGGTAGAAGACTCAGGTATGGCCTTGGGTGTTAATGCGCTAACAAAAATTGCCTTAGACTATCTGAATCAATAAATTACTCAAATATGATGACGGAACTATTGACTCTTTTGGGATATATTTTGCCTGGTGCCCTTGTGGCCTTAGGCGCCTTCTATGTCATGAAGCACCAGGCGCGTGAGGAACAAAAAAGGCGTCTTTTTGAATTCAAGCGGTCTCAATCCAAGAATAGTTTAAATATTAGGCTGCAAGCCTATGAGCGTCTTACCTTGTTTTTGAGCAGAAATACACTGAGTAAATTAGTCTTGCGGATTCCACCCGGGCAACATGATACAAGTACTTATCTCAACCAGCTCATTCAGACGATCGAACAAGAATTTGATCATAACGTAAGTCAGCAAATTTATGTGAGTGCTGCATGTTGGGATTTGATTGTTATGGCAAAGAATAAAACAATATTGAAACTGCGCGCAGCAGGCCAAAACGATTGGCCCGAGGTCAGTGCCCTGCGCACTGCCCTGGTGGCGCAGCACAAACAGGAGGCAGATGAAATGGCCCAAGCTTTGGACTATCTAAACACAGAGGTCTCCCAGATGTGGTAACAAGCAACAGTGCAATGAGCGTTAAGAATGTCCTACAAACTCCCATTGAATACCTCAAAGGTGTGGGTCCTGGGCGCGCCACTCTGCTGCGCCAAGAACTCTCCATTAGTACGTTTCAGGACTTATTGCACCTGTTCCCGAATCGATACATCGATCGAACACAATATCATAAAATTGGCCATCTCGTCAATACCGGAGCCGAGGTGCAAATTATCGGAACTATAACCCATGTCCAATTAATCGATCAAAAGCGCGGGAAGCGCCTTGTTGCTGAGTTTAAAGACGAAACGGGACCCATGGAACTCATTTGGTTTCGGGGACATAAATGGATAAAACAGTCCCTAAAAACCGGGGTGCCTTTGGTGGCTTTCGGTCGCCTAACCCAATTTCAAGGACAATTTTCTATGGCGCATCCAGAATTGGAGCTGCAACAAGAGCACGAACAACAATTGCGTAGCGCGCTGCAGCCCTTGTATCCATCGACAGAAAAATTGAGTAAAAGCGGGGTGAGTAATCGACTGATGAATCAACTCATGACCCAGCTCATAAAGGGTCATCTCAATATTGATGTTGATCCACTGCCTGAATTTATGCTCACCCGACTAAAATTAATGAATCAACACCAGGCATTGACCCAAATACACTTTCCAAAAGATCACAATGCCCTGGCTAGAGCTCAGTTTCGACTAAAATTCGAAGAACTTTTTTTCATTCAGTTACAACTTTTGCGAAAAAATCTGATCCATAAAAAGAAAATAAAAGGCTATCAATTTAGCCAAGTAGGCGCATTATTTAACACGTTTTTTGATCAGCATCTTCCCTTTCAACTCACCCAGGCACAAAAGCGCGTGATCAAAGAAATCCGTCAAGACTTAGGCGGTCAAGCACAAATGAATCGACTCCTTCAAGGAGACGTGGGTTCTGGCAAAACCATAGTGGCATTTATGAGCATGCTGTTGGCCTTAGACAATGGGTTTCAGGCCTGTATTTTGGCGCCAACTGAAATTTTGTCAGTCCAACACTACAACGGGTTAAAACAATACTGTAATAAACTCAATATCAATATTTCATTACTTACTGGCTCAACTAAAACTTCAGATAGAAAAGCGTTTTTAGAAGACTTAAAGAGCGGAACACTACGTATTTTGGTAGGCACTCATGCTCTTCTTGAAAATCGTGTCGTTTTTAATAATTTAGGACTGGCTATAATCGATGAACAGCATCGCTTTGGCGTGGCACAACGCAGTAAATTATGGCACAAAAATGAATTTCCACCAAACGTATTGGTGATGACCGCTACCCCAATTCCAAGGACGTTGGCGATGAGTCTCTACGGTGATTTAGACATCAGTGTCATCGACACACTGCCTCCTGGGAGAAAACCGGTAAAAACAGTCCATCGATTTGACAACAATCGATTAAAAGTATTCGGGTTTATTCGACAAGAAATTGCGTTGGGGCGTCAGGTTTACATCGTTTATCCACTGATCCAGGAATCTCAGGCTATGGATTACAAAGATCTCATGGATGGATACGAGAGTATTGTTCGGGAGTTTCCTAGTCCAAAATACCAGGTTTCCATTGTCCATGGACAAATGAAATCTTCTGATAAGGATTTTGAAATGCAGCGCTTCGCCTCGGGCCAAACGCAGATTATGGTTGCCACAACAGTCATCGAGGTTGGGGTTAATGTGCCTAATGCCAGTGTTATGATTATCGAGAGCGCTGAGCGCTTTGGCCTAAGTCAATTGCACCAGCTCAGAGGGCGCGTGGGACGTGGCGCTGATCAGAGTTATTGTATTTTAATGTCAGGAAATAAGCTGTCTGATAATGCAAGAGAACGCCTACAGACCATGGTAGCGACTAATGATGGTTTTGAGATATCAGAAGCTGATCTGCGTCTTCGCGGTCCAGGAGATTTAATGGGCACCCAACAAAGCGGTGTGTTACAGCTCAAAATCGCAGATTTAGTAAAGGATGGAGAGACACTTAAAATCGCACGATCTTATGCTCAAGAACTGCTCAAGCAAGACCCCGATCTCAACAAACCAGAGCATTTAGGGGTGCGCAACACTTTATCGGCTATTTTTAAGTACAAAAATATCTGGCATTACATTTCCTGATGGACCGTGAAGACTATGATTTATTCAATGATAAAACCCAACCCTAAGAATTAAGGCCGTATTGATTTTAACAAAAACAAGCATAATCCTATCTTTGCGGCTATAACCCTTGGAACATGACCATTTCATATAACTGGATTAAACAATTTTTACGGCTTGACTGGTCCGCCCAGCAAACGGCAGATCTACTCACAGATCTAGGCTTAGAGGTTGAAGGTATTGAGCCATATAGCTCAGTACAAGGCGATTTAGAAGGAATCGTTGTAGGAAAGGTTTTGACCTGTTTCCCCCACCCCAATGCCGATCGTCTCAAATGCACCACTGTGGATATTGGACAAGACACGCCCAGCGCCATAGTTTGCGGGGCGCCAAATGTGGCAGAAGGCCAGTATGTCGCGGTCGCTACAGTCGGGACGACCTTATACGCCAAAGATGGAAGTCCGTGGACCATTAAAAAAAGTAAAATCCGAGGGGAATTAAGCCAAGGTATGATTTGTGCCGAAGACGAATTGGGGCTTGGAGACAGTCACGACGGCATTATGACCCTCGAGGGTAATCCAGAGCCTGGCACTGCGCTCTCATCGCTTATTCCTGTGACCAAAGATGTACTGTTTGACATCGGTCTCACACCCAATCGTTCGGATGCTATGAGTCATTGGGGCGTTGCTCGAGATTTAAAAGCTGGATTACTACAACAAGATATCGCCCTAGAACTTATTACACCCTCGACCAGCAGTTTTCACGTAGATAAACGTTCCTTAAAAATAGAGGTCGAAGTCGCCGACCAAGCCCGTGCACCGCGATATGCTGGGGTAACGGTGAGCGATATCCAAGTCGCTCCGTCCCCAGATTGGCTCAAACACAGACTCCGTGCCATCGGCGTCAATCCAATCAATAATGTAGTCGATGTGACCAATTACGTCTTGCACGAATTAGGACAACCACTTCACGCCTTTGATGCCGCTCAAATAGCAGGCAATAAGGTCGTGGTGCAAACACTCAAACAAGATACTGAGTTCACCACACTAGACGGGGTAACACGAAAGCTCCATGCTGTGGATTTAATGATCTGTGATGAAGAAAAGCCCATGTGCATTGCCGGAGTATTTGGCGGGCTTGACTCAGGGGTCACTGAGAACACGACGACCGTATTTCTTGAAAGTGCTTATTTTGATCCTGTAAGTGTCCGTAAAACCGCTAAGCGTCATGGACTCAATACTGATGCGTCCTTTCGATTCGAGCGTGGGATTGACCCAAACAGTGTGAAATACGCCCTAAAGCGCGCAGCCATCATGATCACTGAAATTGCTGGTGGACATATCTCGAGCGACATCATTGATATCTATCCTAAAAAAATTCAAGATCATCAGGTGTTTTTGAACTACGAAACAGCCTCAAAAGTTATTGGTCAAACACTTCCAAAGGAGACGATAAAATCGATTTTAACCTCTTTGGACATCAAGATCAATAATGTCACCGAAACCGGTTTGGGCATGACCATCCCTGCCTATCGCAATGACGTGACTCGCGAGGCAGACGTCATAGAAGAAATTCTTAGGGTTTATGGATATAACAATGTCGAGGCAAGCACTAAACTTAATGCTACGGTAGCCACACTCGGCCATAGAGAGGGATTCCAAATTCAAAATAGAATTGCCCAACAGCTCACAAGTCAAGGCTACTTTGAAATTTTGAATAATTCACTTACCGCAAACCAAAACTCAGCATTAATTTCGGATCTCAATCCAGATCAGGATGTCCGCTTACTCAATGCCTTAAGTCAAGATCTTGGGGTCATGCGACAGTCGATGGTTTTTGGAATGTTGCAGTCTATCGGTTTTAACCTCAATCGTAAAGTCAATGGACTTCGTGTTTTTGAATTTGGAAAAACATATCGTCACAATGAACAATCCTTTGAAGAGTTTGATTGTTTAGCGCTAGGTTTGGCTGGTAAAACCAACCAGGAACACTGGCAAGCCAAGGCGGGTGACATTAGTTTTTTCGAGCTGAAACGTGCGACTCATCAGTTACTGCAGAGCTTTGGTATTGATTCAATTACTGAAGAATCCTGTACTCAAGCATTATGGCAAGAGGGATTGACTGCCTCTTGCGGTCCTCATGAATTAGTGCATTATGGCCTTGTGCAGCCGAGTTTGTGTAACGCCTTTGATGTCGAACTCCCAGTTCTCTATGCCGAATTTAATCTAGCGGCAATACGAGCACTAATTTCAGAGCAAAGCATTAAAGTGCGGCCCATTGCGAAATTCCCAAAAGTCAAACGCGATCTCGCCCTGCTTATTGAGGAACACGTAAGTTTTGATCAACTGAAATCCGTAGCACTCAAAACAGAGAAACGATTACTCAAAGACGTATCGCTTTTTGATGTGTATACCGGCAAAAATATACCTAAAGGCAAAAAGAGTTACGCTCTTTCTTTTACCCTCCAGGATACAAATAAAACCCTCACCGACAAGCAGATCGATAAAATAATGCGAAAATTACAAGAGCAATTTTCGCGCGATTTCGATGCTGTTTTACGCTAACCTAATCCATTGTTTATGGGTATGAAACGTATTTTTACAGGACCGTCGCTTGTGGCTGGGGCCATTACTGCAGAGCTCAATGATTTAGGCATTAGCCCAGTAACACGCAATGAAATGCAAAGCGGAGCCATGGCAGGATTTGGCGGTGGCGTTTTAGACCAAGTGCAGTTATTGGTAAGAGACGACCAATACGATCAAGCAATCGCCGTAGCTGAAAAGTTTAACTGATCTCCCAACGACGCTTTAAGTCGTCTAATACATTGAGTGACGTAGATCCTTGATCTTTTTGTCCCTCATATACTCATCAAAACTCATGTATCGATCAATAACGCCTTTTGGCGTCAATTCGACCACGCGGTTACCCACCGTTTGGGCAAATTCGTGATCATGTGTGGTCAACAACACGGTCCCTTTAAAATTCTTTAGTGAATTATTAAATGCCGTGATTGATTCCAAATCCAAATGATTTGTGGGCTCATCGAGCATGACCACATTTGCTCGAATCATCATCATGCGAGATAGCATACAACGCACCTTCTCTCCTCCCGAAAGCACGGTACATTTTTTTAGCGCCTCCTCCCCGCTGAACAACATCTTACCCAAAAACCCACGCAGGTGAACTTCTTCTTTTTCTTCTTCGGTTTTCGCCCATTGGCGCAACCAATCCACCAGATTAATGTCTTGAGCGAAAAAAGCACTGTTGTCTAGTGGTAAATAGCTCTGATTGGTCGTGACCCCCCATGAAAATTTTCCTGACTCACTTTTAATTTGCTCGTTGATAATTTGATAAAAAGCAGTTGTCGCACGAGAATCTTTTGAATACACGACTACTTTGTCGCCTTTGGCTAGATTCAAATCAACATGATCAAATAAAAGGTCACCGTCGATTTTAGCGGAAAGTCCCTCGATATTTAGGATTTGGTCTCCAGCCTCTCGTTCCCGGTCAAAGATGATCGCTGGATAACGACGACTCGACGGCTTAATCTCATCGACATTGAGTTTTTCCAGCATTTTCTTGCGTGAGGTAGCCTGTTTACTTTTGGCCACGTTTGCACTAAAGCGCTGAATGAATTCTTGCAACTCCTTTTTCTTTTCCTCAGCCTTTTTGTTTTGTTGAGCGCGCTGTCGGGCCGCTAACTGACTACTCTCGTACCAAAACGTATAGTTTCCACTAAAATGATTGATCTTTCCAAAATCAATATCACTAATATGCGTACAAACGGCATCTAAAAAGTGACGGTCGTGAGATACAACAATAACGCAGTTATCATAATTGGCCAAAAATTGTTCTAGCCACGAAATGGTCTCATAATCTAAGTCATTGGTGGGCTCATCCATGATCAAAACATCGGGATTTCCAAAAAGGGCCTGAGCCAGAAGGACACGTACTTTCTGCTTTCCGTCCAAATCGGCCATTAAGGTGTAATGAAAATCCTCTTTGATGCCAAGATTTGATAAAAGCGCAGCGGCATCACTATCCGCATTCCATCCGTTCATTTCTTCAAAAGAGACCTGAAGTTCACCGATACGTTCGGCATTTTCGTCATTATAGTCCGCGTACAAGGCGTCAATTTCGGTCTTGAGTGCAAAGAGATCCTTATTTCCGCGCACCACGGTCTCCAAAACTGTGTACTCATCGCAGGCATTATGCTCCTGTTCTAACACACTCATACGCTTTCCTGGTTCAAGATGAACATGTCCCGAAGTCGGGTCTTGTTTTCCAGAAAGGATTTTCAAAAACGTTGACTTTCCCGCTCCATTGGCTCCGATAATTCCGTAACAATTACCCTGAACAAATTGTGTGTTAACTTCATCAAAAAGAACGCGCTTACCGAACTGTACTGATAAATTTGAGACTGATAGCATTTCTGTAGATTTAACTGGGCGCAAAAATAGCCAATTCCGAACAAAACAAACCAAGACCAAAGGCAATACTTTAACTAGGCGTTAACAGATGGCTGTAAGAAGAATCCTATTTTTGTAAACAACAACCGATAGGAACCGTGCGTCTAAGTATTTATGTTTTATTGAGTCTTATTGTTGTTTCTTGTCAATCTAAAAGTGAACAAGAACCCTGCGGCAGCGCTTGGATTGGCGGGCAAATTGTCAATCCAAAGACGGACTTCGTTATCATTTCGCATAATCGCAATACCAGCGATACCGTTTATCTAAACGACGATAATTTTTTCAAATATCATATCAAAGCCGCAGACCCAGGTCTGTACTACTTTCAACATTTTGAGTTTCAGGCCATGTTTATTGAGTCCGGAGACAGTATTATGCTGCGCGTAAATACCTTAGAATTTGACGAATCGCTCACCTACACCGGTAAAGGTTCATCTAAAAATAACTTTTTGACCGAGCTCTTTTTACTCAATGAACAGGCGGATCAAGAAATCGTGTCATTTTACACACTGACTCCGGAGTTATTTATCGAAAAAATGGATTCTATCGACGCTGATCGTCAGGCCTTCCTCGAAGATTTTCTCAAACGAAATGATGTGTCTTCAGGTTTTAAGGAGGTCGCCAACGCGGCGATAGATTACTCAATTTACGGTAAAATGGAGCTTTACATCACCTCGAATTACAAGAAACAGCGATTTGGAGCGCACAACGAAATTCCAGCTTCGTTTTTTAAGTACCGAAGCGACATTGATTTAGGCAACGAGGATTTAAGCACCTATTATCCTTATTTTAGATCCTTAGGCTATTATTTTGACAACCTAGCTTTTGAAACCATAGAAGGAACGCATGAATTCAATCGTATGTCATTTGATCACAATTGGCATAAAATGGATTTGATCCACAATAGAATCGTCAACGATTCTCTTGAGCAGAGCCTACTCAAAAACACAGTAATTAATTATCTCATTAATGCTGAGCATACGGAGCATATGGAACTTATTATGGATAAGTTCTTTAAGTACAACCAAAGTCGCGAGGATGAAACGATAATCACTGAACTCGCTCAACTGGCATTAAATATGATGCCCGGTCAAACTTTGCCCAATGTAGAATTGGTTTCTTACGATAATCACACCTTAGACATACATCATGTTATAGAACGCCCTACGGTGGTTTATTTTTGGTCAATGAACGCTCCAAAACACGTCAAAGACATCCACGAGCGTGTCCGTGAACTTCGAAAAAAATACCCCGAATTTGATTTTATCGGCCTTAATGTAGACGACCAGTTCAAAAAATGGGAGAGATTGGTGCAACACGAGCAATATCGTCAAGCACACGAATTTCAATTTGAAGATTTCGATGCCGCTGGCATGCAGCTTTTAATTAATTCAATCAACAAGTGCATGATGATTGATCCTAAGGCCATAATTATCGAATCTCACACCAATATATTTAGTTTGGATGCCGAGCAAAAGATGCTCAACTACCTCAACCAATAATTTGCCGTTTCGGGTAGTCTAATTTCCTTTTTTATAGTCTGCTAAAAATTTTGCCAATCCGATATCGGTTAGTGGGTGTTTGAGTAGCCCTTCAATCGAAGAAAGTGGCCCGGTCATGACATCAGCACCTATTTTAGCACAGGCCAGCACATGCATGGTATGACGCACCGATGCAGCTAAAATTTGAGTATTAAAGGCATAATTATCATAAATCAATCTGATTTCTTCAATTAAATTGAGTCCATCTGCTGAAATATCATCAAGGCGCCCGATAAATGGGGACACGTAGGTAGCTCCTGCTTTGGCCGCGAGTAGCGCTTGTCCGGCAGAAAACACAAGAGTACAATTGGTTCGGATGCCTTTATCTGAGAAATATTTTATAGCCTTTACCCCTTCCTTGATCATGGGCACTTTAACTACGATTTGGGAATGCAATGCTGCGAGCTCCTCACCTTCTTTGATCATTCCCTCAAAGTCCGTCGAAATAACCTCTGCTGAAACATCACCTGTAACGATATCACAAATGGCTCTGTAATGATCCAAAATAGCCTCACGCCCGGTAATACCCTCTTTGGCCATGAGCGAGGGATTGGTGGTTACTCCGTCTAAGACTCCTAAATTTTGAGCTTCTTTGATTTGATCCAGATTTGCTGTATCGATAAAAAATTTCATAGTGTAATGCGTTAGTTATGCACGGCAATGCAGCTGTGCTGAATTATAGAATAAAAATAACTAACATTTGAATCGTACGCAGGTTATCTAAAAAAGTTTCTCCACGAGTTGTTCACACCGGCATCTATAGCTTATAGTGATTGCGTAACATGCGCTCGTATACCTTTTGCGGCAGTAAACGCTTGAGCACCAGAGAAAATTTTTGTAACCAAGTGCCTACCGCATAATGAGGTTTTGGATGGGCCATCTGTATCACCTGCAAAACTTTACCTGCCATTGGCTCCGGACTTGGGGCGTGGTCCACATGATCGTCGATCAACTTGAGGGTCTGCCCATAGGTCGTGGCATATGCAGACTCATCAATCACTGGAGCGTGAAAACGTCCTGCAGCAATGTTGGTCGCAAAATCACCAGGAGCAATAGAGCAAACACGTATATTAAACGGCGTTAATTCTAAGCGATAGGCCTCTGTAATTATTTCTAGAGCGGATTTAGTTGCAGAATAAACACCGCGAAAAGGAAGCCCCATATACCCGGCAATCGACGAAATATTGATAATACAACCCGAATTTTGCCCACGCATGACCGGCAGTACTTCATTGATCAGGGCCATTGGGCCAAAGAAATTAGTTTCAAAGGCTTTTTTACTTTCATCGATTGGGGTTTCTTCCAGCGGTCCTGTAATGCCTGCCCCGGCATTATTAACCAGTACATCGATCCGACCTTCGTGATCTAAAATCTCAGAAATACAAACTTTAAAACTATTTGGGTCATGTAAATCTAAAGCCAACATGGTATATGGTAATTCGCTGTAGCGCTGGGGCGTTCGGCTCGTACCGTAAACTTTATAATTATTTCGAACAAGCATATGCGCGATTTCTCGCCCAATCCCTGAAGAAGCGCCGGTAACTAAGACAACCTGAGCCATAATTGAAGTTTCATACAAAGATGACGTAATGTTGGGTGGAATCCAAAAAAAAGGCAAGTACACTACATCACACCGCTGCGACCATCTACCCTTGCTGCGTTCCCACCCTGGGGGATTCGACAGGAGCTGGTTGTGTAGGACTTGCCGGGGCAAATATACATTGCTTTTTAGGCCCTAACAAACATTTTCAACATCAATTATTATGGTTATCTTGGCTCGAAAATTAATTCACACAATGAAGTCTTTGCGTAATACAATTGGTCTGTTTATTACCGCTTTGTTAATGATACAATGCGGCGCATCGCCCAAGAAAGACAGTGCATTTTTCGACATTATCATTGAGTCCACCCAAAAGACCTACACCCAAAAAGATACCTTGGCCCTCAACATAATGCCAAAACTTAATCTCGTCGCTGATTCAGTGCGATGGTCGGTCCAAAATTCGCGAACAGGTTTGATCGCATTAGACGACAATACCCTAGTACTTGACCGGTGGCCTATGGGTACACATAAGATAAAAGCGCAAATTTTTACCCCCGAGGGTGAGAAGAGGATTGAGCGCTCATTTACCGTAGTAGCCTCACATAAACCGCTCATATATACCTACACAATATTAGACCGCTATCCCCACGATATCAATGCCTACACTCAGGGCCTAGAATTTGATCAAAACGATTTATATGAAAGTACTGGCCAATATGGACAATCGAGTTTGCGCAAATTAGATTTAAATCAAGGGAAAGTCCTGCGTAATGAAGCACTAGACAATTCATTTTTTGCCGAAGGACTCACAGTCTTAGATGATAAAATCATTCAGCTGACTTGGAGAGAAAATACAGGCCTAGTCTATGATAAAGAAACTTTTGAACTCATCAATCAATTCCAATACGACAAAAGCCGTCAAGGATGGGGTCTCTGTAATGATGGGGTTGCTCTGTACAAAAGCGACGGAAGCCATAGAATTTGGACTCTAGATCCGTTGACCTACAAAGAACTCGGTTATATCGAAATCTACACCGATAAACTAAAAATTGGCCAAGTCAATGAACTCGAATGGGTTGATGGTAAAATTTACGCCAATATTTATCAAAAAGATGCCATCGCCATTGTGGATCCACAATCTGGGGCTGTAGAAGGCGTTATCAACCTAAAAGGATTACAAAAACAAGTCACCCAACATCCAAAATTAGATGTGCTCAACGGCATCGCCTATAAGGGTACCCCCGGCGAGCTCTACATCACAGGAAAAAATTGGGACCAAATATTTAAAATAAAAGTGCACACCAAAAAATGAGGATTGAACGAATTTTAAGATCTATTTATCCGCTAGCCATTATGAGTCTTGTTCTGCTCTGGAGCTCCTGCCAAACTGAGTTTGATTCAGTGCCGAGCAGTGGGGCATTGCGCTTTTCAAATGATACTATTTTTCTAGATACGATATTCGAAAATATTGGGTCTAGTACTTATACACTAAAGGTGTATAACGATAGTGATGAAAATATAAATATCCCCCAGATAAACTTAGGTGAAGGCACTGCGTCGCGATATCGATTAAATGTCGATGGCCAGCCCGGTCAAAGTTTTCAAGATGTACAAATATTAGCCAAAGACAGTATTTTTGTTTTTATTGAAACCACAGTAGGTAACCTCGGCGAGAATACACAAATGGTTTACGAGGATCAATTGGTTTTTGATGCTGGAAGTAACGCCCAAAACATCACGCTCGTTACCTTGGTGCAACAAGCTCATTTTTTATTTCCAGAACCGCTGGGTGATGGACTTTATGAAACTCTTGATTTAGGTGAAGATGTTTTTATAGATGGATTCTTTTTAGATGATGACGAACTTAACTGGACATCAGACAAACCGTGGGTCATCTATGGCTATGCAGCGATTCCATCAGGAAAAACCCTAAAAATCGAACCGGGGGCGCGAATACATTTTCACGAGAACAGTGGGATCATCGCCGCCAATGGCGCTTCGATCGAAGCCATTGGTGTGCCGAGCTCGGACCCTGACGCTCTGGAAGGTGAGATTATCTTTGAAAGTGATCGACTCGAGCCCGGTTTCTCAGATATTCCAGGCCAATGGGGGACGATATGGCTCACCACGGGTAGTACTGATCACGAGTTCTCTCATGTCACCATAAAAAATAATTTAGTTGGGCTTCTCATGGACGGCAATGATGGTGACCGCACATTGACCCTGAAGAATGTGCAAATCTACAATACAGCAACCTCGGGCCTTTTGGCAAAAACCGGCGATGTTTACGGAGAAAATGTAATTATGAGTAACTCAGGTCAAGCCACTCTAGGCCTGACGCTTGGCGGTCGATATAAATTTGTGCACAGTACCTTTTCTAATTATTGGTCTAACAGTTTTCGAAGTTTTCCATCGGTACAAGTCACCAATGCTTTGGCACTTAATGATCAGGAAATACTCGTGGCTGATTTAATACAGGCTGAGTTTGTCAATTGTATTATTTACGGTACTGAACAACGTGAGATCGGGCTTTACAAGGAAGATTTAGCCCAGTACAATGTTTTATTTGATCATTGTTTGATTAAGTTTCAGGATCCGCTGGGAACGTTTGTAGACGAGCCGCTTTATGATTTCAACAACACCAGTACCTACCAAAATATCGTCTTGAATGAAGATCCAGTATTTGAGAATATCAATCTTAATGACTTTGATATTTCACAAGAGGAATCTGCTGCTGTAGGCCGTGGCAAAAATTCTGGAGCCCAGATGGTCCCTGTAGATCTCAATGGAACACCCAGACCACAAACTAATCCCGACCTAGGGGCCTATCAGGCGATTACTTTTCCCGAAAATTAGTGGGTAACAAATAATGGGCGATGCGCCATGAGGTCAAATACGTCAGACGCAACAGCCTTCAATGTCGCTTGGTCTTCTGGCGCTTGAATCACACGATCAATTAGATCAACAATTGGCGCCATATCAGACTCAACAAGGCCGCGTGTAGTAATCGCAGCAGTACCAATACGAATACCGCTGGTCACAAACGGAGAACGATCATCAAAAGGAACCATATTTTTATTGAGTGTAATTTCAGCCTGACCTAAAGATTCTTCAGCTTGTTTACCCGTGATGCCCTTATTGCGCAAATCAATGAGCATCATGTGGTTATCAGTACCTCCTGAGATGATATTGTACCCTTTTTCGATAAACGCGTCGGCCATAACCTTAGCATTTTTCTTGACTTGAACCATATAGTGTAAAAAAGAATCCTCCAAGGCTTCTCCAAAAGCAATCGCTTTGGCTCCGATAACATGTTCTAATGGACCGCCTTGATTCCCTGGAAAAATTCCTGAATCCATTAGCGAAGACATTTTACGAAGTGATCCATTTTTGAGCTTGATACCAAAAGGATTGTCAAAATCTTTACCCATGAGAATCATTCCGCCTCGTGGCCCGCGCAATGTCTTATGTGTTGTGGTGGTCACCACGTGACAATGAGGAATTGGGTCTGCGATAATTCCTTTGGCGATAAGCCCTGCGGGATGAGCCATATCTGCCAGTAATATGGCGCCGACTTCATCGGCAATAGATCGAAATTCAGCGTAATCTATCTCACGAGAATAAGCCGAAGCCCCAGCAATTATCATTTTGGGTTTATGCTCAAGCGCTAACTCCCGAATTGTTTGATAATTCAATAGGCCCGTTTCTTCATCCACCCCGTAAAATACAGGATTGTAAATACGACCTGAGAAATTTACTGGACTTCCATGGGTTAAGTGTCCCCCATGTGCCAAATCAAATCCCAGAAAAGTGTCTCCGGGCTTCATGCACGCATGAAATACAGCTGTATTGGCTTGAGAGCCACTGTGCGGCTGAACATTGGCATATTCTGCCCCGAATAATTCTTTAGCGCGGTCAATGGCCAGTTGCTCCACTTGATCGACTACACGACACCCGCCATAATAGCGCTTTCCCGGATACCCTTCAGCGTACTTATTAGTCAAAACACTACCCGTGGCAGCCATAACCTGATCGCTAACAAAATTCTCTGAAGCAATTAATTCTAGACCGTGTTTTTGACGGTCGTGCTCCTGTTTAATTAAATCAAAAACTGCGGTGTCTGAATAGCTCATTTTCTGTTGATTTGAATTTGAGCAAAAATAGTAAATGTGTCTTGTTAGTGGTCAATATATTTTATATTTGATCAACATTTTACCAACAATTTAACATCTCAAACTATGTCCATAAGCGCCAATAATCCAAATCTAAAAACTTGGCTAGACGTCGCTCAGAAGAGTGATTTTCCTATTCAAAATATTCCATTTGGCGTCTTTTTAACCAGAGACGATATCATCACCATTGGTACGCGTATTGGTGACACGGCGATTGATCTGGCCGCACTCCATCAACTCGGTTATTTTGAAGGCATTGATCTTACCGACGACATATTTTTACAAGACAGCCTCAATGATTTTATTGCTGATGGACGTAAGACCTGGAGAATGGTGCGTCATCGAATTTCCGAAATTTTCAACACCGATAATCCAACCTTACGCGATAATCCAGAACATCGTCAAAAGATACTCTTTAGGATTGATGAAATCGAAATGCAATTGCCTGTAGACATTGGGGACTATACAGATTTTTATGCCAGTAAAGAGCATGCCACAAACGTGGGCAGTCTTTTTCGCGATCCAGAAAATGCTCTATTGCCCAACTGGCTGCACATTCCAATCGGGTATCACGGGAGAAGCTCAAGTATTGTTCCCAGCGGCACGCCGATACGTCGGCCTAATGGCCAATTTAGGCCAACGGACGGTGGAAGTCCCGGTTTTGGTCCTTCGAAACTTTTGGACTTCGAGCTCGAGATGGCTTTTATTACCACGGCAGCCAACGACCTGGGCAAACCCATTTCTATAGAGGACGCTTCTGAGCATATTTTTGGTCTGGTGTTGTTTAACGATTGGAGCGCACGTGATATTCAGGCCTGGGAATATGTGCCCTTAGGGCCTTTTTTAGGGAAAAATTTTGCCTCGACAATCTCTCCATGGATTGTAACTTTGGATGCACTAGAACCTTTTCGCGTAAATGGTCCTGAGCAAGACCCTGAGCCACTACCCTACCTGAGACAAACGGGAGCACAGAACTACGATATCACTCTTGAGGCCAATATAATGCCTGAGCACGGAAGCGAATCATTGGTCTGTCGCTCTAACTTTAAATACATGTATTGGTCGATGGCCCAACAACTGGCCCACCACAGCGTCAATGGCTGTAATTTACGCAGTGGTGATATGATGGGAAGCGGCACGATTTCAGGACCGACCCCAGATAGCTATGGCTCAATGCTCGAACTAAGTTGGCGAGGACAAAAACCAGTCCCCTTAAACGATGGAAGTACCCGCAAGTTTATCGAAGATGGCGACACAGTGATCATGTGCGGCTATTGTCGCAACGAGCACGTACGCATTGGATTTGGCCAGTGTACGGGTAAAATTCTTCCGGCACTAGCTCTAGAATTCTAATTAAGATTGGTTTTTTAGTCTTGTTTCTCGGGATGTATTATTAGACAACTGCCCAGACCTCATCGAAGGGCGAATACCTGAATTAACGCTCGGTCATTAACACAGCCTCAGGGCTGATCGCCTGGTGAGACGCGTCCCAGACCACAGTTCCATTTTTAATTATAATAAGTTGGGGGCTTTGATGAACCACACCGAATTGTTCAGCAACCTCATTTGAGCACTCGCGATTGGCAATAAGATCTAAATAATACCAGGCCCCCAAGGTGCTGAGTTCTTCCGAACTAGATTCTAGGGAGCGCAACACCATACTGCTTATGATGCAGCGGGTAGAGTGTTTAAACACCAAAACGGTTTGCTCATAACTCAAATTGAGAATATCTGCTAATTGATCCGCTCGGGTTAATGGGTGCCATGATATTGAGGATTTTGAACGATTTTGGTTCGCGTTATCGCTAATTTGAGATGTACCCTTTGATTTAAAACGATTAAAAATACCCATGCGATCACCTTTAGAGCGCGAAGATAATGATTCGGTAAATTTTGTAATGCATCGGGCGGTGTTTATCCACTGCTTAACGTCACGTTCAAGACAAATTGACATCTAAATGCCTGATTAAGAGTGTCAAAATGTCAAAAACAGGCTTTGGCCTAAACTTTGAATCTCTACTTGCGAACCCAATAAAATATTGCTCTATGAACTTAAATCAATTTACCATAAAGTCGCAGGAGGTCATTCAAAAGGCCCAACAATTGACTCAAGAATTAGGACATCAGCACATTGAGCCAGAACATCTTTTTCAGGCCATGCTTACTCATGATCCTGATGTGACGCCATATTTACTGAAAAAACTCAACGTTAATATAGAATTGCTGCGCACTATTGTCGATCAGCAGATTCAAACCTACCCCAGGGTCACAGGTGGTGAAATCGCCGCTTCATCAAACACCGCAAAGGTTCTCAATCAAGCGCTGATTTTAGCCAAAAACAACAAAGACGAATACGCCAGCATCGCGCACCTTTTGTGGGCCCTTATCGACACAAAAGGAACCGTAGGAGGACAGGCCCTCAAAGATCAAGGCGTCACGGTAAAAGAATTCAAACAAGCCATGGACAGTTTAAATAATGGAGCATCAATTTCTTCTCAAAGTGCCGAAGAAGGTTTTAATGCCTTGAATAAATACGCCAAAAACCTCAATGACCTGGCTCTAAGTGGAACTCTTGATCCTGTGATTGGACGTGATGAAGAAATTCGTCGCATTCTTCAAATTTTATCTCGACGCACCAAAAACAACCCCATTATGGTAGGCGAACCCGGAACGGGTAAAACCGCTATAGCCGAGGGCATTGCCCACCGAATTATCTCCGGTGATGTCCCCGAAAATCTAAAATCAAAGGAGCTTTATGCTCTAGATATGGGTGCGTTGATCGCTGGAGCCAAATACAAAGGTGAATTTGAAGAGCGGCTCAAGGCAGTCATCAAAGAAGTTACCTCGAGCGATGGAGGTGTTATTCTCTTTATCGATGAGATTCACACCTTGGTGGGTGCTGGTGGAGGTCAAGGAGCCATGGATGCCGCGAATATTTTAAAACCTGCCCTAGCCCGCGGCGCACTCAGAGCAATCGGAGCAACGACTTTGGATGAGTATCAAAAGTACTTTGAACAAGATAAAGCTTTGGAACGTCGTTTTCAGAAAGTACAGGTTCAAGAACCAGATACAGAAAGTGCTATTTCCATTTTACGCGGTATCAAGGAAAAATACGAAACACACCATAAAGTGCGTATTAAGGATGAAGCTATTTTGGCTGCGGTAAGCCTTTCGCAGCGCTATATCACCAATAGATTTTTACCAGACAAGGCTATTGACCTTGTCGACGAAGCCGCGTCAAAACTGCGGATGGAAATCAACTCGAAGCCAGAGGAACTCGATGTGATGGATCGAAAAATAATGCAACTAGAAATTGAGCATGAGGCCATCAAACGTGAAAATGACACGCCAAAACTTAAAGTACTCAATACAGAATTAGCCAATTTAAAAGAAGAGCGCAATGCGTTACATGCCCGGTGGCGAAGTGAGAAAGATATAGTAGAACAGATACAAAATATCAAACAAGAAATTGAAGCGGCCAAGGTCAAAGCCGATAGAGCCGAGCGTGAAGGAGATTTCGGAACGGTGGCCGAATTGCGCTACGGGACGATTAAATCTCTGGATGAAACGCTTCAAAATTCTGAGGCTAAACTCAATGAATATCAAGCAAACGCCTCGTTGATCAAGGAAGAAGTAACTCAAGAAGACATTGCCGAAGTGGTCGCAAAATGGACGGGTATTCCTGTAACTAAAATGGTTCAGAGCGATCGTGATCGTTTGTTAGCCCTTGAAACCGAATTGCACAAACGAGTAATTGGACAACAAGAAGCTATAGAGGCTGTAAGCGATGCCATACGACGCAGTCGCGCAGGACTTCAAGACGCCAAAAAGCCCATTGGTTCGTTTTTATTTTTGGGGACAACCGGCGTGGGTAAAACCGAGCTTGCAAAAGCCTTGGCAGAATATTTATTTGACGATGAAAACGCCATTACACGTATCGATATGAGCGAGTACCAAGAGCGTCACAGCGTGAGCCGATTAGTCGGTGCACCTCCAGGCTATGTGGGCTATGATGAAGGAGGACAATTGACCGAAGCTGTGCGCCGTAAACCCTACTCTGTCGTTTTACTTGATGAAATAGAAAAGGCTCATCCCGATACATTTAATATTCTGTTACAAGTTTTGGATGAGGGTCGTCTCACTGATAACAAGGGACGAGTTGCAGATTTCAAAAACAGTATCATAATCATGACCTCTAACTTAGGCAGTGATGTGATTCAGCAACAAATTGAATCTCTGGGACACAACGCTAAGGCCCTCGAAAAGGCTAAAATTGATATTTTGAGCGGACTCAGACAAACGGTTCGGCCCGAATTTTTGAATCGAATTGATGATATTGTTATGTTCGAGCCACTGACGGAAGATCATTTGACCAGTATCGTTGAACTTCAACTCAAATCGGTCCAAAAATTATTGAATCACCAAAGCATAACACTTGATGCAACGCCAGAGGCCAAGTCGTGGTTAGCCAAAAAAGGGTTCGACCCCCTATTTGGAGCGCGCCCGGTGAAGCGAGTGATTCAGAGTGAGGTAGTCAATAAGCTGTCTAAATCGTTACTCTCGGGTGAACTCAAAAATGATAGCATGGTCTTAGTGGATTGTTTTGATAACGAATTGGTCTTTCGTAACGAACATGATCTTGTGCGTTCGTAACGCCTAAGTTGAAACTGTTTAATGATTCGGTCATATTCTTTTAAATGAGTAGCTTTGAAAAAATTGCATCGTGAATACACCCGATAAGATACTCGAGAGTCGTACTGTAGTACGTTTTCAAGATTGTGACCCCTTTAATCATCTCAATAACGCAGCCTACCTGAATTACCTCGTCAATGCGCGTGAAGACCAGCTCGTGGCCCATTATGGGATAAATATTTATGACGTTAAAAGTCTTGGGGGCAAGAGTTGGGTCGTTTCCTCGAATCAGATTGCGTACATAAGACCAGCACAACTCATGGAAGAAGTGGTCATGCAAAGCCAGTTGATCGGGTTCAATGATACGGAAACTCATGTAGAACTGCGCATGTACAATGCAGATAAAAGTCAGCTAAAAGCGGTCATGTGGGGACGCTATGTCCATGTGGATTTAGTCAACCAAAAGCGCGCGCCCCACAGTGAGGAGCTCATGACTCTGTTTGAACAAGCGTTACTCGAGGTCGATCAAGAGAATTTTGAGCAACGAAGTGCGCATTTAAGACTAGAGTATAGCCCTAGAAGACCTAAAAAATAAAGGTTCATAATCGCGCTCACCTAAATACTCAATTTATGCGGTTCACATCAATTACATTTATCATCTCAGTGATTACAGGGCTTTTTTTTGGCTGCCAAAATAAGCACCATAGCCCATCGGATCATACTACCACACATGCTGCCGCGTCAAAGACAGAACTCTCGGGAGTGTATTATCTAATCCGTCACGCTGAAAAGGATCGCTCCGATATAGCAAACAATGACCCTGAGCTGACGCCCCTTGGCCGCAAAAGGGCTCAAGGCTGGCTGCGCTATTTTGATAGTATTCCACTATCAGGGATATACAGTACACCCTATAAGCGGACCTTACAAACCATCATACCAATCGCAGCGAATAAGTCACTAAATCCGATTATCTATAGTCCTTTAGATCTATTTGATGATGATTTTTATACCCGCTCATATCGAGGTCACTGGCTGATTGTGGGACACAGTAACACAATACCTGAACTGACCAACATTTTAATAGAGTCCGATACTCTTGGCGATATTCCGGACACTGTAAATAGCCGAGTATATCGAGTTGATTTTCGCTCTAAACGGCCAAGACTCGATATCTACAACGTAGAATAATCGCTCTTTAATAGCAAGCCAAAGCCAAACTTCCTATTTTTGCAAGACCATGGGCTCAGCAAAACAGGTCAGTATTAAAAATAGAAAAGCGCGCTTTAGTTATGAAGTGATTGATCGCTACACAGCTGGTATTGTTTTAAAAGGAACAGAGATCAAGTCATTACGCAGCGGTCAGGCCTCAATAGCAGAAAGTTTTTGTGAGTTCAAAAACCAAGAACTTTTTGTCATTAACATGACCATTCAAGAGTATACCCATGCAACGCATTACAACCATCAAGCCAAATCGGCGCGAAAGCTTCTGCTTCAGCGCAGAGAACTCAATAAGCTCTTTAAATCCGTTAAAAACACTGGGTTAACCATAGTGCCATTGCATCTGTTTATCAATGATTCTGGATTAGCCAAAATAGAAATCGCACTATGTCGCGGGAAAAAACTTTATGACAAAAGAGAGACCATTAAGGACCGAGACAATGAGCGCAACCTCGGACGAATCAAAAAAAGTCACAATACTCGATAAAGTAATCACTTATGAAAAATCTCATTACTACTCTAGCACTTCTTTGTACCATTAATTTATTGGGACAAGACACCTTCTCTATTATTGCCGTTGATCCTGATACAGGGGATATTGGATCTGCAGGAGCATCTTGTATCAATTTGAGCAATGTCAATTGGGATCAGTGGATTACTGATATCATCCCAGGTCGTGGCGGAGTGAACTCTCAGGCGTATGTCTGTATCCCTAATGTGAATCTAGAAAATGCCATGGATCGCATGAGTGCTGGTGATAGTCCGCAGGAGATTATCGATTGGTTGATGCTTAACGATGCCTGTGGCTCACAAAACTTTAATCCAGAATATCGTCAATACGGAATTGTAGATTTTGATTTAGCGGGCAGTCCCAGAAGCGCTGGTTTTACGGGCAGCCTTACTGATGATTACAAAGAAGATCGTCAAGGTCCCACATACAGTATTCAAGGCAATATATTACTGGATCAAAGTGTGATTGACCAAATGGAATTTAATTTTAACAATACCTCAGGAACATTGGCCGACCGACTAATGGCTGCGATGCAAGGCGCTAATTTTCCTGGTGCTGATATTCGATGCCTGGCGAGTGGAACCTCTTCTAGAGCGGCTTATATGGTTGTATATCACGCGGATGATACCCCTGGAGACCCATATTTACGTCTGGTCGTACCAGCACAGAGTCCAGGAATAGAGCCAGTTGATTTACTGCAAGAACTTTACGATGATTTTACCACTCTGGGTGCCGATGATCAAGGGATTTTGAATAAAATAGACCTCTGGCCCAATCCTGTTCAAGACCAGATCCAATTGCAGATTCCGGCTGAGGTAATTCTTCAGACTATTGAAGTCCGTAATTTACTTGGACAAAAACAAGACCTTAAACAACGTGGAGCAACCTTAGAGGTTGGGCACTTGTCTTCTGGTTTGTACTTGATGCGCATTTATACCTCGGCTGGTAAACGAGTACTGCGCTTTATTAAAGAATAAGGCGATTCAGCCCCAGTGGGCTCAATAAATCTATGTTTTAATTAGCGTGAAGATTATATTCACTAGCGTGAGGACCACCTTCGCTCTTGATTGAGTTCTTCTTGTTTTTTGAGTTCTTCCTCGGGAATGACCTTCAAAAAAGAAGGGTGTTGCTCAATGGCGTATTCCAGTTGTTTGACTATTTCGTCCACAGTGTCATTGTCGTAATCTATCTCAAGAGGAGCCTTAATTTCCATAGACTGAAGAATACCACGCTTTTTAATGCGCAAGCCCTTTTTGTCAAATGATCGCCTAAATCCATCGATTACAATAGGAACTACCACCGGTTTATTTTGTTTGATAATGTGAGCCGTACCGCGACGAATTGGTTTCCACGGGGTGGTGGTACCTTGAGGAAAAGTAATGACCCAGCCGTCAGCAAGGGCGCGATTGATGCTATCTAAATCACTCATTTTGACCTGACGATTCACCGCTTTACCCTGAGCGCGCCATGTTCGATCAATGCTCACAGAACCGGCGTAGGCCATTATTTTAGGCAACAATCCTGACTGCATCGTCTCTCGAGCCGCCACAAAATAAAGATTCATTTTTGGGTTCCAGAGATAACCCACATTTTTGATACTATCGACACGGCCACTTAAACTTGCATTAAATACGTGAAACATAGCCACGACGTCTGCAAAATAGGTCTGATGATTCGACACAAAAAGAACATTGGTGTCTGGTAGGTTTTTGATGATTTCACTCCCCTCAATTTGTAATTGATTAAATCCTTTAAAACGCCTATGGGTCGCTACTCCAAGAATTCTAATGAGCCATTTTTTTAAGAAAAGCAAATGTCCAAACGGATTTTTTTTAAATAAGCCCATAAATATGATATAACTCTTCGAGGGGTCAGAATCAAACGACCAAGAACGCAAATATATAAAAATGCACCTACATAATTTGCTTGAGCATTTTGCGGATTTCGAAAAGCATCATCGCGGTAGCGCCCCAAACTCTATTGCCGTCGAAATCAAAAACAGGCATATCTATATTTCTTCTTTGTGTTGTATTCAGATACTCCATACTGATTCGATCATTATCTAATAAGTGAGTCGCCTGTACGTGAATTAAGCCAGCAACCTCTGATTGTTGCAGAACAAATTTGGGACAGTAATCCACAGTTCCGATATATGGTTGGACCCAATAATCACTTGGGGGCACATATAACTGACTCATGGCCCGAGTTACGCAAATATCATTTTTATTGATTCCAATTTCTTCCTCACATTCTCGAACGGCGGTATCGACCATACTGTTGTCACTCGTTTCTCTGCGCCCTCCAGGAAACGCTATTTGTCCTGAGTGCGGGCCAAGTGACCTTTGACGCCGAATCAGCACAAAATGCGTGTGATTACGAGCATCGGGGTAGAACAAGCACAGCACGCCAGCCCAACGCTGATGAGTGGCACTAGGCGATAATCCCTCGAGTCCGACATGACCTGGAAGAGGGATTTTTTCTATTTTTGCCAATGCCGAAACAAATGATTTAAATTCCATTGTGCATGCGTTTATTGTCTCTTTTATGTGGTCTGGTCCTCTACTCGTGTACCGGGAATACTCACAACGCTACAAAAACCTCAGAGTCTTCGCAATATAAATCAATACAACAGCTTGACCAAAGCAAACAACCCGAGAACCGTGAGCGTCTTTCAAAAGAGCAGACACATAATCAGAACAGTACAATACCGGACCAACAGGTCAACAACATTCAACACTCAAAACGTACCCCATTAACACAGGACAATGTCGTCAAACGACTCACAGATTACGGTAAGTTACATCGGGATAATAAAGTGGTCATCAAAACCCAGTTTGGAGACATCAAGATTGAATTATTCGATGAGACCCCATTGCATCGGGCCAATTTTCTA
>CBFIFD010000009.1:0-71719 GCA_965661835.1 Flavobacteriaceae bacterium | reverse complement strand
GCCGATGGGCATAAAATCGACGGATTGTTTGCTATTACGGATATGGCGGCTACGGGAGCGTTGACCGTATTCAAGGATCACGGAATTCGTGTACCTGAGGATATTGCAATCATGGGATTCAGCAATTGGTTTTTATCTCAAGCGATAACACCTACCTTGAGTACAGTAGATCAACCCGGATTAGTTATGGGAGGTCAGGCGTTTAATTTGTTATATGAGGAAATAAAGGCTAAGAAACAAGGAGTGTCCTTCGAACCAGTGATCCATACCCTTGAAACTAAAATTATTGAGCGTGACTCAACGCCAAAATAATTATATATTTATACGGACCAATAAAATAGCAATCCTCAATGCGTTTCCTCTTAGGCTTGATAGGCCTTTATCTTTTTTTTCCTTTAGGTTGTATTGTTCCACTGATTCAGCCAACTGATCAAAAATCAGCGCCTTATACCGAGCGGTATCGATCGCAATTTCATTTTTCGCCACAAACTAGTTGGATGAACGATCCTAATGGCCTCGTGTTTCATAAGGGTCAGTATCACTTATTCTATCAGTATTATCCCGATAGCACAATATGGGGGCCTATGCATTGGGGTCATGCCACAAGTCGGGATTTAACTTATTGGAACCATGAGCCGATAGCCCTTTATCCGGATTCGCTTGGATATATTTTTTCGGGTAGTGCCGTTATCGATCGTCAGAACAGCTCGGGACTGGGCACTAATGAAAATCCTGCGATGATTGCTGTATTTACTTACCACAATATGGGCGGCGAGCGAGCAGGTCGAACAGATTTTCAAACACAGGGTATCGCCTATAGTCTCGACGATGGATTGACTTGGAAGAAACACAAGGAAAACCCCGTAATTGACAACCCAGGGATAAGGGATTTTAGAGACCCTAAGGTATTTTGGCATGAGCCGTCTGAAAAATGGATCCTGGTTCTGGTGGCAGGTGATCACGCACAAATTTATCAGTCTGTAAACTTGATTGACTGGAAATTCGCAAGCAGTTTTGGTCAAGATCTTGGGGCTCATGGTGGGGTCTGGGAATGTCCGGATTTATTTCCGCTGACCACAGATCAAGGTATCCAAAAATGGATTCTCAGTGTTAGTGTCAACCCCGGTGGGCCCAATGGGGGTTCGGCGACACAATATTTTGTGGGAGAATTTGATGGAACGACCTTCTCAACTGACCAAAAAGATACTAAATGGCTGGATTATGGCAGAGACAATTATGCTGGGGTAACGTATAACGATGCGCCAAAAAATGAACGAGTTCTCTTGGGTTGGATGAGCAATTGGGATTACGCACAAGTCACTCCCACTTCTTCATGGCGAAGTGCCATGACCCTACCGCGAAGATTGAATTTGAAGCTAGAGGATTCAAACTATTTTTTGGTACAAAAACCGATATTAGATTCTGCACTGATTGCCGAGACCAGACAGATCGATGCTGCCACCTTAAACGATGGACTGGGCTTGCCGTTAGAAATGAGTCGAATTGAGTTTGAGGTGGATTTGAGTCAAAATACCGTATTTGAGCTTTATAATAATAAGCAAGAGCGATTTGTTTTTACCATCCAGGGATCCACTGGTCAAATGATCGTTGACCGCCGCGCTTCTGGAGAGATTAACTTCTCAGAGAAATTTGCTCCCAGATTACAGCAAACCATTTACCACCCAGAAGAACGATCTGCACCAGTGCACATTTTTTGTGACGCTTTATCCATTGAAATTTTTGTCGATTCAGGGCGCTATGTGTTTACCAACCAAGTTTTTCCCCAGCAACCTTATACCCATCTGAAGATAACAGCCGATGGGCCTTTAACCGATAACATAATATTTACTGAACTCAATTCAATTTGGCATGAATAATAAAATATTAGTTTTTTCAATAACAGTAGCTCTGGCAGGATTTCTGTTTGGTTTCGATACGGTAGTGATCAGTGGGGCGAACAAGCCACTTCAAGAGCTTTGGGCGCTTTCGCCTTTTATGCACGGGACCTTTATCATGAGTATGGCCCTTTGGGGAACTGTTTTAGGATCGCTCATGGGAGGGATCCCCACGCAAATCTTGGGGCGTAAAAAAACATTATTTTGGATAGGCGTATTATTTTTTATTTCTGCTTTGGGCAGTGCCCTAGTGTCTGATCCGTATTTATTTTCGTTTTTTCGATTTATCGGGGGTATTGGTGTTGGGGTCTCCTCGGTGGCAGCCCCAATCTACATTTCTGAAATTACCTCTTCGGATACACGGGGTCAGCTTGGCGGGCTTTATCAATTCTGTTTGGTATTTGGAATTTTGGTCGCCTTTATTTCTAACTGGGCCTTAAAGGGTTTTGGTGGGTCTGATGATTGGCGTTGGATGCTCGGGGTGGAGGCGATTCCGGCCTTGGCCTATACCCTTATGGTGTTGAAGGTACCACACAGTCCACGTTGGCTTGTGTTACAAAAGGGTGATGATCAAGGTGCTTTGTCCATTTTGACAATCATTTATCAAAAAGTCGATACGGCCAAGAAACATTTGGCTGAAATTAAATTAGACCATCAAGAAGCTCAGGGTCAAGAGCGTTTATTCCAAAGGAAATATAAAAGGGTGTTGTATTTAGGGTTTTTGATTGCCTTTTTTAATCAGTTATCGGGGATAAATTTTGTGCTGTACTACGCCCCTCAGATTTTAGAGCAAGCCGGATTAGGGGGTAGTGATTCTCTATTTAATTCTATAGCCATTGGTATTGTCAATTTAATATTCACCCTAATTGGTGTTCGATTAATTGATAGACTTGGTCGTCGTCAATTGATTATCATCGGTTCTGTGGGCTATATCTTGAGCCTAATCATGGTCGGGATATGTTTTCAGTTTGTGCTAAGCTCTACCTTACTGCTGACATTCATCTGTTTATTTGTCGCAGCTCATGCAATCGGTCAAGGGGCAGTGATCTGGGTCTTTATTTCGGAGATATTTCCCAATCGTGTGCGGTCCTACGGTCAGAGCTGGGGCACCGGAACTCACTGGGTCTTTGCCGCAATTATAACCATGATTACCCCTTATTTTATTGACGACAAACAAGGATTATTTCGCGATAATTTGGAGGTGATTTATTATTTCTTTGCATTTATGATGGTTCTGCAATTGCTCTGGGCTAAATTTCAAATGCCTGAGACCAAAGGAATCTCTTTAGAAGATTTGGAAAAGGAATTAGTCGATCATGACCTATGATTCAATAAAGGTCATATGCTGGGGAGAAATTCTCTGGGATGTCTTTGAAGATCACTCAGTGATTGGAGGAGCGCCCTTTAATGTCGCTCAAAGACTCCATAGTTTAGGAATCAATGTTCTTATGGTCAGCACTATTGGTCGTGATGATTTAGGACAGGGTATTATCAATGAGATGCAGTCCAAAGGGTTGATGACTCATGGGGTCACACAAAATAAAACTTTAGCCACAGGCAGAGTAAACGTCACCTTGGACAATCGAGGTGTTGCCCGATACACTATCGAGGATCCTGCGGCCTGGGACCAAATTGTACTCTCAAACAGAGTAACCTCGGGTTTACAATTCGCTGATGTATTGGTTTTTGGAAGTTTAGCGATGCGTCATAGACCCAATCAAATTGAGTTAGAACAATTGCTTTTGCCCGGTATGTTTAAGGTTTTTGACGTTAATCTTCGACCGCCGCATTTTGATGAACCTTGGATCAGAAGAATGATAGACCAGGTTGAAATGATCAAAATGAATGATGAAGAATTAGATTTTTTATTTGCCGAGTCACTAAAATTTAAGCCAGACCATTCTATTGATGATAAATGCCAGTTACTCTCAAATGATTATCCGAATAAGGTGTGGTGTGTCACTTTGGGGGCTGATGGAGCACGATTATTCTACAAGGGGGCTTGGTATAAACATTCGGGATATTTTGTCGAGGTAGTCGATACTGTGGGCGCTGGAGATAGTTTTTTGGGCGCTTTGATTTATGAATTAATTCTCAATGAAAAACCCCCAGATCAGGCCTTGGACGCCGCAGCAAGGATAGGGAGTATTGTAGCAGCCAAAGCGGGTGCCAATCCCGAAATAAGCGCACGTGATCAAGCCGTTTTGATCCCAAAATCATGAGGGTTTAGAAGGAGATTTGCCGAGTATTGAAAAATGAATTTTTTGTTTTGCATACGCTAAAATAAATTTATATTTGCACCCGCTGCAGCCGTCTGGCTGCAGGCAGGAGGTACCTTAGCTCAGTTGGTAGAGCAACGGACTGAAAATCCGTGTGTCCCTGGTTCGATTCCTGGAGGTACCACGATCCAAAGCGACTAAACACTCTTGTTTAGTCGCTTTTTTTATTACTTCTGATTAAATCTTCTTATCTTACTAAAAAATAATTGTATGCAGTCTTTTGATATTCAGGGCTGTGACGAAAAATTAATTTATGAAACAATCAAGAAGACACTTTTTAACCCAAACCTGCCCCTCAGTGGCTTTTGCGTTTTTTGGACTCTCCTTTCTGGAGGCCTGTTCGAGTGATTCATATGATACATCTGGCTCGAGTAATACCAATCAACCTGGAGAAACATCCGGTTACGAAGTCAATGGAAATACAGTTACCGTTGACTTAACCAATTCAAACTTTTCGGATCTGGCTAACCCGGGGGGCTATACCAATATCGTCAATGCTGGTATTTTGCTTTTACGATTAAGCGCCACGGAGATTGCGGCTTATGACAATTGTTGTCCGCATCGCGGCACAAATAACCTTTGGAGTTATTCTGGAGGTACATGGATTTGTGGAAATCACGGCAATAGTTACAACAGTGATGGGAATAATGTCGAGGTTTGTGACTCAGGAGCGACCTCAGGCGGATTAAAAACTTACGTAACCGACCTTAATAACGATACCCTTCTTGTGACCAAATCTTAAAGATATCTGGAATGTTTTAAATATAAAAAGGCCAGCGAAAGCTGGCCTTTTATCATTATCGTCAATAACTAATCTACAGCAGTGGTAATACTACTTTGTCGATAACATGGACTACGCCATTAATTGCCTGTACGTTGTTGGCAATAATATTAGAAACACGTCCGTTTGGATCAACTAATTGCGGGCCATTAGTCAAATCAACCGTAAGAGTCTCTTCACTCAGTGTCGGTACTGGCATATCTTGTGTTAAATCTTCAGCACGAACATTAGCGCCTCCAACAACGTGCGTTAAAAGCACTGCTGTCAGGGTATTTACGTCGATTTGAGATAAATCGTCAGCCCCTAGTTCTGTTAATAAATCACCGAACGCCTCATTGGTTGGGGCAAATGTGGTCAATGGCGTTCCTTCTCCTGTTGAGCTTAGGATTGTTACAAAAGGTACTTCAAGGTCGGGACGTGTTAGCGCCGCTACAAGAGTTTCAAAAGTCGGATCAGCCGTGGCAAAAGTTGCGATGGTAGGTAATCCAATGACTTGGTCTACAACGTGCACCACACCATTAGTCGCCTCAACGTCAGCCTGGCTTACGGCACTAGCACCGTTAAAAACAACACCACTGGTTGTATTGAAGTAAAGGCTGATGGCATCACCATCTGCGTTGGTGGCATTGGTCTGCGAGTATCCAGCACCAGCGGCAGTGAGGTCTGTTGACATCACAGTTCCGGTGATTACGTGGTTCAATAAGATGTTGGCCAATACATCAGTGGGCACTTCACTTAAGTCAGCAAATCCGTTGGCGGTTAAGAACGCGTCAAAGGCTGCATTTGTCGGAGCCAATACTGTAAATTCACCACCGCTGAGTACGTTGACAAGGTCACCGTCTGCAGCTTGTAAAGCAGCAACAAGTGAACTCAAATCAGAAGTGGCAAGCGCTGTTTCGACGATGTTCAGCGGCTCTGGTGTAGGGTCTACAGTAGAATCGTCATCAGAGCAGGCCACAAAGGTAAAGGCGAGTGCCAAAAAGGCAAATTTTGTTGGGTTTAAAAATTTTGTAAAAATCATAGCTTGTTTATTTATTTGATTGTATTTGATTGCAAATAACGTAATAAATGGGGGTATTTTGTTTAATCTTTTGTTAAAAATGTTAAACAAAATTAATATTACAGAAAATCAAGTGCTTAATGCCGACAAGAGCTTGACCTATTTCTAAAATTTCACATTAATTTCGATTCTTTAATCCTGTCAAATTGTATTTTCGAACTTTAATTATGACACGAGTTGATGAATTTAGCCCTCGATATAGGTAATACCCGTATTAAGTATGGGGTATTTGACGGAAATACTTCAATAGCCTTTGGCGTGTTACATGAGTCAGACTCAGTGGGGTCGATCAATGAGTTGCTCCTACATTATTCCAAAATTGATCATGCCATCTGGTGCCAGAGTGGCCCGGATCGAGAGGTACTTTTTGAGGTTTTAAGCAGTAAGTTTGAGGTCTTGGTCATGAATCATGAGTTAAAACTTCCTTTTGAGAATTTATACCAAACTCCTGAGACCTTGGGACTGGATCGTATGGCTTTGGCCAGTGCAGCAAAATTCCATACTCCGGGCAAAGCGGCTCTCGTCATTGATTGTGGTACTTGCCTCACTTATGATTATTTGGATGCTCATGGACGATATCTTGGAGGAGCGATAAGTCCAGGGCTCGCGGCAAGATATAAAGCCATGCACGACTACACAGAGCGGCTTCCTGATTTGAGTCCAATGGTTCCAGACTCCAACCACGGACAAAGCACAATGAGTTCTATGCATCACGGTGCGTTTTATGGATTAATTCATGAAATTGATGGGTTTATCAATCATTTTGCCCAATCCAATCCCGATTTAACGACATTTTTAACAGGCGGAGACCTAGAAATTTTGCGAGATCACATAAAAAATGACATCTTTGCCCATCCTAATTTTTTATTGGAAGGACTCAATCAGATTTTATTGATTAACAAGGACTAATGCTCAAAAAAATACTTTTCGTCATGGCATTTGCCATTACTGCACCGATGTTGGGGCAGGGCACGACTTCACCTTATTCTTTTTTTGGGATTGGTAATTTGAATTTTCGAGGAACTGTTGAGAATCGACTCATGGGCGGGGTAAGTACCTATTCGGATAGTATCCATGTGAATTTATTAAATCCTGCCGGTCTGGCTCAACTAAAATTAGTGAATTACTCAATCGCTGGGAGTCACAAATTTAACACCCTCAGTACCGCACAAGCAAGTGAACGTGCAACAACCACGACATTGGATTATTTATCAGTAGCTTTTCCGATGGGGAAATTTGGTGGCGCATTTGGATTACTGCCACTGACAACCTCGGGGTATAAACTCGAAAATATCGATGGCGCCAATACCACTCAGTATACGGGCAGTGGTGGTATGAATAAGGTGTTTTTTGCCTTGGGCTATAGTGTTACGCCTGAGCTAAGTCTGGGTGTTGAAGCCAATTATAATTTTGGGAAAATCCTGAATAATGCGGTAACGTTCCAACAAGACATACAACTAGGAACCGAGGAGGATAACCAAAGTGATCTACTTGGACTAAGCATGAATCTGGGATTACAATACAAACGAGCATTGAGTAAAAAACTCCATGGATTGGCCTCTGTAACGTACACCCCTGAATCTGAATTTGTCTCTGAAAATACGCGTCAGATATCTACTGTATTGTTATTGCCTAATGGAAATACCTCTCCGATTGATACCCGTGATATTGTTTTGGCCAATTCAGATTTTGTGTATCCATCGCAGCTAACCGTTGGTTTAGGATTAGTTCAAGAACGTAAGTGGTCTCTATCCGCTGAAGTGAGTTCACAGAAAACAAGCAACCTGGCTAGCAGTACGGTCGATTTAAACAATGTAAGTTATCAAGATGCATTGCGTTTTAAAATGGGCGGATTTTACATCCCTGACTACAATTCATTTACCAATGTGCTCAAGCGCATTGTTTATCGCGGTGGATTCCGTTTTGAAGAGACTGGAATAAATGTCAACGGAAATGCGATTACAGAGTTTGGCATGTCTTTTGGACTGGGGATTAACCTAGGACGTTCTTTTTCGAATATAAATATCGGTGTAGAATACGGCGGTCGCGGGACCAAAGACAACGGCTTGGTTGAGGAGTCATTTGTTAATATATTTGTTGGCCTCTCACTTAATGATAAGTGGTTTGAAAAAAGATTATATGATTAAATTAGAGTTATGAAAATTAAAATTTTGCTATTGGCTTTTGCTGCCATGTTTTCGACAATTCATACGAGTGCTCAAGACGATTGTACTATTGCCGTTTCATTGTTTACAGAACCGGCCAAAATCAAGAACTACGAGGGTGCTTTGACCCATTATGACAAGGTGATTAGTTCATGTCCGAGCTATAGCGTTGCTGTATATCAATACGCAGTCAAGATGTTCGAATACTTTATCGAGCAAGGTGATCAAACAAAAATAGCTGATCTTGAAAATGCTTATCAACTGCGCATGAAATACTTCCCTAAAAAATCTAAAAAAGGGGATATCATGGCAGATATTGCACAGATTAAATACGACAACGGTATTGGCGATAAATCATCCCAATTTGCGGCCTTTGACCTGGCGTACAAAACAGATGAACCGACCTTTAAAAGTCCCAAATCCATCTACACTTATTTTTCACTGGGGATGGACCTGTATAAAGCGGGTCAAAAAGATATCCAAGAAGTCTTTGACCTTTATGACATCATCATTGAAAAAATTGAAAAGGAAGAGGGGAACTATGCTGTCCGAATCAATAAATTGATAGAACAAGAGGAATCTGGAAAAAAATTGAGTAGCAAACAACAAAAGAGGCTCAAAGGCTATGAGCGATATTTGGGCTACTATGCAAAGATTAAAGGCAGTGTGGATACAAAATTAGGATCCATTGCCGATTGTGATAACCTGATTCCATTGTACGAGAAGAATTTTGATGAGAAAAAGGAAGATGTTGCATGGCTCAAGAGTGCCGCAAGTCGCCTCAATGCCAAGGATTGCGAAACGCCTTTGTTTTATCAACTCGTACAGCAATTACATACACTTCAACCGTCTGCTGCATCAGCGTTTTATCTGGGTCGCCTGGCCGATCGTGACGGAAATAATACCGATGCGATAAACTATTACAACCAAGCAGTCGAACTTGAAACAAACCCGAACAAAACAGCAGATTACTTATTTGCTATAGCCGAGAACTATCGTAAGCGAGGCAGTTACAGCAGGGCTCGTAGTAATTATTACAAAGTGCTTGAACAAAAACCATCTAAGGGAATTTGTTATTTGCGTATCGCCGATATGTATTCCAAAAGTTCTAATGACTGTGGAGGCACTGTATTTGAGAAAAGAGCCATTAACTGGAAAGCCGCTGAAATGGCTGACCGCGCTGCCCGGGTAGATGCATCGATAGCCGCTACCGCAAGAGCCACTGCGCAGAGTTATCGCGGACGCGCACCGAGTAAAAGCGATATTTTTGCAGAAGATATGGGCGGAAAAGTAATCGCAATCAATTGTTGGATTGGCGGGAGTGTCAAAGTGCCAAATCTTTAATGAACGGATACCAAAGTTTTTTTAAAATAAGCGCCTGTGTCTTTTTTGGACTCATGGCGCTTTTTTCTTGTGAAGGAACCTATAATCAGGTCCAGCAACTCAATCTGAGTGATGATCGTCCCATCGCTGAGGGAGAGCATGTAAATTTAAAATACACCGATTCTGGTCGATTAAAGACCAATCTTATTGCGCCAAAATTATTGGATTACAGCAACTATGAATTTGTTTTCCAAGAATTTCCGCAGGGCGTTGATATTCGTTTTTTTGATGGAGATAAACAAAGCACTGTTCGATCAAACTATGCCATTCGTTACGGGTCAACTGGTTTAGTTGATTTGAGAGACAATGTAGTGCTGACGACAGCCGACGGAAACATATTGGAAGCTCAGCAATTATATTGGGATCAAAAAGGCAAATGGCTGTTCACCGATCAACCCTACAGAATCACCTTTAATGATAGTTCTTACAACGATGGAGGTCGATTTGATGCCAACGAAGATTTTACTATATTTCTTTCTAGAAATAACCAGGGAATTCAACGCATTGTTGAATCCCAATAAATACGAAATTAATGCGTGGCAAAATTTATAAATTGTTTGAATACGGCTATATCGCAATGGCCTTGTTTTCTATCTATCTCGTGCTCACCAATTGGGCTGACAATAGAGAGCGTTCGTACATGTTCATCATTTTTGCTGTGGTTGCCGTGGGCATGTATTTTTTCAAACGTTGGTTTCGAAAGAATATGGAAAATCGTTCTGAGTAATTTATGGATGGTGTCCTTTTGATTATTATTGTTTCGCTGCTTTTTTCTGCCTTTTTTTCTGGTATGGAAATCGCCTATGTTTCGGCCAATAAAATTCATCTTGAAATAGAAAAAAAGCAGAATAACTTTATTTCTGCCGTCCTCAAACGCATAACGCTCCGTCCTTCAAAATTCATAGCCACGATGTTGGTGGGCAATAATATTGCTCTGGTCATTTATGGTTTATTTATGGGCGAAGTTTTGATGCAATGGATACCAATTACCGGATTTTTGGGTCTTTTGACTCACACTGTAATTTCGACTTTGGTCATATTGTTGACCGCTGAGTTTCTGCCTAAGGTATTTTTTCAAATTTACGCCAATCAACTTGTGGTAATTCTATCTCTCCCAGCTTATGTGTTTTATCAGCTATTTTCTGTCATCTCAGAATTAGTCATTTGGATTTCTGACTTCATTTTGCGTGTTTTATTCAGGACCCCTGGAGATACTCTGCAATTGAGTTTTAGCAAAGTCGAGTTAGGGCATTATATTAACGAGCAAATGGATAGTTTGGAAGTTGAGGATGAGGTCGATAGCGAAATACAGATCTTTCAAAATGCTTTGGAATTTTCAGATGTCAAGGCTCGTGAAATCATGATCCCGCGCACTGAGGTAGTTGGTGTTGATGTGGAAACCACACCTAAAACACTGAGTGCACGTTTTACAGAAACAGGCCTCTCTAAAATTTTGATATACCAAGATAATTTGGACAACATTCTGGGCTATGTTCATTCTTTCGAGCTGTTTAAAAAGCCCAAAGTGCTAAGTCAAGTGTTAATCCCAGTAGTATTCATCCCCGAAACCATGCTCGCCAAAGATATTTTGCAGGTACTCACGCGCAAGCGAAAAAGTATTGCCGTTGTGGTTGATGAATACGGAGGAACAGCAGGGATCATTACTGTCGAAGATATTATTGAAGAACTTTTTGGTGAGATAGAGGATGAACACGACTCGCCAGACTTGGTTGAAGAAGAACTGACTGACAACATTTGGCATTTTTCGGCACGTCTTGAGGTCGATTACCTCAATGAAACCTTCAGACTAAATCTTCCCGAGAGCGAACAGTATGAAACACTGGGCGGCTTGATTGTTCACATGGCTGAAGAAATTCCTCAACAAGGAGAAGTAATTGACATCGAAGATTTTACCATCAAGATACTTGAGGTATCCCATACAAAAATTGAGTTGGTTGAACTCACAAGTGCCCCCCGAGATTGAATTTGATTGTTCATGGTAATTTTTTCATTTGAGTTTTTTATAAATCGTTAATTAGTGGTAATTTCGCCCACTATCAAATTAGACAGATATGGCAGTTTTAAATAGTATTCGTAAACGTGGGGTGTTTCTTATTCTCATCATTGCTTTGGCTTTATTTTCATTTATTTTAAGTGATATCATAAATAAAGGCGGTAGCGCGGCGAGTGTTCAGAATGTTGTGGCCACGGTTAATGGCACAGAGATTTTACGTGAAGATTTTATGACACAAGTGGACCAATATCAACGTAATTTGGGTCCAAATGCTTCGTCCTCTCAGGCGATGAATCTCGTTTGGGACAGACAGCTAAAAGCATTGCTTTATGACCAGCAAGTCAAGGCCTTAGGATTGACTATTTCTGAAGAACAACTCAACGACCAATTACGCATGTCCCTGGCCAACAATCCGACCTTTCAAGATGAGAACGGTATGTACAGTGATGCGCGTCTTATCGAATACATGGCAGCCATACAAAATAATGCTCGTGCCAAACAACAGTGGGATACTTATCTCAAAGGGGTGCGCGAGAGCTTGGGCCAATCGACCTATGCGAGTTTGATAACCAGTGGAATGGAAGTGTCTATGGCAGATGGTGAGCAATTGTACCGTTTTGAAAATGACAAAATTGATATTGAATATCTCTATGTACCTTACTCCAGTATCGACGATGAGGAGGTTGACGTTTCAGAAAGCGAAATCAGAAACTACATAAAGGCCAATGCAAAAGATTTTGAGGTTGACCCCATGGTTGATCTGGAATATGTGATTTTTGAGGAGTCGGCATCAAATGAAGATATCGCCGCTCAAAGTGAAGAACTTTCTGAATTAATCGACTCTTTTGATTCGGCTGAGGATGTTGAATTTTTTGTCAATGACAACTCTGATGAAAATTTTAATGATCAGTGGTTACGTCGCGATGCAATGGCTCAAATTCTTAGAGATTCTCTATTGACCTTACCACAAGGATCAGTTTATGGTCCTTACCGAGATGGTGGGAATTTTAAATTGTCTAAAGTGGTGGCCAATATGCAAATGGCGGATTCGGTTGAGGCACGTCATATCTTAATTCCTGTAGGTTTGAGTCGTGTAGACAGCATTACTCGTTCTCCTGCAGAGGCTCGAGCATTTGCGGATAGTCTTTACGGTGTGCTCAAGAGAAATCGCAGAAAATTCACAAAATTCGTGAGCGACTACTCGAGTGACCTTGGAAGCGTAGAAAATGGGGGACACTACGATTATTTTGGCTACAACACAATGGTGGCGCCATTTCGCGATTTTTGTTTTGAAGGTAAAACAGGCGATCTCGGTGTGGTAGAATCACAATTTGGGGTACATATTATCGAAATTGAAGGGCAGAAAAACAAGTCCAAGGCCTATAAGGTAGCCACTATTACAAGAGAGATTGAGCCCTCTGAAGAAACACTTTCCTTAGTGTTTTCAGAGTCGGCTAAATTTGAAGAAGCGGCACGCTCAGAAGGGTTCGACCAGGCCGCAGATGAAAAAGGATTGACCCCGCGTCCAGTTAACAGAATTGGTGCCCTTGATGCGAGTATTCCAGGGATTGGCAACAACCGAAGTATCATTAATTGGGCGTTCCAAGAAGATGTTTCTGTAGGGGACCTCAAGCGATTTAGCCTTAATGGGTCTTACGTGGTGGCGCGAGTGACGCGTAAGAGTACTGAAAAGTCATTAATGAGCGTCGCAGAAGCGTCAGCAACTGTTACCCCGATTTTACGCAATCAGAAAAAGGCTGAGCAAATTCGCCAAGGCCTGAGTGGTTCGACACTTCAAGAATTGGCTACAAGTCAAAATACTACTGTCAAAACAGCAAGTGCTCTAACACGAGCGACCCCAACCATTGCTGGAGCAGGAACAGAACCAGCGGTAGTCGGTGCGGCATTTGGGGTAGGTGCGCTCAATACAACTGAACTCATCGATGGTGAAACTGGAGTGTTTAAAGTGCGCGTGCTTGAAGAGCAGCCCGCTGTGGACCTCGGAAACTATGCCTCATATGTAAACCAAATCAAGTCAGGTATAGCCGTTACGGCGATCAACACGCGAATTTTTAATGCGCTCAAGGACATTGCCGATATCGAGGACAATCGCGCTGAATTTTACTAGGAATTAGTGGCTGAGTCTTGGGCTGTCATCTCGCGAAATGCGATGACGGTATCGTACCCTTTGCTTTTGAAATACTGGTGCGTTTTTTCTTGATCCAGTGAAGTGCTCAGGGCCATGATGAAATCGCCACCCCATCCTCCAAGACTTTTTATCGCACCAGGAAAATCATTGAATAATTCTTGTTTGACCGGGGTACACTTTATCGCTTTACCGATTATTTCTTCGTGCTCGGTCATAAGTTGCCCAAATTTTTCTGGGGTGTTGGCATGAATCATGGCCTGAGTAAGACCACTGATTTTATCGATTAAGTTCCTTTTGTTTTTCTGAGCTCTGTAATGCGCTATCGATTGCCGACTATTTTGTTTTTTGTTTCGATGAATGAAATAAAGGTCCTTGGTAAATGTCCATTGAATATTCATCGGACGAATTTGGGGGCTTTGTTCCAAAATTTGATAGGTAAATGGTTGGGATAGATTTGCTGCGGCAACGTCATAACCACTACCGCCAAAACTCATGTTTGACAATATATATGGATCCGTTTGACTCCATTGTGCGACTGCAGCGATTAAGGTTGATGAACTGCCCAGTCCCCAAGAGCGAGGAAATTCCAGTTGGCTTGTGACATGGACTCCTCGGGACGCGCTTAAAAAACGGGGATTGAGTTGTTGGGCAGATTTGAGCATGTTTTGCAGTTCACGGGCAATACTTGGATTGTTTGACGAAACAAGTTCAAGAGACTCTATGTGAAACACAGCGTCAAACCAAGACTGACCCTGGTTATCCAAGGCTTGCCAATTAAGTGAATCGCTATGTTCACTCTGGTCTAGCGTAAATTTTTGACCGTATTTAGTGGGAATTGCCAGGGCGAGTGCGCCGTCCAAAACGGCGTACTCTCCACAGAGCAAGAGCTTCCCATTTTTGTAAATATGATCAATCATTTGCGCGATAAGCTGCCACAAAATCGGCGACGCTGCGCGCAGAAATTGTATGGGTTTTAAAATGTTCTACCGCGGCAGATTTAATCGAATCATCAGCATTGTACTGACTCAGCAAATTCAAAAGGTGCATTTTCATATGGCCTTTTTGAATTCCTGTAGTCACTAAAGAGCGAACCGCAGCGAAATTTTGTGCGAGTCCCGCAGTCGCAACAATCTTCATAAGATCTTCGGCTGAGGGCTCTTGTAATATAGACATGGCAACACCAACCATCGGGTGTAGTTTTGTGAGTCCTCCTACCGTTCCCAGTGCCAAAGGAAGCTCCATAGAAAATTTAAACCACTGGTCTTGTACCCCGGCTGTGGAAAGACTCTTGTACGTCCCTGATTTAGAGGCATAGGCATGGATGCCCGCCTCGACCGCTCTAAAATCATTTCCCGTGGCAAGGATAACTGCATCGATACCATTCATAATGCCTTTGTTGTGGGTCACTGCTCGAAGTGGATTGGTTTGGGCTATTTTAACGGCGCGAACAAATTTTTCTGCAAATTCAGCTCCACTGAGCTCTGATTGCGCTAGATCACTCACTGGGCATTGTACTGACACTCGGACCAAACATTCAGGCACATAATTGGATAAGATACTCATGACAACCTCAGGCTTGTGATTTTGGAAGGGGATATAATCCGCAGATAAGACGCTAAAGGTATCGGCAATCGTTTCTAAGCAAGAATTGATATAATTGGCGCCCATAGCATCTGCCGTTTTAAATCGCGCATCGATGAAAAAGTAATTACTCAGTTTGTCGGACTGATCCACAAGAGATAAATCCAATAACCCTGCCCCACGTTTAATCATACTCTGGGAGAGATCGCTGATACTGTTGATTAACAGCTCTTTATTTTGGTTAAAAAAATCGATTAAGTCTGAGCTGGCCCCCGAAAAGTTCAAGTGAATCTGACCACTTTTGACCGTGCTTAATATTTCTGTTTTGAAGCCCCCGCGCGTCAACCAAAATTTCGCGGCGTTACTGGCCGCAGCAACCACTGAACTCTCTTCAATAACCATGGGAATTGCATAGATGCGCCCATCAATACTGAAATTTGGTGCCACAGCAAAAGGTAAAAAGAAGTTAGATAGTGCATTTTCGATAAACTCATCGTGGCGCTTTTGACGTGCCGAATCCTCATGCCAGTAAACGCTTAAAAGTCGCTCTGTCTCCGGGTTGTCTGTCAAATAGTTTTTAGAGAGCCATTTTATTTTTTCCTTTTTGGAAAGTTTTGAAAAGCCATTTATGGTTTTATTGTCCATGAGTTCACCATTTGAATTACAAATATAACTCTTTTGTCAGGCATTAGGGGTGGTTTTAGTATCCTTAGAAAAGTAAATTTTAGTCAAAAAGCCTTATATTTCTAATCGAATTTAAACGACCTGTATTGTCGGAATGGTACGATGTGAATTGAGGGCTATTATAGCCGTTGTGATTGGTATTTTTTGGTCTTGGAGTATCAGCGCTCAGGACCGTCCTTTGACCCTGACAGAAATTTGGAATGGACAATTGTCTACAGAACGTCCAAAGTCCATAAGAAGCATGTCTGACGGCAGTCATTTTACCTTACTCGAGCGATCGAAAGCCTCAAATAATGTTGAGATTAACATATACGAATTCCAGTCGGGTCAAAGGGTAGAGACTATCTTCAGGAGTAGTGATTTTCCAGAACTTGAACGCGTATTCGATTATCAGCTCAGCCCTGATGAACAAAATATTTTAATCAAAACCCAACGCACACAGCAATATCGTCGATCTTACTTTGCCCAGCACTTTCTTTATGATCGTGGTGACCAATCCCTAACCCAATTGGAAGGTCCAGATGTGCAAGAGGTATCCTTTAGTCCCGATGGAAGGTTTTTAGGTTATGTCAAAGACAATAACCTCTTTTACTGGGATATCGCGGAGCATAAGTCAATTCAGGTAACCTATGATGGACGTAAAAACCATGTGATCAATGGTCTTGCGGATTGGGTTTACGAAGAGGAGTTTGCCTTTGTACAAGCTTATCAGTGGAACAAAAATGGAAACTTTCTGGCGTTTTTACGATTTGATGAATCTCAAGTTCCTGAATTTTCAATGGATGTCTATGGTCAGGCCTTGTATCCAAAACAAAGTGTATTCAAATACCCTAAAGCTGGTGAGCAGAATGCCAAAGTATCTTTGCATGTTCACGAGTTAACTACAGGTCACACCATCGATTTGGACCTGTCGCAATGGCCCTATGAATATATCCCGCGGATCAAATGGACCAATCACCCAGACAAATTAGCCGTGCAGCTGCTCAATCGTCAACAGAATGACCTTGAGTTTCTTCAAGTTGATGTGGTACAAAATCAAATTCAGGTGCTACTGCGTGAGACTGATGCGGCTTATGTCAGCATCCATGATGACCTAACCTTTTTAAACGATAACAGTTTTATTTGGCCCAGTGAACAAGATGGCTGGCGTCATTTATACCATTACAATACTCAGGGAGAGCTGATTCGTCAATTAACACAAGGGAATTACGATATTACTCGTTTCTATGGGTTTAACCCCGCTTTGGGTCGTTTGTATTTTCAGTCGTCCAAACGAGGAAGTATTTACAGGGATATTTATTCTATGAATATTTCTGGCACCAATATGGTGCGACTCTCCTCAGATAAAGGGACCAATAGTGCAGATTTTAGTCGCGATTTCAGCTATTTAATCGAACACCACTCATCAGTTAAGACGCCAGATCGTTATACCTTAAATTCGGGATTAAACGGAGTGACGTTGCGCGTTTTGGAGGATAATGCTCATTTAGATCAATTGGTAAACCAATACAGTTTGAATCCAAAGACTTTTGACAGTCTTTACATCAATGGTCATTGGCTCAATACTTACACGATACAGCCAAAAACTTTGGATGCCACAAAAAAATATCCTGTTTTGATGTTTCAATATAGTGGACCAGGATCTCAGCAAGTCGCAGATCGGTGGCACAACTCCAATGATTATTGGCATCAATATTTAGTCAATCAAGGCATGATTGTGGTCTGTGTCGATGGAAGAGGTACGGGGCTTAAAGGACGAGATTTTAAAAAAATGACTCAAGGAAAATTGGGACTCTACGAGGTACAAGATCAAATTGCTGCAGCAGAGGCCATAGCGCAATGGTCTCAGGTCGATTCGGATAAAATTGGTATTTGGGGCTGGAGTTACGGCGGGTTTATGTCGGCCAATTGCCTGTTTCAAGGCAAAGGTGTTTTTTCGATGGCCATTTCTGTTGCGCCAGTGACCTCTTGGAGATTTTATGACACCATTTATACCGAACGATTTATGGGATTGCCCAAAGACAACCCTCTGGGGTATGACGCTTATGCGCCCTTAGATCACGTCTCTGGAATGACTGGAGACTTCCTTTTAATTCATGGAACAGCCGATGATAACGTCCATGTGCAAAATTCAATGCGATTAATCGATGCACTAGTCCATGCCAATAAGCCTTTTGACTGGCTGATTTATCCGGACAAAAATCATGGGATTCGCGGTGGATTCACCCGGCAGCATCTCTATGGAAAAATGACAGAGTTCATACAAAAAAACCTAATCAATAATTTATAAAACCAACCAATATGACAACTTCAACCACTACCAAAGAATTTTTTGGACATCCTAGAGGGCTTTTTGTGCTCTTTTTTACCGAGATGTGGGAACGCTTTTCCTACTATGGTATGCGAGCAATTTTGGTCCTTTATCTCGTATCACAAACAGACGCGGCAAATGCAGGTTTAGGCTGGGCCAACGAAAGCGCCTTGGCACTTTACGGGTGGTATACCATGCTTGTTTATGTGGCTTCAATCCCAGGGGGATGGCTGGCTGATAAGTTTTTTGGACAAAAGAAATCGGTGCTCTATGGCGGTATTTTACTGGTTATGGGGCACAGTGTCCTGGCAATCGAAGAAATGTGGGCCTTTTACTCAGGTCTTTCTTTGATAATCGCTGGTGTTGGGATGTTGAAACCCAATATATCGACCATGGTCGGTGGCTTGTACAAACCCGGTGACATTCGTCGAGATAAAGGGTTTACCATTTTTTATATCGGCATTAATCTCGGCGCATTTTTATCGAGTATTATCGTTGGCTATGTCGGCGAGGTCATGGGATGGCATTATGGATTTGGTCTGGCGGGCATTGGTATGACTTTGGGGCTTATTCAATATGTTCTGGGGCAGAAATACCTCAAAGATGTGGGTAATTATTTGGGTAGCTCAAAGGATGAAAAAGAACTCGAGGCTATGAATCGGCCATTGACCAAGATCGAAAGAGATCGAGTCGTAGTTTTATTTCTATCGTTCTTTTTGGTAATTGTCTTTTGGGGTGCCTTTGAACAGGCCGGTGGATTGATGAATATTTATGCCATGGAGAACACCAACAGGATGCTCTTTGGGCTTGAGGTGCCAGCGTCTTGGTTTCAATCCTTAAATGCTATGTTTATTATATTTTTGGGAACGACTGTGGCGGCCTACTGGGCCAAACGCAAACTTCGCGGAAAGCTCTCGACTTCGTTGTTTAAAATGATCCTTGGGTTGATAATTATGGGGACAGGATTCTTTTTTATGTCTGCTGCCTCTTCTGAATTTGAATCAACAGGCTCTTCGGCAATGTATTGGCTTGTTTTAGCTTATTTATTTCATACGGTGGGGGAACTCTGTATCTCTCCGGTTGCCCTTTCTTACATCACCAAATTGGCGCCGATAAAATATGCCTCATTAATGATGGGTGTCTATTTTGCGATGACCGGATTTGGGAATAAATTAGCGGGTCTTCTGGGCGAGTCTGCCTCGACCTATGGAGAGTTTACTATTTTTACAGGAATAGCGGTCTTTTGTATTTCCTTTGGGCTAATCGTACTTTTATTTAGAAAAAAATTAGAAGTCTTAACTCATGGTATTGAGGATAGCGAACAATAAACCATTGACAACCGATAAATATTAACAACCATGAACACCGATATTGAAAATTTATTTAAAGACAAGGTCCTAGGACATCCAGCAGGACTTTTTGTCTTGTTCTTTACCGAAATGTGGGAGCGTTTTTCCTACTACGGAATGCGCGCCCTCTTGGTGATGTTTTTTACCGCCTCATTACTAGACGAAGGCTGGGGATGGCCACGTGAATACGCCTTTGCCATTTTTGGCACGTACACCTCGATGGTCTATCTAGCGACCTTGCTCGGTGGTTATCTTTCGGATCGAAAAATTGGATTTAGATATGCCATTTTGATCGGGGCCTTATTGATGACTTTGGGACATGCCTGTATGGCCTTAGAAACCCAGTTTTTTATCTATACAGGATTGGTGTTATTGGTATTTGGAAGTGGATTTTTTAAACCCAATATGACCTCGATAATTTCGGCAATGTATGCCTCACGTCCAGAGAAAAAGGACGGGGCGTACACTATATTTTACATGGGGGTCAATGCAGGGGCCTTTTTAGGCATTTTATTGTGCGGATATATGGGCGAGCAAGTAGGTTGGTCCTGGGGCTTTGGATTGGCTGGAATTTTTATGTTCTTTGGGTTGTTACAATTTTGGTTGTCCCAAGATATTTTTGGCAGTATCGGACTCAAGCCCAAAAAACAAGATGAACAAATTGAGTTGGGGCCTGATGAGCCTAAACTCAACCCATTTACCAAGTTTCAAATTGGGATTATTGCGTTGTCTTCAATTATTGGGCTAGCCTGGATGATAAATGACCCTGTTTCAAAGATCTCACAAGGTGCCTATAATTTATTTGATTTTAGTGTGGGGAGTTTATCAGGACCGTCATTCATGATTTTATTGGCTTTAGGACTTTTTATTTTGTTGCTTGTTATTCGTCTGCCCCGTTATGATAAAATAACCAAAGACAGAATGTTTGCCGTGATGTTTTTCTCATTTGTCACGATTTTCTTTTGGGCGATTTTTGAGCAAGCACCGAGTTCATTGACCATATTCGCCCGCGACTATACAGACCGTATTTTAGAGGGAAATTCTGCCTTGATCTTCAAAGTTGTTGATGCCTTGGTTACCATCATCCCCCTTGGTGTCATTACTTGGGTCCTGTTCAAACTATTTGGTAAAACGTTTACCAGGTTCAAATGGTCCAATATCATTTTGGGATTGAGTTTTGTCATTATCTGGGCTATAGCGCTCTTTAGATTAAGTGATAAATTCAGTCAAGATGTTGCCGAAATCGACGCTTCGTGGTTTGGTATTTTGAATTCGTTATTTATCATCACTTTTGCACCACTCTTTTCACGCTGGTGGGAAAGTAAATACAACCCGAATGCCAATATGAAATACGCTATTGGGATGTTTTTACTCGGCCTGGGAATGGCTTGTGTGGCTGTGGGCGCATCGGAGATACCAGCCGGAGCTAAGACGGCATCTGTGAGCATTATATGGCTTGTTCTGGTTTATTTTTTCCATACCATGGGCGAATTGTGTATTTCACCGGTCGCGCTGTCTTATGTGAGTAAACTTGTGCCTGGTCGAATGATTGCAATTATGTTTGGCGTCTATTATTTGGCTGTGGCCATCGGTATGAAACTCGCTGGGGTATTTGGAGAAGCTTCCGAAGAAATAGCTCGGACCGAAGGGTTGAGTTCATTCTTTTGGCTGTTGACTTTTATTGCCTTTGGTTTGGCTGTTTTTTCTGCCTTGATGTACCCTGTGATCAAGAAGTTGATGCACGGAGTACGATAATTTATTTTGAGTATTACTAAATTTAAATGTTGCCTAAAGCGAAACCTCGATTTTAATTGAATAAGTACATGAGTATTAGATCACTTCTTGTGTTGTTTTTGATGTTTTGGACTCAAGGGCATTTGGCCCAGGAGATTCAGTGGATGTCCATGAGTGAGGCGCTTACGGCTCAAAAAAGTACGCCTAAAAATATTTTTATTGATGTGTATACCGTTTGGTGTGGCCCCTGTAAACTATATGACCGTAATACGTTCAGTAATCCAAAGGTTGCAGCATTTATAAACGAGCACTTTTACCCTGTAAAGTTTAATGGAGAAGGTAATGAGTCCTTTGTATATCAGGGTAAGCGCTATGACAACCCGCGGTATAATCCGGCAAAGGCTAAACGACGAAATTCGGTCCATCAGTTTGCGAGTTATCTTGGCATCAGGGCTTATCCTACTGTGGTGTTTTTGGATGAGCAAGGTGATTTAATAAAAAGCGTTCGGGGCTATCGTACGCCTCCGCAACTTGAGTTATTTTTGAGGTTTTTTGGCACCGACTTATGGCAAAACATTCGTACGCAACAAGAATATGATGCCTTTGTGGCTAATTTCACCCCAAGTTTCTAGGTATGCGTGTAAGGTATTTTTTGGCGGTTGTTTTGGCGTTTGTCTTGCACACACAACAGAGCCATGCGCAGATTAAATGGATGAGTATGAATCAGGCGTTAGAGGCCCAAAGCAAAAATCCTAAAAAGATTTTCATGGATGTATACACCGATTGGTGTGGTCCCTGTAAGTTGCTGGATAAAAACACCTTTAGTAATAAACGTCTGATTCGGTATGTCAACAAAAATTATTATCCGGTTAAATTTGATGGTGAAGGAACTGAATCCATAACTTACAAAGACTTTACCTATACTAATCCCAACCATCAACCTGAGCGTAAAGGCCGAAATGCACAGCATTTTTTTGCCGATGCCTTGCGAATCAATGCCTATCCAAGTTTAGTCTTTTTTGACGAAAACGGAGAATTAATACAAGCCTTACCGGGCTATAAATCGGCTCAAGAGCTCGAAATATTTTTGAAGATGATTGCCACGGATCGGTATAAGAATATTACCACAGAACAGGCATGGGTCGATTATCAAGAGTCGTTTAAAAGTACGTTTTAAAGTCAGGACTGCTTGATTCAATAGTTCCTAATTCATAAGTATCTAAAAACTTCTGGTTTAAACCAGCTGCTCGGCTTCGCCATCGACGTACAATGTATTTGGCATTTGAGGCATCAGCCAAAATAATGGTTGGTTTGAGATCATTGACCAAAGTCTCAAAATGAACGTCGGCATTATTGGTAAGTAGCACAATACTTTGAGTTAGTTGGGGATATACGCCAATTGAATCAATGACCAAAAGGGGTTGCTTGCCAAAGGTCATCATGGATTTAAGAGCACGAGTACCCGTAAGAGGGACCTGATAGTGTCTTGTCCAATCCTGCACGGGTCGTGTATTTTGATTTTTGTCGTTAATGAGAGCCAAATACCCTTTTGACGTATTTGCGATTATCGCGGTTGCTCCATAACGATGAAGCAAGGCAAATTCCGGGGCATGGGTCTGTTTGAGTTGTTTTTGAGCAATACCTGTGTAGAGAATTATGCAGATTGAATATGGAAGCAGCCTACGTGTCAGGTGATCTAATGAAATCCAGGGGTGTTGTAACCCCCACCACAAAAAAATAAACAACACATAGTAGCGCCATAGGTTAACGCTATTTAGGGTCAAATCTTTAAGCAAAAAGTGCTCATGTCTTGCAATCCATTGAATGCTCTGAACGATCAAATTCAGCCATTGCTCCCAACCTTGATATAAAAGTGGTGGAATGTTTATTAAACGAGCACCTAAAGTAATAATAAGGCCACTAACAATTAGGGGAGTAAGTAGGGGTAGGATGATTAAATTACTCAACCAAAACAGCAGTGGAAATTGATGAAAATAAAATACGGATAAAGGGCCAACACCGATTTGTGCTGCAAAGCCTAGGGTATTGAGTTGAAGTACGTAACGCACAATTTTGTGTTTTGGCCACCATATTTTTAGCATTTGGGCGGGAATATAAGTCAAGGCCATTACAGCGGCAAAGCTGAGTTGAAACCCTACCGAAAAGAGCCAGAACGGGGACCACCACAAAAGAATGAGATAGGTGAGTAACATACTGTTTGCACCACTTATCGGACGTCCAATGACTTGCCCTAGTTGCCAAATACTAAACATACAAACGGCTCGTGTAATTGATGGGCTGAGTCCACATATTAAAGCATAACCCCAGAGTAAAAACAGTAAGATAGTTGCCCGAATGATATTGCCATGGACTAAGTATTTAATTGGACGGAGTAAGTATTGTAATAGGAGTACGACAAGCCCCACATGCAAGCCCGATAGAGCCAAAATATGCAGCGCTCCAGCATGAGCGAATTGAGTCTTGAGTTCTGACCCTAAATACTCAGTTTGCCCCAATAAAATGGCAAGCGCTAAAGCTTTGGATTGAGGGGATATTGATGCCGTTTTCCAATGTGACGCCAGTTTATTACTCAGTTGTTGTGCTGCCCCCCGAATGCTCAATTCATGGTTTGTCCAACAGTATATCTGTCTTTTGTCAAGCTGGATCATGGCCAGAATTCCTTGACTGTGATAATAAGACTTAGGGTCAAAGCCTCCGGGGGTTTTACTGCCTGAAATAGTTGTTATTTGGGCATTGGTCCAGAGCGTTTTGCCGGGACTGAGTATCGTTGAAGTAAGTGTATCTTGCGCGTGCACCACGATACGGTGGGAGCCCTTATTATTGGGGCAATAGTAATGAGCGATATACCGCTTAGTTTTGCCCCATGATTTAAGTCGATAGTGAATGTCCAATGCGTGTAATTTTGCCTTGTTTATATCGGTATGAGCATGTGTTTCGTGAGATTTTAGCGCCGCAATAGGAATGAGCTGATTCGTGTAATGCACCCCTCCAACCACCACCCAAAGACTAAAGAGCCAAAGACGAAAAACCCACCAGAGGCCGACTTTTGAATGAAAGGCCAAATAAAAGCTAATACACAAAACAAGGGTGATTCCAAGGGGAATACTATCCTGTATCCAGTCAGGAATGGCATAAAAATACCCCAAAAGAATGCCGCAGCTCAGCCCTAGGGCCAGTTCAAATAGTCTAATGTTTATGGGCTGATGCACCTCCCGCATTGAATTTGTGGGAGTGTGGTGCAATCTAGGAATTTAGAGCAATCGACGTGCAAAAACAAAGCGCTTTTTCCAGTATCGATCTTGCAATTTAGAAATTGTCACTCCTGTTGAGGTTCCTGAGTGAATAAATAGGGTTTTATTTTTGCTGTGATTAGTAATTATGCCTACGTGGGTTGCTTTGGCTTTGGATTTGATGGTATTAAAAAACACTAAATCACCCGGCTTCAATCGATTGGGGTTTAATTTACGCCCAAGCCGGGTGAGTTCTTGGGTCGTTCTAGGAACCTCTTGTCCTATAGCTTTAAAACTCTGATAAATGAGCCCCGAACAATCAATTCCTGTGTCACTATTACCACCCCATTTATAAGGCGTTCCTATAAAATCCTTAGCGCGATTTATCAGCTTAGTTTCCCGATTATCGAGTGACGAATGTTTCGTCTTTTTTGTAGGGCGGCGCGTGCTGCTGCAGCTCGATATACTGACAATAAGCATACAGAGGAGCATGGATTGCATTAAGGATTTTATTGTTGTCCTCATTAACCCATAGATTTATTTAGGAGTCTCACAAATTAAGGCCGCAACTCGCTTACTGGCTCCTTTTGGCCCGAGCGCCTCGAGCAGTTGATCATAGGATTTAAGTTGTTGTGTTCGACCTTGGTCGCCCAGTATCGACCTCAGATGTGCCACAAGTGTTTGCCGATTGAAGTCCCCTTGGATAAGCTCAGGAACAGCTTGTCGGTCTAGGATTAAATTTACTAGTGAGATATAGGACAGTTTGATGATTCGTTTCGCTATGGCATAAGACAGCCAGTTGCCCTTGTAGCAGACTACTTGAGGAACTTTTAACAAAGCAGTCTCCAATGTCGCTGTACCTGAGGTGACCATGGCAGCATGTGCGACATTGAGTATTGTATAGGTTTCTTGTGTCACTACTTTAATTTTGGTTTGATTCAAGATTCGTTGGTAAAAATTAAGGTCAATCGAGGGGGCCCCGGCAATCACAAATTGGTAGTGCGGAAATTCATCAGTGATGCTCGCCATAATAGGAAGCATCGCAGCGATTTCTTGTTTGCGGCTTCCGGGTAACAGAGCGATTATCGGCCGTTTATCCAGGCCATGATTTACTCTAAATTGTGCTTGGTCGATGGCTGTCTTACGGTCAATTGCATCACGAAGTGGATGACCCACATAATGCACAGGACAACCCCGCTGGCCAAAAAATACCTCCTCAAAGGGAAGAATCACATAAAGTGCCGTGACATCGCGACGAATATCTTTAACGCGATTTTCTTTCCAAGCCCAGGCTTGGGGCGCGATGTAATAGTGCACTGGTATATTTTGCTGTTTTGCCCAGCGCGCAATGCGCATATTAAACCCAGGATAGTCAATTAGAATCAACACATCTGGTTTGTAGGTTTCGATGTCTTTTTTACATCGTTTGATATTGCCAAGAATTGTACTGAGATTAAATACGACCTCGATAAAACCCATAAACGCCAGATCGCGATAATGGGCGACAAGATCCATACCTTGGGCCTGCATAAGGTCACCACCCCAACCCCTAAATTCGGCCTTAGGATCTTTTTCTCTCAAGGCGTGAATGAGGTTTGATCCATGTAAATCGCCAGACGCCTCTCCCGAAATGATATAGTATTTCATATCAGAAAAAGTATAAGAAATAAGTCGTTAATGCTGCCGTGATTGTAGCCAAGAGGACTCCACGCGCCTCGTATTCCTGATTGCGTCGCAAAAACTCAAAAAAGGCGAGTAAATTGGGTAGTGCCCCCAATGAAATCAGCATCCACAGTCGATCACTCTGAACAAAACCAGTCCACATCGCTTGGATATTGCTTGTGTTTAACATACTAAAAATCAACAGACAGAGTAAAATCCCAAGTCCATTAAATATCAGTCCAACCAAAAAGCCTTTAAATATTTTTTTACTCATCAGCTTAGATTCCATTGATTGATTTGCGGTATGGCGTAGTGTGCGGTCAAATCATATTGTACAGGAACTACAGATATATACCCGTTATCTAGAGCCCATTGATCAGTATCTTGACCTTGATCTAGGTTAACAAACTCTCCGGCAAGCCAATAATAAGTTCGTCCCCAAGGGCTTTTTCGTTTGTCAAATTGTTCTACCCATTGCGCATTGGCCTGACGACAAATTTTGATGCCTTTGAATGGCCTTTGATCGATTTTTGGAAAATTGACGTTCAAAACGACACCCTGTGGCATGCCGTGCTCAAGGCATTGCTTTGTCAGGTGCTGAATCGGCTCTATGGTGTGGCTAAAGTCCGCATTATAACTGAAATCCAAAAGTGAAAACCCTATGGCTGGTATCCCCATGGTCCCTGCCTCAACTGCCGCACTCATCGTTCCGCTGTAAATAACATTGATCGATGCGTTACTTCCGTGATTAACCCCGCTGACAACAAGATCGGGCTTGCGATCCAGGACCTCGTTGACGGCAATTTTAACGCAATCTGCAGGGGTGCCACTACAACTGAATTCTTGAATGTCTAACGATTTGTCCACATTGATGGGGTCACAATACAGCGTGTCGTTAACGGTAATGGCGTGTCCCATTCCGCTTTGTGGGGCATCTGGAGCGACTACGACTACTTCTCCAAGCGGAATCATCGCCTTGATTAATGTTCTTATACCAGGCGCGGTGATTCCGTCGTCGTTGGTCACTAATATCAAGGGTTTGTTTTTCTCCATGATTTGATTTAGGGTTAAAAATACGCTTATCTGAGGTTAAAACACAATTTCCATTGATTTTTACAAGGTTGTGTTTAACAAAAAATTAGCAGCAAATGGGTACGGCTCCCCTTTATTTTTTAGCTATTTTAGAAGACTAAAAATTAAAGAATGCGGATTTTGAAAAGGAATTGGAAAATATTAATGCTCGGGGTCTTTGTTGCTGTTGCATCATGTAGTTTTACGACCAAAGAATTCAATGACCCGAGTAAAGACCGATTATTAATCGATCTAATTAGTTATGTCTTAGAAAAAGGGCATTATGATCCCAAGGACTTAGATGATGACTTTTCAAAGCATGTTTGGGAAAACTTTATTGAGTCTTTAGATCCATTAAAACGCTATTTTTTAGCTGAGGACATCGATGATTTTCGGGCCTATAGTCTTCTTATTGACGATCAAATTCGTCAGAAAGATTTGACCTTTTTTGATGTGGTATACAACACGTATTTAGAGCGTTCAGAGGCTACCAAAGCCTACTACAGAGAGGTTTTGAGCACGCCCTTCGATTTTTCAATCCAAGAGCAAATAAATACCGATTACGAGAATTTGACGTACGCGACCTCTGAATCAATACTCAAAGAACATTGGCGAAAGCAACTGAAATACACCGCTCTGTCTAATCTATATGACCTGAAACAAGAGCAAAGTGATGCACGCGAGATGCATCCAGACAGTATTCCAACGGATGAAATGCGTGAGCTGAGCCAGATGAGTTCCAAAGCATTGGAGGAAAAAGCACGCCAGACCACACTGTCGACATTAGAGGATAATTATGACTTTACTGATGATTTAGAGCGCAAAGATTACTTTGCTATTTATCTCAATGCGATAGTCTCTGAGTTTGATCCACATACCAACTATTTTGCCCCGCCGGATCGAGACCGATTTGATTTACGCATGAGCGGTAAACTCGAGGGGATTGGTGCGCGTTTGCAAAAGAAAAAAGATTACATAACTATTGTCGAGGTCATTAGCGGTGGACCGGTTTGGCGCGGAGAACACCTCGAGGTGGGAGACGCGCTGATTAAGGTCAAGCAAGAGGATGAAGACGAGGCTGTAAGTTTGGTTGGCATGCGCGTGGATGATGCCGTTAAGCTCATTAAAGGCCCTAAGGGAACTAAAGTGACCTTGACTGTCAAGCGTGTGGATGGTACCATTGATGAGGAGATCATCGAACGTGATGTTGTGGAACTCGCTGAGACTTATGCGAAATCCACTATTATCGATCGCGATGGAAAGCGTTATGGATTGATTAATCTTCCTGCATTTTACTTTGATATGACGGATTACGGAGAGCGCAATGCAGCCACTGATGTTCGTCGAGAAATAGAAAAACTCAAAACCGAGCAGATCGATGGCCTGATTATGGACTTACGTAACAATGGAGGGGGCTCATTGCGCACAGCAGTCGATATTGCTGGGCTATTTATCGAAAATGGCCCCGTAGTTCAAGTGGCCTCAAACGGATCACGCAAAGAGGTGTTAAAAGACCGAGATAATGCCATTGTATGGGACGGTCCATTGGTGCTTATGATCAATGAACTTTCGGCTTCAGCATCTGAAATATTGGCGGCGGCCATGCAAGATTACAAGCGCGGAATTGTTTTGGGTAGCGCCCAATCATATGGCAAAGGAACAGTTCAAAATATGATTGACCTAAATCGATGGTTGCGCAATAACGATTTGGGAGATATGGGCGCACTAAAAATGACCACCCAAAAATTTTATCGAGTCAATGGAGGGTCCACACAACTTGAGGGGGTGAAGAGTGATGTGGTTATGCCAGATCGTTACAGTTACATTGAAATTGGTGAGCGAGATTATGATAATCCGCTTCCACATGATAAAATTTCTCCAGCAGAATATGAGCTTTGGCCAGGCTATATTGACTATCAAGGGACTATAGAACGCAGTAAGAAAAGGTTGACGATAAATCCACAAGTTCAATTGATTGAAGAAAACGCTCTGTGGATTAAATCCACCCAAGACAATCAAACGTTGAGTTTGGCACTCGAGTCGTACACAGAGGAGATGCAGCGTCGTGAGCAAGAGAATGAGCGCTTTGAAACGATCAAAGATTATGACAATAAATTGAATTACTCTGCCCTGGGCGAGGATTTAAGACTCATGGACCAGGATACAACCTTAAGAGAGCAATTTCGTCGCTGGCATAAGGCTTTGGCCAAAGATGTATACGTCGAAGAGGCGGTACAAATCCTGTTAGATCTTAAAATGAACAATATCAGACCCAGTAAGGTCGCCAAGATCCAAGATTAATGAATGCTCAGGGGGTGATTCAAAAGGATTCGTGGATTTTGAAATTTGTCAAAAATCCGTTGGGTATCTTGAGTTTTGCACTACTCGTTTTAGCCACAGTATTAGCCCTTTTGGCTTACGTCATTGCGCCGGATAACTCTCCTAACGCGAACAGTATGCATTTATCCATAGCGGCCAAATCGCCGGGATATAGTGTGCTTATGTGCTTGGTGCCTACCAATCAAAATATTGATGTTTCTTGGTGGGAGACATTGATCTACGGAAGTCCCAAAGGGGTTGTGGAATTACCGATCAAAGCTTATAAGCAAATATCTGAGGGTATAGAGGTAACCCTTTTACAAGCTGACACGGATGGAGCAACAAAAAAAGTATTTACAACAAAGGCGCTGACTCACGGCGGGACTAAATTCGGTATAGATCAAGTCATAAAGCCTTATACATTTTGGCTCGGTACTGATAAATACGGTCGCGATTTACTCAGTAGAATGCTCATTGGGCTGCGGGTGTCCTTAGCTGTTGGTTTTATTGCGGTACTTATATCCCTTGTTATTGGTATAAGTCTTGGCGCAATTTCGGGTTATTATGGTGGTCGAATTGATCAGATCATAATGTGGCTCATTAATGTGACATGGTCCATTCCTACTTTATTACTGGTCATTGCAATTACGCTAGCCTTAGGCAAGGGTTTTTGGCAGGTGTTTATTGCTGTGGGGCTGACCATGTGGGTAGAGGTAGCACGTGTGGTTCGTGGTCAAGTCATCAGTGTGAAACAAAGACAATTCATTTCTGCGGCCAAGGCATTGGGGTATTCAAACAGTCGAGTCATTTGGCGGCACATATTACCCAATGCACTCACCCCGGTCATTATTATATCAGCAGCTAATTTTGCTTCGGCAATTTTGATCGAGAGTGGTTTGAGCTTTCTCGGAATTGGCGCTCAGCCACCTGTGCCTAGTTGGGGGAGTATTATCAAAGATCACTACGCCTACATTGTTATGGGTAAGCCTTATCTAGCATTGGTTCCTGGCTTTTCCATAATGGTTCTTGTTATGGCCTTTATGCTCATGGGCAATACCTTACGTGATGTATTGGATGTCAAGTAAGTACTAGGAAATATTGATGTAATTAGCACTATCGAGTTTTACGAAAATGAAGAGTAAAATCGTAAATCCCCAAAGTCCGGAACCTCCATAACTAATAAAGGGCAATGGTATACCTACCGTGGGCAGAAGGCCAATGACCATGCCGATATTGACAAAAAAATGTAAAAATAGGATTGAGGCTACCGAATATCCATAGACCCTGCCGAACACTGACTTTTGTTTTTCCGCACGATAAAGCACACGTAAAATCAGTGCTATAAACATACTTATCAGAACAAGTGAGCCCATAAAGCCCCACTCCTCTCCAACGGTAGAAAAAATATAATCCGTGTGTTGCTCGGGCACAAAATTACCTTTAGTTTGAGTCCCTTGAAGCCAGCCTTTACCCCACCATCGGCCACTTCCGATTGCTATTTCACTTTGATGGGTATTGTAGCCGATAGAATTACTATCAACTGCTTTACCCAGAACTAAGTTAATACGATCACGGTGTCTTTGTTCAAAGACGGAGTAGAAGACATTGTTGACACAAAAAGCAAAGCCGACAGCACAGGCCAAAGTCATCAACGATTGCCCCCATTTTATGCGTTTACGATTGCGCTTTTGAAACCACAGATAGATCACATAAATTACGATCATGACCAGGATCATACCTTGAACTTCGAGAAGTAATGTTCCGATAAATAATAATCCTATGGCCGTTGCAAAAGTCAAAAATATGTAGTTCAATCCCTCGCGATATAGGGGTAGAATAAAGGCAGCATAGACCAGTGCGCTACCGGGATCCGGCTGAGGAATAATCAAAAGAGCAGGCAAGAACATAATAAGAAGAGACTTCCACTGGTCCTTCCATGACCGAATATTGGTTTGAATATCACCGACAAATTTACCAAGGGCAAGCGCTGTCGCTGTTTTGGCAAACTCACTGGGTTGTATACTCACCCCCCCAAATGCATACCACGAGGTTGCGCCATTAACAGTCTGGCCAAATATATAGAGACCTAGCAAAGCACCAATAGCGAACAAATAAATGAGGCTCGAGAATCGTTCGTAAAATTTGGCGTCGATGGACATGATAAAAAAAATCAGCACTCCACTCAAAATGATCCAAAGCAATTGCTTGGTATATATTTGATTAATGTCCCAAATATCATGAACCGCACCTAAGGATGCCGAATAAATATTGACCCAACCAAATCCGATCAGACCAATGTAGAATATGATGATCCACCAATCAATTTTGGAGTCTCTTGAGGTGTACGGCATCATTGATTTATTTTAAATGGTTTATTAGAATAAGGTTTTTCGTATTCTTTCATCAAGCTACCATTAAGTACATATCGCTCCATATCTTTGCGACTGATGCTGTCCCGTAGATATTTTTCGGTCATGAGCCCAGCAATGCGTCCTGCCCAGCGGGATCCCCAATACCCATTCTCTACAAAAACAGCCAACGCAATTTGTGGATTATCTTTGGGCGCAAATGAGATAAATACGGAGTGATCCGTGAGCTGCATGCGCTTACCATTTATTTTCATATAGTTTTCAGCCGTGCCAGTTTTTCCAGAAATCTCAATGCCGGGGATGCCAATAAATGGTTTTGATGCAGTTCCATATTCATAAACATCCGCCATACCCTCAATGACAGGATCAAAATATTTAGGGTCAATCGTCGTATTTTGACGAATAGTAAAGGTTTTAGGAATACTGTCTTTATCACCCAACTTTTTGATGATGTGTGGCGTATAAAAATAGCCTCGATTGGCAATAATACTCGTAAAATGAACCATCTGCATCGGTGTTAAAAGCACCTCACCTTGACCAATAGCGTTAGAAATCGTGGCCGGAGCGTACCAGCGGTATTTGGGGTATTGGTAATATCGATTATAAAAGTTGGCATCCGGAATTAATCCTTTGTTGCCGGCAGGAAGGTCGTAGCCCAAATAATCTCCCAGACCAAAACTTCTCAGGTGTTGTCGCCAACGCTCAATCCCTTCTTGCGGTGTGGGATATTTATCTATGGTCTTTCTATAGGCATTGGCAAAATAGGAATTACAAGAATGTGCAATCCCACCGATGAGTGAAAGTGGGGTTTGATGATCATGACAGCCTAGAGGTTTTTTACCACCGTAATTATAACTTCCATAACAGGACACATAATCATTTGGGGTTATGACTTCTTCCTGTAAGGCAATTAATGCTGTCAGCGTCTTAAATGGCGATCCCGGAGGGTATTCACCCTGAAGTACCCGGTCAAATAGTGGTTTGGCTATGGTGTCGTAATACAGCCTGGTGAAATTTTTTGAACGCTTACGTCCCACCAGTAGGGCTGGGTCATAATTAGGGGCAGCAACTAAGGCCAGGATCTCCCCATTTTTTGGATCTAAAGCCACAATACCCCCTCTTTTGTTGATCATTAATTGCTCGCCGTATTCTTGCAATTTGGCATCTATAGTCAGGGTTATATCGGTGCCGCGAGCTGCAGGCACGTCAAATGCGCCGTCCTTGAATGGTCCTATATCACGATTAAAATTATCTTTTTGGATGTACTTTATGCCTTTTTGCCCACGCAGTGCAGCCTCGTATTGTTTTTCCACTCCAGCTGCACCAATGAGCTCCCCCATTTGATAATCCGGGTTCTTTTTGATGGTATAGTCATTGACCTCTGAGACATACCCCAATACATTGGCCGAATGGTTCACCTGATAGTCTCGGAGTGAGCGTTTTTGAATGTAGAACCCTCGATATTTGTACATTTTTTCTGAAAGTCCTGCAAATTCACTTTTTGTGAGCTGCGCTGCAACTACCGAGGGTAAATTCGGGGAATATCTTTTGGCACGATTAATGGCTTTGATAAAGTCTTTTTTGCTCAAATTCAGCAACCTACAAAATTCGATTGTATCAAGAGGCTTCATGTTTTTGGGCACTACCATAACATCAAAAGATGGCTGATTAGCAACTAATAGCACTCCGTTTCTGTCAAAAATATAACCGCGTTGAGGATAGTCGAAAACTGTTCTTATGGCATTGTTGTCCGAAAGCTGGGCATAGGTGGTATCATAAATTTGTAAATAAAATAGACGTCCGACAAAAGTCAAACCGACCACGACAACCAGAAAAAACAACAAGCTTTTCCTCATGTGTTATTCCGATTAAAAAATTGAAACGCACTGAGAATCATAACAGTACTGATAAGACTTGTGATAAGAGTCGATTTGAGAATTAACACCCAGTAGGTCCATGACCCAGCTTCTAGAGAAAATAAGACAAGATGATGCAACAGTACTGCCGAAATCACAAAAATCAATTGTTGACCAAGAGGTGCATTGACAATTTTGACCGTGTTGTATTGGTAACTGACCCCAAATGAAAAATTCAGTAGTGCGGGACGCACCCAGGCCAAAAACACGGATGCCGCAGCGTGGGCCCCACCGGTATTGTTGAATATATCTACCCCTAGCCCCAGAATAAAACTCAAATTTATCAACCAAATTCGACTGCCCGAGAGTGGAAATAAGAGAATGAAATAACAATAGAGCAGTGGATTGACAAATCCAAAAAGCATGACTTGGTCCATGATCAAAACTTGCAGAAGTAAGACCAGAAAAAAGCGCCCGAAAATGGTGAGCCACTGCGTGCTAGAGTTCATTTTGGCTTAGGTTTTCAAGTTCGCGTATTTCTTGGGCCTCAGGCCGTTGAATTAAATAGACATGATATAAATTACTCATATCAGTGTGAGGTTTTACTCCAATTTTGAGGTAATCTTGGGCCTCAGCTGGCAGGACTTCAGTGACCGTCCCAACTGGCCAACCTCGGGGAAAAATAGTGGACTTACCATCGGTTACCAAAGAGTCTCCAGATGTTATCGGCGCTATTTTAGGAATTTCGGTTAGGGTTAACTTATCGATGTTTTGTCCATCCCAAATCAAGGTGCCAAAATGATTGGTATGTTTGTGTTTAACCACCACGCGACTGCTTGTGTTCAAAATGGACTGGGCGATTGAAAAATGTTCAGAAACCTGGGTAATGATCCCGACAATCCCCGTTGGACTGGCCACCCCCATATCAGGCATTACACCGTGTTTTTTCCCTTTGTCGATGGTCAATGTGTTTCTGCTCTTATTGTAAGAATTATTGATCACGTGAGCTCGAATAATATTCAAGGACCTTTGGTCCAAAGAATCTACCAATGAGCCACGGTCCTCTGGTAAGATTACCATCGGATCAGCCTGGTCTTGTTGTATCCGATTAAAATTAATTTGATCGACGATAAGCTTTTTATTGGCCTCGACTAATTCTTCGTTTTGATTGCGCAAGGTAAAATAGGTCTGTGCATTGGAAAGCCAAGAAAAAATAGTTCCTGTAAATTGATTTGTCGACGCAATATTTCTGGTGTATAAACCCGAATGTGCTTTTTGTGTCAAGAGGACTCCAAAAGAAAAAAGCGTCACGAACAGAAGGAAATTTTTATTGCGTATAAAAAAATCAAGAATCTGCTGCATGTCGGCCTTGGTGCGCTTTTATTTGATCAATACACTTTTGTATTTAGCCAGATTTTTGAGACAAATACCTGTACCGCGGACCACAGCACGAAGCGGATCTTCTGCGATATATACCGGAAGATCTGTCTTTTGAGACAGTCTTTTGTCTAGCCCACGCAACATGGAACCGCCTCCTGCAAGATATATACCCGTGTTATAGATGTCTGCTGCTAATTCGGGAGGGGTCTGCGATAAGGTTTCCATTACGGCGTCTTCAATGCGCAAAATAGATTTGTCCAGGGCCTTGGCAATTTCCCTGTATGAGGTTTGAACTTGTTTCGGTTTACCCGTTAAAAGATCACGCCCTTGTACCGCCATTTCCTCTGGAGGTAATTCAAGATCCTCTGTTGCGGCACCAATTTGGATTTTTATTTTCTCGGCTGTGCGCTCCCCGACATATAGATTGTGTTGGGTGCGCATGTAGTAAACGATATCATTGGTAAATACATCACCAGCAATCTTGACCGATTTATCACAAACAATACCACCTAGTGCGAGTATGGCAATTTCTGTAGTTCCTCCACCGATATCCACAATCATATTACCTTTGGGCTGCATAATATCCACCCCAATACCTATTGCTGCAGCCATGGGTTCATGTATGAGGTAGACTTCTTTGCCATTGACCCGTTCAGCACTTTCTTTAACGGCTCTCATTTCCACTTCAGTAATGCCACTTGGGATACAAATGACCATACGCAGCGACGGGGTGAGCAGTTTCTTTTTCAGTGCAGGGATGTCCTTAATGAACATGTTGATCATTTTCTCACTGGCATCAAAGTCCGCAATAACACCATCCTTTAAAGGGCGTATGGTTTTGATGTTTTCGTGCGTTTTTCCTTGCATGCGATTCGCCTCGCGTCCAACAGCAATAATCTTGTTGCTCATGCGGTCGCGTGCAACGATACTCGGCGCATCAACCACTACTTTATCGTTGTGGATAATCAGGGTGTTTGCTGTGCCTAAATCAATGGCAATTTCTTCGGTCAAAAAATCAAAAAATCCCATGCTGTGATGCTAGAGTTGTCAATAAGGCGGTATGGTCTAACAAATGTAATAAAATTTAGTGCTTAAAGTGCCGTGTTCCCGTAAATACCATAGATAAATTATGCGCATTGCAATAGTCAATACTCAGCTGATCCTTAATAGAACCTCCTGGTTGAATTACCGCACTTATTCCAGCATGATCTGCAATCTCGACACAGTCGGGAAATGGGAAAAAAGCATCGCTGGCCATGACGGCGCCGTTAAGATCAAAATTAAATGACTTGGCCTTATCAATGGCTTGTCTGAGCGCATCAACCCTTGACGTCTGCCCGGTTCCACTGGCATAGAGTTGCCCGTCTTTGACCAGAACTATGGTATTGGATTTTGTGTGCTTACAAATGACCGAGGCAAAAAGTAGGTCGTCAATCTGATTTTGAGTTGGTGTAGTCTGGGTCACAACAGTTAAATCAATTTGTTGATCTGTTTTTGAATCTCTATCCTGTCTCAGAACTCCATTTAAGCAGGTACGTACTGTATACTCAGGACTCTCAAATAATTTTTGGACCAACAAGATTCGATTTTTCTTTTGTGACAAGAGGTCAAAGGCATCGTTGTCAAATCCTGGGGCAATGACCACTTCACAAAAAAGGGTATGAATCTTTTGAGCAGTCTCAAGGTCTATATTGCGATTGGCGATCAAAACACCACCAAAAGCTGAAACCGGGTCTGCTGCAAGCGCCCGCTCATAGGCTTTGCTGAGCGAATGGTCTTGGGCCATACCACAAGCATTGTTGTGTTTTAAAATAGCAAAACTCGCAGGGCGCTCGCTGCCTTGGAATTCATTCATTAATTGAACTGCAGCATCGACATCCAAGAGATTATTGTAGCTCAGTTCTTTGCCATGGAGTTTATCAAACATTTGTTCCATTTCTCCAAAAAATTGGCCTTGTTGATGTGGATTTTCTCCATAGCGCAAGCTGTGCCCTTGTGGAATACTCAATTTCAAGTGCTCCAGGTTTGATTCTTGATTAAAGTAATTGAAAATTGCGGTATCATAATGCGAGGAACAAGCAAAGGCTTTTGCAGCAAATCGTTGTCTTTGAGCCAAGGTCGTCCCTCCATTTTGTTCGTTAATTATATCCAAAAAGGCTGAGTAGTCTTCTACTGAGGATAGGCAAAAAGTATCCGAAAAGTTTTTGGCCGCAGCCCTGATTAAGGAAATACCTCCGATATCAATTTTTTCGATGATGTCTTGAGCGTTTGCCCCTGAAGCCACGGTCTGTTCAAAAGGGTAGAGATCCACGATGACTAAATCGATTTGTGGAATCTCAAATTCATCCATTTGAGATTGGTCATTTGGATTGTTTTGTCGATTCAAAATACCTCCAAAAATTTTTGGATGTAATGTTTTTACTCGTCCGCCCAGTATTGAAGGATAATCGGTTACGTCTTCAACCGCAACAACTGGCACGCCTAATTCAGTGATAAATCGTTCTGTCCCGCCAGTCGAGTAAATGGTGACCCCGAGACTGTGCAGTTTTTCTATGATCGGGGCAAGACCGTCTTTGTGAAATACCGAGATCAGCGCAGATTTAATTGGGCGTACTTGTTTCATGGAAATAGCTTGTAGAATTAAGCTCTAAAAATAAGAAATAAGCACTAAATACAGACTTAAAATTACTTTAAAAAGCAGTATATTTCAACGTTTTAATTAAAGACTTTATCACGGATGATTGTTTATTTTCGCGTGTTACGCGAAAGCATTAATTTTGCAGTTAGCGCCCTAGTTAACAATAAGTTACGGACATTTTTGTCTCTGCTCGGTGTAACGATCGGTATTTTTTCCATCATCGCCGTGTTAGCCGCCGTGGACTCGCTCAAATCTGAGATTCAGGATAGCTTAAAGGGTTTAGACAATAGTACGATATATCTGGGCAATTTTTCTTTCGGCCCTACAGAGGTGCCCCGTTGGAAGTGGGAACAATTTCCCACAGCGGCTTATGAAGAATATCAATATCTGAAAAAAAACTTGAGTCAAGCTCAAGCCGTGGCGTTTAACCTCAATGTACGTAATGAAACCGTGAAGTTTGAGGATCGCACAGTGGAGAACGCGAACATTGGTGCCTTTTCATATGAATATTATGACATTGAATCATTACAAATCGAGTTTGGACGATTTTACAATGAGCTCGAATCCAACAATGGTGCTCAAGTGGTAGTTATTGGTCATGAAATTGCAACAGCTCTTTTTTACGAGGCAGAACAAGCAGTAGGTAAAAAAATACGGCTCTACGGCAAGAAGTTTACCGTTATTGGGGTCCTGAAAAAAGAAGGATCAATTTTCAATGATTCAAAAGATACTTTTGTGTTTGTCCCGGTTAATGTCATTCGAAATATTTTTGGGGCCAACAATCGAAATTTATTTCCGTTTATCATTGCTAAACCCAAGCCTGGAGCAGATAATGAGGCCTTTAAAGCTGATCTTAAATTGAAAATGCGGCTTAAACGCGGCTTGCGTCCTGAGCAAGAAGACAATTTTTTTGTCAATCAATTACAGGGTTTTACTGATGCCATTGACAACATAACAGGAACCATGAATCTTATAGGAATTATTATCAGCGCCTTTTCATTGCTGGTGGGTGGCTTTGGTATTGCCAATATTATGTTTGTCAGCGTGAAGGAACGTACTAGTCTGATCGGAATCCAAAAGTCTTTAGGCGCTAAGCGGCGTTTTATTATGTATCAATTTTTATTCGAAGCCATGATTCTCGCGATTATTGGTGGTCTGTTTGGTCTGATACTGGTTTTTATCGCTTCGCTCATTGCGTCGCAGTTCACAGAAGATTTTGAGTTCATTCTTTCTCCATTTAATATGCTTATCGGGACCTTAATTGCGGCCTTGATTGGACTGGTGTCCGGTATACTTCCTGCGCTCAAAGCCTCAAAGCTAGACCCTGTTGAGGCGATTCGCACGGGAATGTAGCCCTTAGGTATGGGTAATTGAGTAGGTTTGATGCGGTAAATCCACCTCGAGTTTTGCCCATTGGTCCCCATGAGTCCAATGGAATTCAATCACCTTATTGTGCCTATATTGGGTGGTTAAACTGCCGTCAAAGGCTGGATGTTTTGCTCTTAATTCTATGAGTTCAAGTTGTTTTAAAACAAGTTCAGATCTCATTTTTGCTTCAATGTCACTCGGAGATAGATTGGTTCGATTAATTTCTTTGTGATTCCCTGATTCTGAGTCAGCTACCGCATAATCATTGGTTCCTGCAAATAAATCGAGATACCAGATCTGAGGAGTCCCGGGCATAAATAACTGAATTGCGCGTGCGATTAGCATTTTTTCCTGATCTTCATTCAAGGCACTAAAATAAGTCGCATTGACTTGATAGTACCCTATTTTTTTACCATCCGGGCCGTAGAGGTTTTTTACTCGCCCCCCTCTTGAGACAATTTTTTGAATCAACTCCTCTATTTGAATGGTACTGAGCAGGCCTTTACTTTGTTCTGGGTGATCCGGATCCGCGTCAAGATCGAGGAGAGGAATACCATCATGACACCCGAGCATGTTAATGAGTTTCATCCCCTGATCCTGGACCTCTTGAGTCCACTGGAGCAAGGGGGAGGCATCTTTATTCTCTAGGGTATGGATTATGAGTCCCGGAAGGAAAAAATCGTAAATAGGATATCCTTTGGCACTGACCTTTTGGTGTAAGTGTTTTCCGTACTGTGCATGAATTTCGGGCAAGACTATAAGGTCGTTTTCTTGGGCAAATTGCTTTAAACGATCGAGATACTGCCATGTCTCTGGGACATTAAAAAAATTATGCGCTCCTGGTGATTTATGCAAATAAGCAAATGCGTCAAGTCGTATAATGTGACCCCCATAGTCCTTGAGTTTTTTGAGCGTATTTTGGTAATACTGCCATACCATGCTATTTTGGGCATTGAGATCCATTTGCCCCAGTAGGTGTAGGTGTTCCCGAATTATGGGTACAATCTCACTGGGTTTATACCCCAGAGATTTAATCGTCGTTGTCGGATCATGACCGCTGAGTAGTTTTTGCTCAATTTGTGAATGTAAGTGTTTGCTTTGGGGTCTGCTCAAGGATAAGGTTGAAGTACAGGCTTGGATAAAATCCTCAGAAAGAGTAATTTTTTGATAAAATGTATTCCAATAGGGTCTAAAGCTATTGTCTGGAAACGGGACTTGTAAAATTGGTAAGCCCGGTTTACGTGTAAATAGTTTCTCTTTGTACTCAGGGAGCGGTATGACGACCCCGTCCTGATTTACGGTCCCATGATCGCGCCAGAATTCGTTCCAGTTAATGAAAAAATCAACATAGGGGGATTGATCACCATTGATCATTAAATCTCTGAATTCTGGGGCGCCTACCGAAAGATGATTCAAAACGATATCGAGTTTTAACTCAATCCCCAAATCGTTTATTTTTTTGAGATCTGTGTGTTGTATCAATGGTTCATTCAAGTCGTAATCGATGATCGAAAAGCCTCGATCCAGATCAGAGTGGAATACGGTCGGTAGCAGGTAAATACTTTTGAAAATGCCAGTTAAGGGCTTTTGAGACAGCAGGCGGACTAGGTGGTCCGCTGAGCCTCCTAAACTATCGGGATAGGCATTGAGAATAACTCCCTGAATAACTTGATTTTTATTGGCGGGACTATCCATCAGTTTCTTGGGGTGTATAATGCTTTGGCCAAACTGACGCAATCTGAACATTGACCCATTCCAAAAATTCAATATCGCTTTGGTCAAAGGCATCTATTTGATCTGAATCGATATCAATTTGACCGATATTTTTACCGTCAACAAATAAGGGCACGACTAATTCAGATTTCACACTAAGACTGCAGGCGATGTAATTGTCCTGTTTCTGAACATCAGGAACAAGAAAGTTATCATTAGATAGGGCTACTTGACCACAAATTCCTTTTCCAAAAGGAATACAGGTATGATCGGTCGGTGCACCACAATACGGACCTAAATTCAAGGTTTTTTGTTTTGTGTTAGCAAAATAAAAGCCGACCCAAGTGTAGTTGTTGAGCCGATCATGAAGTAGGTTACAGGTCTGTTGAAGTCTTGCGTCGAATGCCTTTGTTTTGTCTTGGAGAATGGCCAGAATTTCTTGTTGCAAAGCACTCATTAATCATTTTTTGTGTAAATATATTTTAAATATTGCTTTAATACTACTCATTATTAAATAGAGCTAACAGATAATAATATAACTTTGACTCAATGACACAGTTGTGGAAGACTTATCGTCCAGTTTGGCAATTTCTGCTGGTTTTTTTTGGCACCTACATCAGTTTTAGTGGGCTTTATTTTTTTGCCCTAGAATATTGGATTGAACAGGGGTTATTAGTTGATCCAATAATCAGGTCGGTGGGGCGACAAGTCGAGTGGTTTTTGAAATTTTTTGGTTATCAAGGACATATAGGACCATGGTCTGGAACCCAAAACCTTGTTATTTCGATCATGAATCAACCTGTTGCTCAATTGGTTGAAGGCTGTAATGCGCTGAGTATACTGATTTTGTTCAGCGCCTTTATTTTGGCTATACCCCAAAAAATAGCTCCCACTCTTGGCTATGTGTTGATAGGATCGATACTGATTTATGCGGTAAATATTATCCGTATCGTTTTGATCAGTATCGGAATATTTAACTACCCCAACTGGACGGGATTACTCCATGATATTGTATTCCCAAGCATTATTTACGGAACCGTCTTGGCCTTGTGGATTGTATGGGTATGGCGCTACAAATTAAAATTCAGGCCTCATGACTAATCTTAGAATATTGGGTTTAGCTGTTGGTGTGTTTGCCTTAATAGGGATACGTCATTTTGAGTCGTTTCTGTTTTATGACCCTCTATATGATTTTTTTCAAATGAATTATCAAACAGAGTCATTACCCGATCTCGATGGAACTCGATGGGGGCTAAGCCTTATCATGAGATACGTCTTGAATTCTTTTTTTTCCTTGATGATCCTATTTGCCCTATTTAAAAGACGCAGTATGATTCGTTTTTCTGTACTATTGTTCACCTTGGTTTTACTTGTCTTATTACCCTTTTTGCTCTGGGAGATGTATCACTATCAGCCCGGTGAGTATCGGATCCTGTTTTACATCCGACGATTTTTAATTCATCCTTTGCTCGTTTTGCTATTAATCCCTGGTTTTTGGCTCTTCAGGCCCGATAAAAATACTTAATTTTGTCAAAAATTACACGCATGCGCAATTATCTCATCTTAGGTCTATTAAGTGCCTTTACTTTGATCTCTTGTAACGAGGATCCAAAAAACACACAACAGTACGCTCAAATGGAACGAATCCTCAATCTCCATGATGAGGTGATGCCCGAAATGAGTACGATTAGTCGTCTGATTTCAGCACTTGAATCAGCCACTCAGGCAGATTCTACCCAAGTGGTCCTGGGCGAATCTGTGGAAGAACTCAAGGAGGCCAATCAAGCTATGATGCAATGGATGATGGATTTTAGCGAGGCATTCACCACTGAGGAAATCATGGGAAAAGAATTAATTCCTCAAGAAAAGCAATCACTTTTAACCCAATACGAGGCTTCGGCAACCGCTCTTAAGCAAACAATGCTAGGGGCCATAAAGCGTGCGGATGCCCTTGAGCGTGAGTTATAGTCACTCGTTAAATTTGATTAACTTTATCCTATGAAATCTCTGGGTTCCATCATGTTAAGCATGCTTTTGCTCTTAACCAATTTGGGATGGGTACAAACAACTCATTATTGTTTGGGCCGCCCCATGGAGGCTCATGTTGCCCTTGAAATTACCGCGCTAAGTTGTGGGATGGAATCCATTGAATCTGATTCAAAAACTACTGAGCCGGTTCCGGGGTGTTGCCACGATGAGTCCGAGCGTTTTTCATTGGATCAACACGTGCTGTCCAATGGAATAGATCTGGTTTTGACCCATATGGACTGGTCTTGGTGTCCTTTGATCCTCGAGACTGAGCTGACTTTTCCGAGTTTGTCCCAGCCTAGTGTTAAGTATCAATTTCTAGAGCAGCCTCCTCCTGAATCTTTACCACTATTTTTACTACATGATCAATGGTTAATTTGAAAAAGTATCGTTTGACCTTACAATCGTTACCCTTTTTAAATTAAAACATCATGCATTATCAACTATATCTTGAAGGACTCACCTGTATGGGCTGTGTCACAAGCGTACGCGAGTCCTTATCTCAGGTCGAAGGCCTTGAAATTGATCAACTTGACTTAACTACAGGCCGACTTGATTTTCAATTGAGAAACGCGACTGATTTGGATCAGATCATGGAGCATATTCCTGGTAAATACAAGGTGCTGACCCAAAAACAATGGCAGGCCAAACAGGAAACAGCACCTGTAATTGACGAGCGTTCCCCCGACAAGGCTATTTCAAAATGGCGCCAGCTCTCACCACTTTTTTTGGTTTTTGGCTTTTTGTGTGGGGTTAATGGAATTAATGCCCTGGTGTTTGACCTTGGTCAAAGAGAATTTATGCTGGATTTTATGGCCGGTTTTTATTTGGTCTTTAGTTTTTTTAAGTTCTTGGATTTACAAGGTTTTGTCATGGCTTTTCGAGGTTATGACCCCTTGGCCCGTCGACTAAAGTTATATGGCTGGATTTATCCATTTATAGAATTAACCCTTGGACTTTTATTCCTGACAAATATTGCCATCGAATGGGCCCTTTATGGCACCCTAATCATTTTAGGCTTGACTGCGATAGGGGTGGTTCATCAACTGCGGCAAAAAAACAAGATTGTCTGCGCATGCTTAGGTAGTGTTTTGAACCTGCCGATGACCGAGGCTACACTTATTGAAAATCTGATCATGATGGCGATGGCCTTGATCTTAATTTTTGGATCATGAATAGAGGTGTTTTAATACGACTAATATGGATTGGTTTGGCCCCTTTGAGTCTTTGGGGTCAAATTAACTTAGAGGGCCAAATTTTAGAGGGTGACATAAATTTGCAGGAACCTTTAATTGGGGCCAACATTTATCACCTGGCCTCGATGACGGGAACAGTGACCGATGATCAGGGGGAATTCAGTTTGACTTTACCGAGTTTACCAGCAGAGCTTATTGTGAGTTATGTGGGGTACATCACCGATACGATACCTGTGGATGAAATTCGTTTTATCCGTCATATCATGGAGCCAGAGGGCCGATTGGATGAGGTTGTGGTCAATACGCGACGTAGCTCACAGTTCGTTTCATCATTCAGCACCCAGCAGGTTATTCGGGTGAGCAGTGATGAGTTGCTCAAAGCGGCCTGCTGTAATCTGTCAGAGAGCTTTGAAACCAATCCAGCTATCGATGTCAATTTCTCAGACGCCGTTACTGGAACCAAGCAAATTAAAATGCTTGGGCTTACCAGTCCCTATATTCTTATTACCGCCGAGAACATACCGGTTATACGTGGAGCTGCACAGAGCCTTGGATTGAGTTATGTCCCCGGAACTTGGGTTGAAAGCATGCAAATCACCAAAGGCGCTGGCAGTGTGACCAATGGATATGAAAGTATTGCCGGGCAAATCAACGTTGAATTACAAAAGCCCAATAGTGATGTACCCTTTTATTTAAATGCGTTTGCCAGTGGCAACGGTCGACAGGAATTTAACGCCCATCTAAATGTGGCCACAAACGATCGTTGGAATACCGGTTTATATGTCCACGGGAATCATCGGCCAAGAAAAGTCGATCGCAATGAGGATGGTTTTTTGGACACCCCAATGGCCCGCCAAGTCAATGTGCTCAATAGATGGCAATATACCGATGCTCAGCGCGGATGGGTGAGTTTCATCAATGCACGTATTCTCAGTGATGAGAAAATTGCTGGTCAATTGGACTTTACCCCTAACTTGACTCCAGAATCCCAAAACGTTTGGGGGAGTAAGATACAAACTGATCGATTGGATTTGTCTGCCAAACTAGGCTATGTCAATCCAGATATTCCTTATCAAACCGCAGGCGTTCAAGGCGCTTACAGCTGGCATAATCAGGACAGTTATTTCGGTAAAAGACCGTATAATATTGAACACCATAGCGCCTATTTAACCTTTTTATACAATTCGATAATCTCAGATACCCGACATAAAATTAAGTTGGGACTTAACGGTACTTACGACCGTTATGTTGAAGATCTGTCTCTAGATGCTGCCGGATTGGAACGGTCAAGGTATAATCGAACAGAGCGCGGTGTAGGCTTGTTTGCAGAGTACGCCTATGATGATTTAGATAAGTTGGGATTAACCCTTGGGCTAAGGGTGGATCAGCACAATTTACTTGGCCTTTTTGTGACACCGAGATTGCATGTCAAATACCAGCTGTGGCCAAAAACCACTTTACGAGGATCAGTGGGTCGCGGGAAGAGAATCCCTAATATTTTTGCCGAACAATTGGGAGTCTTCTCCAGTGGCCGTACGATTGTGATTGATCAATTAGTTGAGTCTCAGGGTGAAATCTCGGAGGCGTTAAATGGTAATTTTTACGGCCTGAATCCTGAGATCGCATGGAATTATGGGCTGTCTTTGCAACATAAGCTCAATTTGGGTACCCGAGAGCTCGTATTGGGCTTTGATTATTACCGAACGGATTTTGTAGATCAGGTGGTGGTGGATTGGGAACAAGTTGGATTCGTGCGCTATTACAACAGAAGTGGATCGAGTTGGACCCAGAGTTATCAATTGGATGCCAGTTACAGTCCCTGGGGATTGGTCGATATGAGATTTGCTTATAAGTATTACGATTTAAGTACGGCCTTTAAGACTGGAAATAAGCAGCCCATTCTAACCCCAAGTCACCGGGTTTTTGGAAACTTAGCCTATGAATTCGAAGGCCATAGACTTCAGCATCCCTGGAAAATAGACCTTACAATAAATTGGTTGGGTGAGCAGCGCTTACCCGAGCTCGCTTCAGAGGCAGCTTTATATGGCCGTGAGACTACTCCGTCCATTACTACCATGAACGCACAAATCACAAAGGAATGGGGAAAGGCTTTTGATTGGTATTTTGGGATTGAAAATTTAAGTGATGTCCGGCAGGATCGTCCAATTATCAATGGGGATCGGCCTTTTGATACTGATTTTGATGGGAGTATGGTTTACGGTCCAATATTTGGACGTATGTGGTATACGGGCATTCGATATCGGCTCGAATAAAGACTTGAATAAACAAAGAACATTAATTATTATTAACTCAATAAATAAAAAAGATGAAAAATTTAATCACTCTAATGACTATTTTGTTTGCACTGAATCTTACGGCTCAGGAAAAAAATGCTAAAGCCAGTCTTGAAGTTGATGGAGTATGTGGAATGTGCAAAGCACGAATTGAAAAGGCTGCTATCAAATTAACTGGGGTCAAGTCAGCGCAATGGAATCTTGAGACCCACGAATTACAAGTTGTGTATAACGCAAAAAAAACAGACGTAGCTAAAATTGCAAAGCAGGTGGCCGATGCAGGACATGACACCAAAGTATTTAAAGCTCCTGAAAAGGCTTACAATGCCGTGGCGCCTTGTTGTAAATATCGAGATGAGGAAGTCGTCAAAGCGCATCAATAGCCGAGCCCATTTATGTTTTAAAGCAAAACTCCCGCGACCATTCGGTCGCGGGGGTTTTTTGTATTAGGTTCCTGTTGAGTTACATCATTCCAGGCATGCCACCGCCGCCACCCATTGGAGGCATTGCTGGTGGGTTTTCTTCTTTGATGTCAATCAGAGCACATTCTGTAGTTAAAATCATACCCGCGACTGACGCTGCATTTTCAAGAGCGACACGTGTCACCTTTTTCGGGTCTATGATCCCTGTTTTCAGCATATCAACATAGTCATCATTTTTGGCATCATAACCAAAGGCTTTTTTACCTTCCATTACTTTGTTGATGACGACCGAGCCTTCACCACCTGCATTTTCTACAATGGTACGCAGCGGGGCCTCAATCGCTCTGGCTACAATTTGAACACCTGTCGTTTCATCCAATGAATCACTTGTAATCTTGCTCAGCACATTTTTAGCGCGAACCAAGGCGACACCACCACCAGCGACAATACCTTCCTCTACGGCAGCACGCGTAGCGTGAAGTGCATCATCAACACGGTCTTTTTTCTCCTTCATTTCAACTTCACTGGCTGCACCGACGTAAAGCACGGCCACACCGCCAGCAAGTTTCGCTAAACGTTCTTGTAACTTTTCTTTGTCGTAGTCACTTGTTGTGGTCTCAATTTGAGATTTTATTTGTCCCACGCGCGCTGAGATATCGGCTTTTTTCCCGGCTCCATTAACAATGGTTGTGTTGTCCTTGTCAATGGTAACGGTTTCAGCCGTTCCTAACATTTCAATTGTTGCGTTATCAAGGTTAAATCCTCGCTCTTCGGCAATGACTGTTCCTCCAGTCAAAATGGCGATATCCTCAAGCATTGCTTTTCGACGATCTCCAAACCCTGGGGCTTTAACCGCTGCAATTTTTAATGACCCGCGTAATTTGTTCACCACCAAAGTGGCCAAGGCTTCACCTTCCACATCTTCTGCGATGATCAAGAGTGATTTTCCTTGTTGTGCTACAGGCTCGAGAACGGGCAATAGATCTTTCATATTGCTGATTTTCTTATCGTACAATAGGATCATAGGATTTTCGAGCTCTGTTTGCATTTTTTCACTGTTGGTGACAAAATACGGGGACAGGTATCCGCGATCGAATTGCATACCCTCGACCACATCAACATAGGTTTCGGTTCCTTTGGCTTCTTCAACAGTGATCACACCTTCTTTACCAACTTTGCCAAAGGCTTCGGCGATTAGGCTTCCTATCGCTTGGTCATTATTGGCTGAAATAGAGGCAACTTGTTCGATTTTCTCTGAGGAATTACCCACCTTGGTCGATTGCTTTTCCAGATCAGCGACCAAAGCAGTGACTGCTTTGTCAATACCTCGTTTCAAATCCATAGGATTTGCTCCGGCAGCCACATTTTTGAGTCCTTCTTTGACAATCGCTTGTGCCAATACGGTGGCTGTTGTGGTTCCATCACCAGCCAGGTCATTGGTCTTTGAAGCAACTTCTTTGACCATTTGCGCGCCCATATTTTCTAGGGCATCTTCGAGTTCAATCTCTTTGGCTACAGTGACCCCGTCTTTAGTTACTTGAGGGCCTCCAAATGATTTGCTGATGATTACATTTCGTCCTTTAGGACCAAGTGTTACTTTTACTGCATTTGCTAAAGCATCGACGCCACGCTTGATCGCGTCTCTTGCTTCAATATCAAATTTTATATCTTTTGCCATTGTTGTAGTTTTTTTAAAATATTAAATGATCGCTAAGATGTCATCTTCACGCATGATGAGATAATCTTTTCCGTCCAATTTTAATTCGTTTCCTGAGTACTTACCATATAACACTGTATCGCCCACGGCTACGGTCATTTCGTGATCCTTCTTGCCTTTGCCTACAGCAACTACAGTACCTTGTTGTGGTTTTTCTTTCGCTGAATCTGGAATATAAATTCCGGATGCTGTTTTAGTCTCCGCCGCTTGCGGCTCGACTACCACACGATCTGAAAGTGGTTGAATGTTTAAAGCCATATGTTTATTGTTTAAAAATTAAATTTTTGATTGTGCACTCACTAGGACAGAAACTGTGCCATCCTATTTATGGCAGTCAACAAGTCCAAAAATGTGTCAAATTGACATTATGTAACAAAACTTGTGCACAATATGTCATTGATGATCAATGATTAATTGAAATTGCCATAAATCGGCTCCGTCAGAAACGTGTAAAAAATAGGTTCCGGGTTCTATAGAGAGCGTATTGATCGTTTTGTGAACATTTGTGCTATGGCCGGTATACATGTTTTGACCAAGAGGATCAAAGATATTGATGCTATAATTTCCAGCACTCATACCACTAAAATCTAGGTGAAAGGCATCGTCTGAGGCGTTAGGGTAAGGAAATACCGGTGCTTGCTGCTGTCCCGAACCGTTGTTACCATGACTTACAGTGAGCATGGTTGCATCGCCCGGCCCACAATCATTAACCCCCATCACCTGTACCAGCCCCTCATAGCCTCCATAGCCTGTAAAAACCTGTGTGTGTCGTCCAGCATCCGGAGGCACTTGCCAATTGGTCGACGTGTAATCAAATGGTGCTTGAATGTCAAAGGGATAAGGTAAAAACCACTGATAGCTTGTCGCCCCTGGAGCTGGGGCAGCGATATAAGTGACGGTGCTTCCTGTGCGCACTGTTTCAGGACCTTCTAGATCTGGGCTTGGACCTGGAGTCCCGACCCAAAATGTTTTTCTGACCGTTTGATCCTGAAAAACGGCCTCAATAAATCCGTATTGGGGTGTGGAATGAGTCACTTCTACAGTAATGCTGTTTTGATCAGTATCGAGAATATGTAGATTCGCAGAAGTATTCCACTCAATGACCTCAGGGGCGACACACGCATCAAAAGCAAAGCTATTTGGTCCCGAAATACACAGGGCATCCGGTCCGGCCATGTCGTGTTGATCCAGATATACACTTGGCTTTTGTGGGTTTCCTGCTAATTCTTGAAGTAACCAATTGACACTTTTTTCGGTAAATGAGGTATGCTGCTCATTATCTTTCGGACCAAAATAACTATCAAAAGGGATGGCTTGTTCACAAACTAAATTTTTTCCAAGTGCTTGACTCCAATCCAAATCAGGGTCATTTAACCCCAGGGCACTGACGGTTGGAATAAACGAATTAACATGGTCGATGGCATTAATGACCCAGTCATTGATACAAACTTGGCCGATGATCCATTCGCATGGGGTAGACTCGGTAATTGATTTAGCCAGAATTGTCGAGGTCGGAAACCAACCACCTGGCGCTCGGTCCATGGCTCCACGTGACTTGTTATTGGTCACAAAGCGATCGTAATAAGTCCACCAAAGCGATTTTGATTTGAAATAAGCTATTTTGCTGCGCTGACCGTTTGCCGGCACACTGTAGGTTTCCAAACCAAGAATTTGCCCGAGCACATTGGCAACTCCTTTAATTTTTAAACTTTGCCCTCCGGAATTAATGAAATTATCTTGGAATGACGAACCAGAAAATTCGGTACTCAGGGGTTCGAAAGGATTCATAAAGGTATGGTCCCCCACAAGACTTCCATTGACCAAAGCTATGTTACGTGATAAGGTGGGATACCCTCGACTGCCTTGTAGTCCATTTTGAAATAGGTTATTGTAGTAATTCACATAAATCGGTCGTCCCTTGTCTTGTGAAAAACCCTGAGAGACAGTGCGTCCATCAAGCCAAATTGATCCTAATTCTCCGTTTATCGTATTGGCGTATTGTTCGATGAGCTGTTGTCTAGCCGCTGCTGAATTGAGTTGGCTGTCGATAAAGTCTTGTGCAGCAACACTACCCGTAATATCTTTCATTAAGTGAAGAAGACTTTGCGCCCCCAATGGAACATTAGCTCCCAAATGAGGACTGTCAATACTAACCCAAAGTCGCGTTCGATGATCTATACCCTGCTTTTCCATGTAGGCCAAGGCATAACGTGATATTTGTCCGCCCATACTCGGACCGACAATTACCAGTGATTCATTACTGTTATTTTGATTGAGCCTTTGGATAAGTCTTTGGTATAATTGAACATGGGTCAGGGCGTTGCGTTCGATATAATCGGCGCCTCCATCGATACGGATACCATTGTGCCAATGTGTAGGATGATTTACGAGGATAACGTCGTAACCCAGATCACGCAACATTGGAATCAGTGCTATTTGATTTCCTTGAGCATTGATGTAGCTCATCATATCTTCCATAGATCTATGTTCTATATCTGTGGCCCAGGGATGCGGGTCACTGTCTTGAAATTGACGTCGGTCTCCGGGATCAAACCCATCGATAATAATGAGCGGTTTCTCCAATGTAGCCTCTTGATTGCCGTTGTTAGTTCTAAAAAAAATACGATAATCTAATTTTCCGAAGAACTCTGTCGTTTCATTAAATCCACGCCACGGAATTTGAGCGAAAATTTGTCCGTTTTCAATCAAAGAGCCCCCGGGTGTGGCTGCGTGTTTTACGTGAATTAGTCCCTGTGTACTGCGTATACGCCCATCGTGATATTCTGCGATAAAATTGATTATATGATCTCCCGGCGTATTAAAAACAACCTGATGTTCGGCTTGGGTCCACTGACTGTTTTCCCAAATCTTGATGTTATTATTGCCCCCGAGATCACTCCATATGGCCTTTATGGGCTCAAAATCACCCATCATTAATTCAGAGTCAAATACAAAATTGATTTCAGGGCCTTCAACTACTTTTTTCATGGTTGAGGCCATGAGTATATCAAAGGACCTAAAAACTTCGGCTTGCGCGTTTTGACGGATGATGGTTGTGTCAATTATTTTGAAAGCCGCATCTGGATGATCTTCATCCTCGATATTAAGTGCCTTTACGGTTTGATGTATCAAGGCAATTTTAGTTTTGTGAACGATGGAATCTGGTACACGACGATTCCTAAAATTAGTCAGGGTCATAAATGACTCGCCGTTTGAGGCGCGATTTAATTCAGAGAGGGCTTGCTCGAATAACGCTGGCCGTGCATAATTGAGACTGTCATTAAAATGGTTGAGATTTGCTAGCGGCACCACACGATCATACAATATTATGTCCTGTGGATCTGAATTCACCAGAGGCGCCAGTAGGGCGTCTAAGTCGGGAAGGTTAGGATTTTGGCTTAAGGTCAGTTTAGGTATGAGGAGGAGACTTGCATAAATAAGTGCTTTTTTCATGAATTATTAAAAATATGAGATGATACATCTGGGGAGATTTTGATTGTAAATTGTTTATCACCAACTTATTAATTAAGTCAATGACCATTTGAGGATTCTGAGGGCTTGCATAAACAACGAGCCCGAATATAGGTTACATTCAATGGGCGTTACGGGCCATTAATTCATTGTATAGTTGAGGCTCAGACCAAATAGGGCGCGTGCTTGTTTAGTAGTCGGCTGAAGCTGTCCAATCAGTCCTAAGGAGCAGGATTGAACAATTGTTTTACTTACCACAAGAGTAAGGGGAAGCCCCAAATATTTATTGCTCGCGTTCTGAGTTTTTTGACTGATATAACTCAGACCTAAGTAAACCTCTGTATTTATGCCATCAAATAAGCTCAGGTCTTGCCCATATGATCCCGATAATAGCGTGACATTACCTTGGTTTGGCGCACCACCTAGATTAAAATCCCATGGATTACTCAGTCCATAGGACAAAAGCCATAGGTGTCTGCCATAACTCATCCCGAGTCGTCCCTCAACATAAATATTAGAAGACGACCCGCTGGGTAAGTCTTGCCCAAGCACAAGACCAATTTTATCAATACTCAGCGACTCATCTTGATTATCTAAATCTTTTTGCGCTGAGTTGTAATTCTGATCTGCAGCTACGGCGCCAGGGGTTAGCGGTAGTCTTTGAAATTCTTGGCTATAGGTTTGTGACCAAAAAACAAGGCTCAATAATAATGTGATATACTTCATAATATAGAATATAAGCGGCGCTTTGTGCCTATGAATAAATCTATAACGCAAGACGTGACACTTTGTGATAAGTGATGAGTTACGATTTATAAATTGTAACAAAAAAAACGGCCGCGAGGCGGCCGTTTAAAAATATAAATGTCGTGTTTGTTATTCTTGTTCTGGCGTCTCTGAAGTCGCAGGTAAATCCATAGTTTCTGGAAGCGTGACACTTTCTATGTCGTCCTGCATGAATTCACTACTTGTGGTTCCCTCAAAGAGCGACACATTTGACAATAAAATAAGACCGAGCAAAATAGCAGACAAGGTCCATGTACTCTTATCCAAAAAATCTGTTGTTTTTTTGACACCACCCAGTTGCTGAGTTCCACCACCGCCAAATGATGAGGCGAGTCCTCCTCCTTTAGGGTTTTGAACCATAATGACCACAACCAATAAGAAGGCGATGAAGATGATCAATATCAAAAAAATAGAAAAAGTGCTCATATCTACGCGTTTAACAAACGATTTAATTCTTGAATTTGGTCTGCAAAGAAACTACTTTTTTCGGGATATTTCAAAATTAAAATTTTGTAGGCCTGAATTGCTTTTTGATAATTTTTTTGCTGTACGTAGACTCGAGCGAGGGTTTCAGTCATGAGCTGGTCACTGGTTTCGAGATAATTTTCAGCAAGATTGTGTTGGTTTGTGGTGCGTTGAGGTTTGAGGTTTGGTTTTTGGGCCAAAAAGCGATCTATTTTTTCCCATTTTGCCTCTGCGTTTTCAGGGTCTGTATGACTGTTCTCCTCACTTTGGATGGACTCGTTTGTTCGGTCAATTGGTTTGGCAGCGGTAAGCTTGAGCCACTGTTCAAAACTATGGCGCTCGGATTTATCAAAATCGAATGGTTGCTCACTGAGTGCAGGATGTTCAGATTTTGATTCAAGAGTATCTTTGGCACTGATTTCCTGGTTTTCGAGGGTTACGTTGATTTGCTTTACATGATCTTGGTGCCCTACAAGAGTATCCGAAATAGTTTGTTGTGAGAATTCCGCTGAGGTGATGTAATCAAACAAAACATCCCGATCCGTGGTGACCGCAGCAGTTTTTTTGAGGGCTAAATTGTAGCCAAGGGATTCATTTTGTTTGAGAATTTTGAGTCTCAAAGCTTGAGCGCTTTGAAAAAACGGGAATTCCTGCACTACAACATCAAGCGGGGCTAAATCCTCCTGTGTAAGGCCTTGTGGCTGTTCCAGCAATTTATTGTAGTGTTTGAGATTCATATCCTTACCAATTGGCCAACGATTTATTGAAAATATCTTGAGTCAATCGCTCAAAAATAACGCTTAATGCTGTATCCAACTGACTTCCGATTAGTTGAGCGCTCCCCGAGTAATCGTAGTAAAAAGTAAACTTCTGCTCAAAGTCCTTCTCGGGGGATTTTGTATTGGTAAATCGGACATTAACGCCAATGGTCAAACGGTTTTCAGCGGCAGTATTTCTCGATGTGGCAGTGATTGGTGCGACGTAATAATCGACTATTTCTCCTTCGTAGATTAAATCGCCATTATTATTGGTTAAACTAAGATTGGTTTGGTTGAGTAATATATCTTGTAGGGCCAAGGTAAAATTACGTGCGACCTTGGGTTCAACAATAGGGGCGTTGTTGGCAAAATTATTGACTTGGAACGATTTGGTCGTGCTGTAATCAATATCAGCCCCGGTAAAGGAATAAACGCCGCATGAGACGCTGCTCAATGCAATCATCCACAAAAGAAAGTAATAAGATATTTTTTGCCTCATTTAATTAGAGATTAAACTGTTTTATTTTTCGGTACAAGGTGCGTTCGCTAATGCCGAGTTCTTGAGCTGCTTCTTTGCGCTTTCCATCGTATTTTTCAAGGGATTTTCGAATGAGCTCAAGTTCTTTATCGTGCAATGAGAGGCTTTCTTCCTCCTCTATGTCCTCCGCAAAATGATATTTATCTGTTGTGTTCTCTTGCTGGGTTTCAAGGTCGATTAGTTCTACATCATGAGCTTGCTCTTCTGCAGGTAAATCCTGATTTAGCGCTTTGAGCTCAGGCGTTTGTTCATCTTGGGTATAAATTTGTTTAATCAGCTGAGCTTGCTTGGTTTTAACCTCGGGTGTATTCCCGGAGTTCATCAATTCTAGGGTGAGTTTTTTTAAATCATTGATGTCTTTTTGCATGTCAAAAAGCACCTTGTAAAGGATTTCGCGTTCACTGCTAAAATCAGAGGACTCCTTTTTTTTGGGGATGACCGCTGGAAGATGACTCCCTACATGGGGGAGATATTCTTGGAGTTTTTGATACCCAATTTCTCGTTTTTGTTCGAGCACCGAGAGCTGTTCAGTGATGTTGCGCAATTGTCGAATATTCCCTCCCCAATGATACTTGAGCAAAAGGTCAATGGCCTCCTGGTTCAAACGTATGGTGGGCATTTTGTATTTCTGGGCGAAATCCGAGGCGAACTTGCGAAACAATAAATGAATATCTTCACCCCGTTCGCGTAATGCGGGTAGTGTTATTTCAACGGTACTCAAACGGTAATAAAGGTCCTCTCTAAAGCGCCCTTTTTCAATGGCTTGGGCCATATTGACATTCGTGGCTGCAACTATACGTACATTCGTTTTTTGGATTTGCGAAGACCCGACTTTCATGAACTCACCATTTTCCAAAACACGTAATAGTCTTACTTGAGTGGGTAAGGGAAGTTCTCCGACCTCATCCAAAAATATTGTTCCACCATCGGCAACTTCAAAGTAACCGCTTCGCGTGGTCGTCGCTCCGGTAAAGGCCCCTTTTTCGTGTCCAAAAAGTTCACTATCGATCGTTCCCTCTGGAATTGCACCGCAATTCACGGCAATGTATTTATTGTGTTTTCGATGAGACAAGGCGTGAATGATACGTGGAATATTTTCTTTACCGACACCGCTTTCTCCAGTTACCAATACCGAAATATCTGTAGGCGCAACTTGAATCGCTTTTTCTATAGCTCGATTGAGTTTGGCATCATTGCCAATGATCTCAAAGCGTTGTTTAACTGATTGAATAGTCTCCATAATACAATGGGTTAAATGTCTGCTTTTTTTACGGCCTGTCCGATAAGTGTAGCACTGGTACAATCCTCAATGCGCACCTGTACAAAATCTCCTGGTCGGTAGTCTTCTTTTGGGAATACAGCAACCGTATTTTGCGGTGTTCGACCGCTCCAAAAATTCGGATCTTTTTTACTTTCCTTTTCGATGAGAACTTCCACAGTTTTACCTAAAAAATTTCTAGTACGTGTCGCACTGTGTTTTTGCTGGAGATTAATGATTTCGGTCAGCCTACTTTTTTTGATCTCATCTGGGATGTCGTCTTCCATTTTTCTGGCGGCCATTGTTCCTGGGCGTTCAGAATACATAAACATAAAACCAAAGTCATACTGCACGAATTCCATAAGACTTAATGTATCTTGATGGTCTTGTTCGGTCTCTGTGGGAAACCCTGCAATCATATCGTGTGAGATGCCGCAATCGGGAATAATGGTTTTGATATCATCAATTAGGGCCAAGTATTCTTCACGAGTATGCTGACGATTCATGGCCTTGAGAATTCTTGTGCTCCCGCTTTGGACGGGAAGGTGAATGTAGTTACAAATATTGTGATGTTTGGCCATAACATGTAATACCGAACGTGTCATGTCCTGTGGATTACTGGTTGAAAATCTAAAACGCATTTTAGGTTGCGCTTTGGCGACCATATCTAGAAGCTGAGCAAAATCAACGGCTGTTGCCCGCGCTATTTCTGAGGCATTTTTAAAGTCTTTTTTCAATCCGCCGCCGTACCACAGATAACTATCGACGTTTTGTCCCAGAAGAGTGACTTCTTTGTAGCCTTTTGCCCCAAGTTCATTTATTTCTTCTATGATGCTTTGCGGATCTCTTGAGCGTTCTCGACCCCTTGTAAAAGGAACCACACAAAACGTGCACATATTGTCGCATCCTCGGGTAATGCTCACAAAAGCAGTAACACCATTGCCTCCGAGTCTTACTGGAGCTACATCACCGTAAGTTTCATCTTTTGATAAAATCACATTGACCGCATCGCGGCCCGCATCAACTTCGTCTAATAGGTTAGGCAAATCTTTGTACGCGTCGGGCCCTACCACCAAATCGACGATCTTTTCTTCTTCTAAAAACTTACTTTTTAGACGCTCGGCCATACATCCGAGTACCCCAACTTTCATGGCTGGATTAGTTTTTTTGACGGCATTATACGTCTCGAGTCGTTTTCTAACGGTTTGTTCCGCTTTATCACGAATAGAACAAGTATTGACCAGCACCAAATCGGCTTGATTCAGGTCATCGGTGGTATCGTAACCTTGATCAGCAAGTATAGAAGCCACGATTTCACTGTCACTGAAATTCATTTGACACCCGTAGCTTTCTATAAAAAGTTTTTTGGTGTTTCCTGCTCGAATGGGTCGTTCTAGGGCAGTACCTTGGCGTTGCTCATCAATTATTTTCTCCATATTTCTTGACGCTTAAAACATCTGCCTTAATAAAAAGGCCTTGATAATTTTTGAGGTCAAAGATACAATAATCTGTCAAAATGTCAGCGTATTTAAAACTGTCAATTAAGAACATTTTATGAGGCCGTGCTTACTTGTTGTTTAATTAAAAGAGTCAAATTTCGAGCTGTGAAACTATTTTTTTGAACCGAGAAAATTGCTTTAACCTTTAGGTTAAATAATTCCAATTCACCTCTAAAAGGGGTCGCCAGAACAGTGAATTAAAAAATTCGTCTACTTTTGTAAACCTAAAAAAAGGCGCATATGGCAAAGAATTTAGTGATCGTTGAGTCTCCGGCTAAGGCCAAAACCATAGAGAAATTCCTTGGTAAAGAATTTAAGGTTACCTCTAGTTTTGGTCATATTGCAGACTTACCCTCCAAAGAATTGGGGGTGGATGTTACGGGAGATTTTAGCCCTAAATACAGTGTTTCACAAGATAAAAAATCTTTGGTTAAAGATTTGAAATCTTTGGCTAAGAACGCTGAAATAGTATGGCTCGCTAGTGATGAGGATCGTGAGGGAGAGGCCATTGCCTGGCACTTATCCGAATCCTTGGAGTTACCCAAAGACAAAACCAAACGTATAGTTTTTCACGAAATAACCAAAACTGCCATTCTCAAAGCGATCGAGAATCCAAGGGGCATTGACTACAACTTGGTTAATGCGCAACAAGCCCGGAGGGTCTTGGATCGTCTGGTGGGTTATGAACTGTCTCCTGTATTGTGGAAAAAAGTAAAGGGAGGATTAAGTGCCGGACGGGTTCAAAGTGTAGCCGTTCGATTAATCGTAGACCGTGAGCGTGAAATCGAAGCTTTTAATCCTGTAGCCTCTTATCGAATTGATGCCGAATTCCTGACCCAGGATGGAGCCAAATTTAAAGCAAAACTCGCTAAGAATTTAAAGAGTGCTCAAAGCGCAATGGAGTTTCTGGAGGCCAATAAAGAGGCGCGTTATTCCATTTCGGAACTCAACAAAAAACCTGCGAAAAAATCACCGGCACCGCCATTTACCACCTCTACATTACAACAAGAGGCTGCGCGCAAATTATATTTTTCTGTGAGTCGGACGATGACTGTGGCTCAACGCTTGTACGAATCAGGGTTGATTACCTACATGAGAACCGACAGCGTAAATCTATCCAATGATGCGCGTAAGGCTGCTGAGGAGGCGATTACCAAAAACTACGGTGCAGCCTACAGCAAACCGCGTCAATATAAAGGGAAGTCCAAAGGTGCTCAAGAGGCGCATGAGGCGATTCGTCCTACTGACCTGAGTAGAGCTCAAATTGAGGGAGATCGTGATCAGATGCGACTATATGAATTGATTTGGAAGCGCACCATTGCTTCTCAGATGAGTGAGGCGAAACTCGAGAGAACTCAGGTCAAAATAAATATTGAGTCTAAAACTCCTGTAGAACAGAATTTTATCGCCAATGGTGAGATCTTGACCTTCGATGGATTTTTAAAAGTCTATTTAGAAGGAACAGATTTTGATGAAGAGGAACAAGAAGGGATGCTTCCAACACTGACCGAGGGACAGTTGCTCACTAATAAAGTCATTACGGCAACCGAACGCTTTACTCGTCCACCGTATCGTTTTACTGAGGCCTCACTGGTCAAGCAACTTGAGGAATTAGGTATTGGTCGTCCCTCGACCTATGCGCCAACAATTTCAACCATCATTCAACGAAAATACGTCGAGAAAGGTACCGTTGAGGGACGCCCTCGTGGGTACCAATGGATGACATTGCAGGACAATCGAATCACCCAAAAAGAACTGAGCGAACAGGTAGGGAGTGATAAGGGTAAATTGGTCCCAACTGATATTGGCTTTATTGTCACAGACTTTTTAGTGGCTCATTTTTCTGATATTGTTGATTTGAATTTTACAGCCAAAGTTGAAGCTGATTTCGATAAGATTGCCGAGGGTGAAGAACAGTGGCGTGAGATGCTTAAGAGCTTTTACGGCAAGTTTCACCCCAATGTTGAACAAGTCAACGAACACGCCGAGCGAGAGAGCGGCGAACGTGTATTGGGTGTAGATCCCGAGTCTGGTAAGACCGTATTGGTGCGTTTGGGTAAATTCGGGCCTATTGCACAGATGGGACTTGCTGATGACCCGGATAAGAAATTCGCGAGTCTTAGGCCAGACCAACAATTGCATTTGATCGATTTTGATCAGGCTATTGACTTATTTAAACTCCCCAAAGCACTCGGCGAATTCGAGGGTGAGGATGTTGAGGTAGCCAATGGTCGCTACGGCCCTTATGTAAGATGGGGTAAAAAATTTATTTCCTTACCTAGTGGGATGGACCCACTTTCGGTCGACATGGCTGTGGCCAATGAGTTAATTGAGGCTAAGAAAAAAGCCGATGCACCAATTTATGTCTACGAAGCCCTGCCTGTGCAGAAGGGAAAAGGACGTTTTGGTCCGTTCATTAAATGGAATAATATGTTTATCAATGTCAACAAGAAATACGACTTTGATAACTTAAGCGACGCCGACATTGTCACGCTGATTGAAGACAAAAAACAAAAGGAGAAAGACAAGTTGATTATGTCGTGGCCAGAGGAAGGTATTCGATTAGAAAAAGCGCGCTGGGGTCGATTTAATCTCATTAAAGGAACAACTAAAATCGAATTGCCAAAAACCACCAAAGCAGATAAAATAACTCTGGAACAAGCCCAAGAAATGCTCGCTTCTAAGGGTGGTAAAAAGACAAAAAGCCGCAAGAAAACAAAGACCAAAAAGTAATGCAAGAATATCTTAGGCCGGTATCTAAAGCGGTTTGTGCTCACAGGGAAGTCCTCCCTCCCGGGGTTTTAGGAAAGGAACTTGCATTGTATCAACAGGACGCCGAATTTCCAGAAGTTACCAGTTATAAATTTGCCCTTATAGGCATCCCTGAACACCGCAGAGACGAGAATTTCATGGGAGAGTCGATTGAATTTGACTCAGTTCGCATGGCATTTTACAGCTTATACCCGGGTAATTGGCAGTGGTCTATGGTCGATCTAGGAGATATCATGCCGGGAAGCACGGTCAGTGATACCGATTTTGCGGTGCGAGAAGTCATTCACAATTTGTTGTTGAGTGGCGTTATGCCTATTGTTTTGGGAGGAAGCCAGGATTTATTGTACGCTCATTATCGCGCATTTGATAAGGTACATGACCTCATTAATGTGGTCAATATCGATCATCGTTTTGATTTAGGGGATCATCAAAAACCCCTGACCAATAAGGCCTATGTCGGTAAAATGGTAGTTGATAAGCCCTTTAACCTAATGAACTATAGTGTGCTGGGATATCAATCTTATTTAAACCCACCTCAAGAGATAGCGCTGATGGATAAATTACATTTTGACGCATATCGATTAGGGTATCTTATCGAGGACCTTACACGGGTAGAGCCAGTAATGCGACAAGCCCAATTAGTCGCCATGGATATGGCGTGTGTCAAAAGCAGCGCCATGAGTTTTCGCTATCACAAAAGTCCAAATGGATTTGATAGTCGAGAGATTTGTGCATTATCGCGTTATGCAGGAATCAGTAACGGAGTTAAATCTTTTGGTATTTATGAGCTCAAATCTTTTGAAAAATTTGAAAGTGCTCCGAGTTTAGTTGCTCAAGTAATATGGTATTTTATCGAAGGGGTATCCTTTAGAATTAGTGACGGAGATTTAATGAATCCCGACAACGTTACTCAATACTCAGTGCCGATTAATGATATGATTTTGGTGTTCAAAAAAAGCAAACGTACCGATCGTTGGTGGATTGAATTACCCATCAATGAGGCTATGAATAATAAAACCAAAAGTAATACGTTATTACCATGCACTCATGACGATTATCTAAGTGCGATCGATCAAAATATTCCTGAGCGTTGGCTAAAAGCGCGTTTGAGAAATAAAGTTTAATATAAAATGTGTGTTTTTGATTTAGGGGTTTTTCAGTAAAAGTGTTGCTTTTTTGAAAATTTATGGATAGGTTTACGCCCTTAAATCTGAGTAATTTCTTAACCGAATCATTTATGAAAAAGATTCTTGCAATTTTTGCGGTAACTGCCCTGTTGGCGAGCTGTAGCTCAAATCGAGACCGCGGCGAATTAGTTGGCGCAAAAGGCAAAAAATGGTACCCTGAAAAACCTTATGGGATGACACTCGTTCCCGGGGGTTCTTTTTTAATGGGTAAATCAGACGACGATTTTGTCGCTGTAAACGATGCTCCGACAAGAACAGTTACGGTGCGCTCTTTTTACATGGATGAAACAGAAATTACCAATGCCGAGTACCGTCAGTTTGTCGATTGGGTAAAAGATTCAACAGTTCGATTGCGTTTGGCCATCCTAGCAGATGAGGTTGGCGCTTTACCCGGAGAAGGCGGAATTGGAGAATTTGCCTTTGTCGATCAAGAAAATCAGGAGATGACTCCGTGGGAACAATATAACTACGATAATTACTTCGGAATGGGAGATGATTATTATGCTGGTCGCAAGATCAATAACGACGTAGACTTGATTTGGGAGCCTGGAGAGTATCCCGACGAATATTATTCCGAAGTTATGGACACGATGTACATACCAGCGGAGGAGGCATACAATGGGCAACGCACCATCGATGTCAGTAAATTGAATTTCCAGTATACCTACATGGATATTGAGGCTGCAGCAAGAGCCAAGGGCAAGCGAAGAAAAGATTTCATCATAAAAGAAGACGTTAATATTTATCCAGATACCACTGTCTGGATCAAGGACTTCAATTATTCATACAACGAGCCGATGCACAATGATTACTTTTGGCATGAAGCCTATGGCGATTATCCTGTAGTTGGTGTGAATTGGAAACAAGCCAAAGCGTTTTGTGCTTGGAGAACCTTGTACAAAAACGCCTATCAAAAATCAAAAGGTAAGCCTTACGTCAATACATTTAGGCTGCCAAGTGAAGCTGAATGGGAGTACGCCGCTCGTGGTGGTTTAGAATCAGCTACCTATCCTTGGGGTGGACCTTACGCCAAAAATGATCGCGGTTGCTTTATGGCGAATTTCAAGCCGCTTAGAGGAGACTATGCAGCAGATCAGGCGCTCTACACAGTTGAGGCCGATGCCTATGAACCAAATGATTACAATTTATATAATATGTCAGGAAACGTCAGTGAGTGGATTGATTCGTCCTATGATCCAGGATCGTATGAATATTCCTCAACGATGAATCCAAATGTAAATGACCCTGCCAATAAGCGTAAAGTAGTGCGTGGAGGCTCTTGGAAAGATGTAGCTTATTTTCTCCAAGTGAGTACACGCGATTACGAATATGCCGATTCTGCCCGTAGTTACATCGGTTTTAGAACGGTACAAGACTACATGGGCACTAACATTATTCTTAACAACAATTTCGGTGATGCGCGCTAAACCCCGTGCTTCATCTCAATCACATTAATTCTGTTTTACTTAACGAAACTCTAATTTATCATGGCAGCAAAGTCTAAATCAAACAAAAAATCTTTATTGACCCCCCAAAACCTTAACATGGCCTACGGTCTAGGTGCATCGATTGTAATCCTCGGAGCACTTTTTAAAATTCTACACTGGGAATTAGGACCCCTAAATGGAAGTGTTCTCCTTGCTGTTGGATTGATTACTGAGGCAATTATTTTCGCCATCTCTGCATTTGAGAAGGTCGACGACGGTCCAGACTGGTCTTTGGTTTATCCAGAACTTGACGGTGGAGAATCAAAAAATCAAGATCCGGAAGGCTTACTTTCAAAAAAGCTCGATGGAATTCTACGTGAAGCGAAATTGGATTCCGAACTCATGAGCAATTTAGGCGATAGTATTCGTTCTTTCGGCGCTGCTGCTCAGAGTATGACACCTACTGCTGATGCACTTGAATCAACCAAAAAATACGGTGAGCAAATCGCTAACGCTGCGGCACAAATGGAATCACTCAATGGCATGTATCAGGTTCAGATGGATGCTGTGAATCGTCAAAGTGAATTAAACGAAAGCATCGCAGCAAATGCCGAACAGCTCAAAGCGCAAATGGAAGAAATGGCAAACAGTTTAGCTTCCCTGAACAGCGTATACGGTGGTATGTTGTCTGCAATGAATAAAAAATAATTTGTTTTTTAACTGTATTATAATTAAGGATTAAAAAAAATTAGCATGGCAGGAGGAAAACAATCCGCAAGACAAAAGATGATTAACCTAATGTATCTGGTATTCATCGCAATGCTTGCCCTGAATATGTCAAAAGAGGTACTAACGGCCTTTGGCGTAATGGACGAGCGCCTTACTGACGCAAATGCTGCCTCTACGGCCCGAAATACCGCCTTTATGGAAAATTTGGCGACTAAGGCCACAGAGCAACCAGAGCAGTATTCAGCAGTAAAGGAAAAGGCAGATCAGATTAATGAATTGGCCAATAACTTAAATTCGTTTATCGAAGATCTCAAAGGACAGATGATGGCGACAATTAAGCCAGATGAACAAGATAATTACGAGGTTCAAGACAAGCCAGATTTTCTAGATCAAACCTTATTTAATGGGGCGAATATTTCACCTGTTGGGCAAGAATTCCTCGCAAATATGGACGCCTACCGCACAGGAGTTTTGGATTTGATTGGTGAGGATTATCCAAATATAGCTGCTGATGTCGAAAAGAAGTTCTCCACAGCCGATGTGCGTCAACGCAGTGACAATGTTAAAAAGCCGTGGTTGAATTATCAATTTGAGGGCTTTCCTCTTATTGCTTCAAAAACCAAGTTGAGTCAGATACAGGCCGATGTCAAAACAACCCAGAGTGAGATAATGTCAAGAATGTTGGGGAGTCAGCAAGACGCGGCAATGTCGTTTACTCAATACAACACCCTACTAGAACAATCAAAATCTGCGTTTTACGCTGGTGAGGCTTTTGACGGAGGTATTGTCTTAGGGCGTAAAGATCCGAATACTAAACCGAACCGAGTTGAATTGACGTTAGATGGAAAGCCATTAGACGAAAATCAATATACCATTGAGAGTGGAAAAGTTAAATTGAATATCAGTGCCGGTGCCGCTGGGGACCACAAAGTAGAAGGGAATCTCATATTCTTACAAGACGGAAAAGAAGTAGAAATTCCTGTGGATGTTTCATTCGCGACCATTACCAAACCGAATTCTGCCGTTATTGCTGCAGACAAAATGAACGTTGTATATCGCGGTGTAGAAAACCCAATGACGGTCTCCATTCCTGGAATTCCCGATAATAAAGTGACGGCCTCAGCCTCGAACGGTAAATGGAAAAAGTTGTCAGGATCAAAATACTCTTTTGAGCCGAGTTCTGGAACGAAAGTAGTGATTAACGCCTCAGGGGTATTACCTGACGGGCAGCGCGTGAATACTCCTGCAGAATTCCGCATTAAAGATATACCACGCCCTGTTGGTTCAATTCGCGGTGAGACCGGTGATGGCGCCTGTGTTCGAATGCAGCGTCAAGGTTTAGAGATTGCCAGTGTAGGAGCCGCCTTAGAAGATTTTGACTTTGATTTAGGACTTAAGGTTTCTGGATTTAGTTTTAAAGTCTCGGGTCAACCAACCGTGAAAGTTCAAGGAAACAAATTAAGCAGTCAGGCTAAAAGTACACTAAATCGTGCACGACGTGGTGAGACTGTTCAGATTTTTGATATTAACGCCAACCTTGTTGGTAACTCCTCGTACAAATTGAAGAAAATCTCTCCAGTTTGTATTGAATTAACCAATTAAACCCAGATCATGCGTTTAACACAAGTATTTCTTGGTTTTGCTTTGATGTTGCTCAGTCCTAGTTTGCAGGCTCAGCTCAATATTCTTAATGCAAAAACTCCAGATGAAATCGGGCAAAAGACAGAAGCTCAGATTACCTATGATAATGATAATCCACTGCCTTATGGTTATGTAGATGATCGAGACATCCTTTGGTCTAAAACGACTTGGGAAATCATAGATCTAGATGAGCGAGTAAACTTTCCGCTTTATTATCCAATCGATACGAATAATATTGGTTCAGAGCGCAGGTCACTTTATGATGTTTTAGTCAAGAATATTAAAAACGGTAATATTTCAGAGGTTTATGCAGACTCTTATTTTTCTGAAAAGCGAACCTTAAGAGATATTGAAGGGTCACTCGTGTATAGTGATACCACTGACTTGGGTATTGAGCAATTTAACGCGGTGGGAAGTGTTGACGCAGAGTATGTCAGACGATTTACACTTGATGCCGGAGATATTGAAGAATGGAGAATCCGCGGTGTATGGTATCTTGACAAACGACAAGGCGAATTGCGTTATCGACTCTTAGCCCTATGTCCAGTGGCTAACGAAGCGCGCTCCAAGGCCTTTCCAGATGATGGTTTAGATGCTAAAGTTGAGCTCTTCTGGATTTGGTATCCGGGAGTTCGTGAAATACTTCACGAGGCGAAAGCGTTCAATCGAAAGAACACATCTCAACCGATTTCATTTGATCATTTATTGAATTCACGAAGGTTCAATGCCTTGATTTACAAAGATGACAATGTACAGGGTGATCGGGGTGTCGCGGATTATATCAGTGATAATGCACTGATGCAGCTACTTGAGTCCGATCGCATAAAAGACCAAATCCGCAATATTGAAATTGATCTTTGGAACTATTAAAAGCGCGGTAAAAAAACTTTAGCCCTCCTGCCAAAACAGGGGGGTTTTTTATATGAAGCAAGTAGATTTTGTCATCTTAGGATTCGGGATTGCTGGAGCAATCATAGCTCGAGAATTAATACAACGTGGTAAGCGAGTCCTAGTGATTGATTCAGCACAAAACACGGCTACTGCCATCGCTGGCGGAACGATCCATCCAGCTGTGCTTCGCTATTACACAAAAGTTTGGCGGGGGGATGAATTTTGGCCTGTGGCCAAATCTCATTATCGTACTTGGTCAGAAGAATTAAGTGTGCCTTTGATTACATCAAAGGGCTTAATTCGAGTTTTTGATTCTCTTGATGAATCGCGCCTATGGAATAAGCGTCGAGAGCAAGACTTTTGGGCCCAATATTTAAGTCCGCTTTCAGCAGATCATCGCAGTGAATTCCCGGGAATTAATGCACCCTTTGCCCTAGGTCTGTCTGATGAATTTTTGCGTTTTGATCCAAAATTATTGCTCGATAAGTATCGACAAATGCTCACAGAACGCGGCCAATACATTCAGGCTGCACTGAGTTTTCATTCAGGCACTGAGCTGTATGGGGCGATAAATCAATTGGGGTATAATACACATGGTGTTATTTTGGCCCAAGGACACCAGCAAGATTTTTGGCCAGGAATGCCTCAAGGCAATCCGATTAACGCAAAAAAAGGTCAATATTTAATTATAGAATGCCCAGGATTGAAGATGTCACGTGTTGTAAAATCTAAACATTTTGTGATTCCTCTAGGGGCGCATCGTTATCAAGTGGGCGCTACTTACGCTCGAGATAAGGACAACAATGCTCAGATAGACTCCCTAGAACGTGTAAAATCTGATTTAGACCGGCTCTTGATGCATCCGTACAAAGTAGTTGATTGTTGGACTGGAACACGACCAGGAACCAAAGATCGAAAACCTGTCTTAGGAGCTTTATCTTTAGAAGATAAGTTATATGTTTTTAATGGGCTCAACTCAAGAGGATTGCTCATGGCCCCTCTTTTGGGGCAATGGTTAGCAAATTACATCTTAGACGATACTGAATTGCCTGAGGAAGTTTCTATCAGTCGTTTTTTTTGACTTTAGATCTATCGTATTTGAAGAATAGGTTGATCCAAATATTGCGCGATAGTCGAAGGATTATTGGAAGACTCAAAATCAATATTCCGGTGATGGCTATGAATGTTTGTAAACGATCTAAGGAAAGCCAAAAGTAACCGATGATGAAGGTGGCTATCGCAAAAGCAACACCGACAGCATAACTAACATACATGGCGCCATAGAAAAAGGAGGGTTCAATTTTGAACTTGACCTTACAATTCGGACAATGTTCGTGCATCAAAAGAGTTTTGGCAGGTAGATATGCTTTTTTACTCTGATACAGGCCCCCCGTGTGACATACAGGACAGCTTCCGGTAACAATACTGTATAATTTTGTGCCTTTGAATAGACTCATATTCTTTTTTTGTCGTGACAAATTTAAGCATCTTTGCACGATTCATATGTTACCTTTGTTACTCAAATGCTCAACATTCACAATGTATCGGTGTCTTTTCAGGGAACCCCTTTATTTGAGGGGATTACCGTTCAACTAAAAGGTGGTGACCGTGCCGGGCTCATTGGTAAAAATGGCGCCGGTAAATCGACTCTGTTAAAGATTCTCGCAGGCGTCCAAGACTTCGATGCTGGTCAGATTGCGATGGACAAGGAAATTTCTGTGGGGTATCTGCGTCAGGATATTGACTTCGAACACGGACGCACTGTGGTCCAAGAAGCCTATTTGGCTTTTGATTTGATCAAGAGATTGGAGAAAAAACTAGAAGAGATCAATACGGCATTGGCCCAAAGGACTGATTATGAAAGTCAGAGCTATAGCGATCTTATTGAAGAGCTTAGTGAGGCACAAACACAATATGAAATTCATGGAGGCTACCTCTATCAAGGGGAAACCGAACGCATATTACTTGGCCTAGGATTTAAGCGTGACGACTTTAATCAAATGACCGATACCTTTTCAGGCGGTTGGCGTATGCGTATTGAACTCGCCAAATTACTGTTACAACAACACGATATTTTACTTCTTGATGAGCCGACCAACCACCTAGATATCGAATCCATACTTTGGTTGGAAGAATTTCTCAATAGTTATCCGGGCGCCGTCGTTTTGGTTAGTCATGATAAAATGTTTTTGGACCATGTCACTAATCGAACCATTGAGTTGTCTAACGGAAGAATGTACGACATGAAGCTGCCTTATTCGCGATATTTGATTGCGCGTGAGGAGCGACGGACGCAACAGTTATCGATTCAGAAAAATCAACAAAAACAAATTGAGCAAACGCAACGATTGATCGAAAAATTTCGAGCCAAGGCATCCAAAGCGTCCATGGCTCAGTCCTTGATCAAAAAATTAGATCGTATGGATGTTGTTGACGTGGATGAAGACGACAACACAGTGATGAGTTTGGATTTTCCAGTCTCACGAAACCCAGGGAAGGTCGTGTTTACTCTGGAACATGTTGGAAAAAATTATGGTGAAAAGAAAGTCTTAACCAATATCAATCTGAGATTATCGCGAGGAGATAAAATTGCTTTTGTTGGTCAAAACGGACAAGGCAAATCTACTCTAGCTAAAATCATGGTCGACAGCATTACTTATGATGGTTCACTAACCTTGGGCCACAACGTCGATATCGGGTATTTTGCGCAGAATCAGGCTGAGTATCTCGACGGAAGTAAAACTGTTGAGGAGACTATGATTGATGCGGCTGATCAACAGACACGCCCAAAAGTAAGGGATATACTCGGGGCGTTCTTGTTTCGTGGTGAGGAGGTAGATAAATACGTGCGCGTACTTTCAGGAGGAGAGCGAAATAGACTGGCACTAGCTAAGCTGCTGCTTCAGCCGCTGAATGTACTGGTTATGGATGAGCCTACAAATCACCTTGATATTAAGTCAAAAAATGTACTTAAAGAGGCGCTCAAGCGTTTTCAAGGGACCCTTATTTTAGTATCGCACGATAGAGATTTTCTTCAGGATTTGACCCAGGTAGTTTACGAATTTAAGGACGGGCGACTCAAGGAATATTTGGGAGATATTGATTTTTTCTTGGAACAGCGAAACCTGAGTAATTTACGGGAGGCAGAAAAAAGAACACCTAAGTCCGAAGACACAGAAAATCAGAATAAGAAAAGTCATGGGCGCCTTAGTTATGAGCGACAAAAAAAGAAAAAATCGCTGACCAATAAGTTGAGCAAGATTGAACGTAACATTCAAAATCTGGAATCGGAAATTCAGCAATTGGATCAGGAACTCAATGAGCATTACGAATCACTGAGTACAGATTCTGATTTTTACAAAAAGTACGAGAAAAAGAAGTCAGACTTAGAGACACTGATGCTCGATTGGGAAGCGGTGAGTTGTTCCATTGAGCAAATCTAATTTGGTGAAATTGGTTTTGGCTATGGTTTTGAGGTGGGGTTAACCTTTGAAAAGAGCTGCATAATCAGTACAATGTGTGGAAAGGTTATGGCGACCAGTGCCGCAAAGAGTATGGGGAATAACCGATCACCCAAATATTCATAGACTTGAAATAAAATAAAAATCCCAACAACCGAAACCAGCCAGTACAGGTAGCTCTGTTTTAAGTAGCGCAGGGCAGAATTTAAGTTCATGACCTGTCCTTCGAGAAGAATTTGATCTTTAATCGAGGGAATTGCGTGCCAGATCACAAAATACACGCCAAATGATAAAGGCAGTTCTGTGTTGTAAAAAACCACGTAAAACATGAGTAAATAGAATATTTCCTCAAAAATGTCTTTTTTGAACCGTTTGAATTGAATAACCCAAGACGATAAGAGTAGGACCGCTAAAACAATTGTCAATTTATCTAGGGATAATTCAGTGATATCCCAGTCTGTCATTTGCAGAATGAGGTACTGTACATCCTGCTCATGGGTGCTAAAAAGCATGGCGAAAATTACCAAACCATAAAGGGTGAAATCCCAAACTTTAATTGTTGACAGAGACAGCCTATGATGTAAGTGCTGTTCGCCAAAGTGGTAGCTGCTAAACAGCATAAACACTATGAGTCCGAGAACCCTCCAGTAAAATGCCAAGACAAATACAAGGGCTCCTAAGCCGACGTAGAGACTGATTAATTTCCACTTTTTGACCGTGGTTTTAATCAATAGTTCTTTCAGGAGATGAATGTCGTTTGACCCATGAATTAGGCCTAGAGATAAAACAAAAATACCTGAGACAAAAAGCTCAATTTGGTCGTTGGTATATAGTGATATCCAAATTACAAAGGCTGTAATAATTATGTTAAAATTTTTATTCATCCTCATTTAATAGCCTCGAATTTACGAAAAATCAAAAATTTATTTGTCAGGCAAAAAAATATGTTTAACTTTAATCAAATTTTATTAAACAAATTAATTAACCATGACAGCATTATTAACTACATTAACCATGGCGGCCAAAATGGCGCCAGATGATTATGTCGGTTTTACATTCTTTGTTGGATGTATGGCCATGATGGCAGCTTCTGCCTTCTTTTTCCTTTCGATGAATGGATTCGACAGAAAATGGAGAACTTCAATTCTCGTTTCTGGTTTGATTACGTTCATCGCCGCAGTACACTATTGGTATATGCGTGATTACTGGGCTTCTTTCGGAGAATCTCCAACGTTTTTCCGTTATGTAGACTGGGTACTCACAGTACCACTGATGTGTGTTGAATTTTACTTAATCCTCAAAGTTGCTGGTGCAAAAAAATCGCTTATGTGGCGAATGATTTTCCTCTCAGTGATCATGCTCGTTACCGGATACTTCGGTGAGACTATCGATCGTGGAAATGCACAAGTTTGGGGTCTAATTTCAGGTATTGCTTACTTCGTAATTGTCTATGACATTTGGATGGGCTCTGCTAAAAAGCTTGCCGAAGCCGCTGGTGGCGCAACGCTTTCAGCTCACAAAATGTTATGTTGGTTCGTTCTTGTTGGATGGGCTATCTACCCAATCGGTTACATGGCAGGAACACCAGGATGGTATGAAGGTATTTTCGGTGGTCTTAACCTAGATGTTGTTTACAACATTGGTGATGCGATTAACAAAATTGGATTTGGATTGGTTGTTTACGGTCTAGCCGTAGCCAAGCAAAACGAAGCATAAACATCGATATGATTGCAAAAGCCGCTCTAACGAGCGGCTTTTTTTTTATCCAATGTTAATCAAAACATTGTTTGGCTCTGTTCGAATTAAAGTTGTTTATACTTGCAACGTATCACCTTTTGTTCGTATTTTTGCGTTATATCGCGGGATAGAGCAGTAGGTAGCTCGTCGGGCTCATAACCCGAAGGTCACTGGTTCGAGTCCAGTTCCCGCTACAACAAGGGTCTTCTTATGAAGGCCCTTTTTTATTAGGGCTCCCGATAATCAGCAGAGAAAATTTAGACTTAATCACTTCCGATTAATTTGTCCTCTAAATTATAAAACTGGCAGTAAATTGCCAAAAACTGGCAGTAAACTGGCAGTTAAACTGGCAGTAAAAACGCTAAAAAAGTTTGAGCCGATTCAGATTTTCAAGCCCGCCCGTATCAAAATAAAATCCACTTTCTTTTAC
>CBFIFD010000008.1:0-73176 GCA_965661835.1 Flavobacteriaceae bacterium | reverse complement strand
GATAACGATATCGGGCAATCGCCAGAAATTCAGAAAAATTGGTCCCAAGAGTATGCGCCATTGATTGGTTGTTGTGTCCGTAGTTGAGCACGACTGTATTATGACTGTAAGTAAAAGGACGAACTCGATTATATTCAATCTGTACATTTAAATTGGGCACCCCCAGTGCGGCATAATATTTTGCCCCCAGCTGATAGGCGGTTTTATTTTTGTAACTCCCCTCTCGGGCTAAGATATCGGACGAAGAAAATTCATCGATTAAAAGCTGGCCATAAGTATTAAAGCGATCACTCCACTTGTATTTATAGGTCAAGCCCAGGAGCGCATTTCCGCCACGTGAACCCGTGGAAAACTCAATGGCGCGATAAAATACAATAGGATTAAGATAATTCAGATCAAAGCCCCTATCATTGTCATTTTCCCAAACCACTGTTTCAAAAAATCCGAGGTTAAGTCGTGGGCTTACATTGTAACTCAAATAGTGGTTGGCCATATACTTTGTTCGAAATGAACCATCAGCAGTGACCTCGGGACGCACATCTCGCAAGGACATCCATGTATTGGTATATTTCAACTTCCAGACCGTCGTATTGAGTTGTAAGTAAGGATAAGGGCTGGCATTATCACTCAATAACAAAGAGCGATAACCATCCCCTAAAAATTGCTTTCCATGGCCAAATTGAAGATTAAAAAACTTATTTGGGGTATAAGACACATACCCAGTGGCGATAGGGTAATCATAACTGTCTGTTCTAAATTCTTTTGCGATACCGATTCCAGGAATGATCGCTGGATTTCCTCCATCTGGTTTTATAGATTCCGCAAAGGCATTAAAGTACTCAGCAAAACGCCCTTGACTTTCGTAAACGACAGCACTAATATTTATTTTTTTACCTAGACCCCCTTGCAGGTGCACTAAACGCGTATTGTTATAAGTCTCGAGATTACCATCTCGACCTGTCTCAATATCTAAGCCTGGATCCAATGTGAACCAATAATCCTCTGCGGCAAAGGCCACCATGTGCTCATTCCACCACTTACGTCCGAACCATGTTTTACGTGGTTTTTTAAGACTACTGTCTGCGGCTTTAAGATCGTAATACGGCCTGATCTCAGAAAACCGATATGGCTTTTGTGCGGTATGATTGTTCGAGCCTACTTGATTTAAGGCCATCTCAAATTCATCGTAACGCCGATGTGATAGCGGAATCAGTACCTGACTACTGTACTCGGATCCCTGATATGGGTCTTGTACCACTTCGCGGTACTCTTGCGCCTGGTCCCGTGCAAAACTCTTAATTGTTAGAGTTTGGATGTAATTGTTATTTGACTCAGCATCTACTCGGTCAGATGCCGTGACATCACTCGAAGGTCCTTGTAATGTCCATTGTATTTGAGTTAAATTACTGGTTGAAAAATGTAATCGAAACTGCATGTATATGGTTCGGCCATTATAACTAGCGGGCTCAACACGGGGTATTTGTTCAAAAAAATCATTGATCCATACGCGCAAATCATCGGTTGGACTATCGAGATAGCGCACGAGAAACGCTCCGTTTTTGTCTACCTCAAAAAGTACTGAAACCTTTCCTTGAGATGAAGGTTCAACAGGTAAGTTTTCAGATGCTTCTTGAATCAGTAGATTTATTTGCTCGGTAAAGCAACGAGGTAATTCTATCGTGTTTTGAGTATCACAGGCCTCAAACCTCGGATACTGCAAAAGTGGATCGTTCCACTCTTGACCCAATACCTGCGCGGTATAGAGCCAAAGATATGCGCAGCATAGGACGAAAGGTTTTGATACGTCCATGAATGTCCTCATCAATATAAAATTTCGTTTTAGTTGTTAAACACAAACGCCCCCATGAGTCATATGGAGGCGATGATGCAATCTATGTTAACCGATTAATTTTCTACTTGGAACAAGATCGGTAATGCGTAAAGAACCCCTACTGGTTGACCACGCTGTTTACCAGGAGTCATTTTAGGCAGGGCTTTTACCACGTCAATCGCCTCTTGTTCTAATCTCGGGTGCGGTGCACGTGCTCGAACGTCAACCACATTGCCCTTTTTATCAATTTTGAATTGAACCGAGATTCTTTGACGCCCCTCGAGTCCTAAATCATTTGCAAGGTCTGTGTCAAACTTACGTTGTACAAATTTCTGCACCTTCTGAGACATACATGCCTTCTTGGCATTATTGTCTCCGGCACGCTCACAACCTGGGAAGACTGGCACGTTCTCAATTACCGCGAATGGAACATCATCAATTTCTTCCTCAACCTCCTCAATTTCTTCAATCTCTATAACTTCTTCAGCGTCGGTCTCGGTAGACTCAATAATCGTTTCTTCAACTTCTTCATCATCTTCAACCACCTCAATAACCTCAGGGGCTGGTGGCGGTGGTGGCGGTGGTGGCGGTGGCGTTAATATTTGAGTAACAGGCACATCTTCAAGGAGATCGTCTCCTACATCGAGCATATCTCGCCCCAAATTATCGCGATCATACGTTTTCCACTCGACAGCTTGCCATGCCACGAAGAGCATAAAAACCAAGCCGGAGAGCAGATAAATACCGCTCCATTGGTTTAGATCTGCTTTAGGATTTTTTTTCGGTTCCATACTGAAGTAATTATAGCGTTGCTAAAATAGATAAAAAAATAGGGTTTCAAAAACCTTGTTTGCCCTTTTTAAAAGTAAATTCTCTGCTTGAGTTTTTTTGCAAATAATCCGAGTACTATACCAATGGCATTTGCGAGAACATCGAGTGTATCACCCGTGCGAGAGACATACCAATAATGCTGAATGAGTTCAATAATAATGCCATAAAGCAAAAGCGCGATGGCAAGCCTAAAAATCATCGTGATTTCAATCTTCGTTTTGCTGATCGCGTCGGCCCATAAAAAATAAAGCGTCCCAAAAACGACAAAATGCGCCCACTTGTCCAGCATGGGCACGGCTACCTCAGGGAAATCTTGAAATGGCCAAAGCATGGCTACTGTGGCTATTACCTGGGCGAGTACAGCAAGCCATAACCGTGATTTACCCCCCGAGAAGTGCCGCATAATCTTCCGAAGACATCAATTCCTCAAGTTGTGCCGGGTCACTAATCTTAATTTTAATCATCCAACCAGCGCCATAAGGGTCAGAATTTACAAGTTCTGGCTCTCCTTCAAGTGTCTCATTAAATTCGATGATCTCTCCCGATAGCGGTAAAAAGAGATCCGAAACGGTTTTGACCGCCTCTACAGTACCGAATACTTCCTCCATCTCGAGAGTTTCATCCAATGTCTCTACTTCGACATAGACGATATCTCCGAGTTCGCCTTGAGCAAAATCAGTAATCCCCACAGTGGCAATGTCACCAGATACAGAAACCCACTCATGGTCCTTGGTATATTTAAGTTCAGCTGGTATATTCATAAAACAGTAATTAATGTATTAGTTTAAATGGTATTAGTTTCCAAAATTATAGCGTAATGTGAAGCCACTTCTAATCGTTGTTTGCGGAAATGCCGTACTTATAGCATATTCTGAGAATGTATGATCATAGAAGAATAGAGCGGTCAAATTTTTGGTCAAGGCATAATCTGTCGAGAATTGCAATCCATAAATTGTTTGTCCTGCGGTGGTTTGATTATTATCAACGTCCAAGTAGCGGATGATGGTTTTATTGTCTCGAACTGAAACATCTAACTTGAAGTTAAGATCACTTTTCATGACTGATTTGTTACCTCCAAAATTAGTTCCAATACGTAAATCTTTAATCCGATATCCCAGACCGAGAATATATTCTTGACCCTGAATTTCGGTCATTAAGTTATTCGCAAAACTCAAAGAAAGGGCCCGATCTCTTCGAACTTCAGCTAGAATTTTGACCGAATTCATCATTTCAAAATCGACCTTGATCAAGGGAGAGAATTGCTCGGTTAAATTAACATTATTCAGGACTATTTCTGGTTTAAAATTCCCTGCCTGATCTAATTCTGCCGGATTCTGCCGGTTGAAGTCTAAATTAGTTTGGAATTGATTCAAAGTATAGGCGGCACGATATCCATGCTGTATCGAAAATCGTTTAAATCGTTTTTTAAACCAATCCAATTTCATGAAGCCGGTATACTTTAGATCCCAATTGGGCAATGGGATATCTCTGAAAATACCTGATCGTTCCTTGGCTGCGTCGCTCCCGCGATAAGCTGAAACAAAAGCAGGCAAAAGCACTTGTTGGCTGTTTTTACCAAATCCTTCGGGGTAACCCTCTTCGTCCACAGGATAAGTCGACGATCCATAGAATCGCTCGGCCAAACGCTGCGCAATGGTCAGACGATTATTTTTAAACGTTTCAAAGACTTCTGAACCGATCTCATCACTTTTACTAAAGGCCGTATTTATGAGCACTGTTGAGATATTAAAGTTTCCAAACGTATTTGGTGTTAACGATCGATAGAGCCCGTCCTCGATTATATAATTTTCTGCAAAGTTTTCAGAGTACAAGCGCGAGGCATTGAAGTCAATTTTTAGATCTTTTAACAGCTCTGTATTCACCTGCATGTCTAGCTGTCGACTTTCAACTTCGGTGTACTGTTGGTTGAATTCAGGGAAAATAGTCAACCAACCCTTGCGCGCTGCCAAATCGCGGACCTCTGCCTGAGATCCAAAGACGAAGCCCGTCGTGGGTCTCAATGACCCACCAAAACCTACCGAAGGCAAATACCCTGGTAAGAATATTCCGTTATTCTCAAGGTAATTGACCTGGGCCTTTTTGACCGAAGTCGCTAATCCAATTAATGAATTAATGACTTTCTGTCCTGGTGAGAGTTTACGTTTCGGCGCTGCTGTCCGTCCACCTCCATTGCGCATGGCCATAATTTGGTCACGCTTATTGAGCCCCCCACCTTTTCCTTCTTTGCCGCCGCCGCCCAACAGGGAGTTGCTTTCGCGACCTTCATCTCCTCCCGACTCCGAACCAGTCAGCTTTTTGAGCCCGATGTATCGGTACAATGAGGTCAAATCCAGATTAGAATTAATTCGATGAGTACTGGCATTTTGAACGGAATTTCCTAAATCGTAGAACACCGAAGGACCATTATCAGAGGGAACTTCGACATTACTAAATAAATCACTCCCGTCTTGCCATTGGTAATCTCCTTGGTAGGAATAAGTCGCCCTGATCCATTTTAAAAACGGAAATTTGGAGGTCGGCAAGTCGTAATTCAACTGAAGCGATTGAACGTGCTGGTTGGGGTCTCCGATTTCAAAGAAGCCATCCCAAATCTCAATCGAATTATCCACCAAGCCCCCATCGATATAATTATTGACAATTCGATTGTTTGCCGCATTAAAGTTAAAACGCAACGAATTAGTTAGGTTATAGTTAATCGTATACTGCCAGTCAAACATGAAATTTCGCTGATACAAAGTGGGTAGTCCAATTTGATCCGGCAACAAATTCAATTCTCGGAATTTTTGCTGATTGAAATTTCGAATGATATTACTGCTTACCGATATGTTGCTGGGTAAGGGATTAAAATTAAAATCTTTAAGCCACTTCCAATAGCGACCCATAAATAGACTGTCGTTTTTCTTGAAGGGCTCTATGGGTTTATTACTAAAGCTGTAGTCGTATGTTCCTCCCAAACGCACACTTTGATCCTTGGCCGACTCTACCTCAAAGTCATGATGCTCCTCTTCGTTGTAAGAATAAGAAAATGTAAAATTCTCAACATCATAAGGCATTGGTGTGGACTCGTTTTCTTGTGATCGGTTTTTGCGTACCCCAATAAAATTAATGCTCTGACGCTTGGTGTAATTAATCGATTGTTCTTCAATCGCCTCACGTGAGGCTGCATCTGCTGCATTGTCTAATCGTTCTTGCAAGACGATGTCATCAAATTCTGGATCGTATTTGGGCGTAATTAACTCCTCCTGAATACCATAATTGAACGGTAATTGAATGCCCCATTTCTTGGGCAATAATTGCCCCAGATTAACATTAGTTACAATATCGTATTGTTGTAAATCCTCTAAACTTCGTTGATTGGGACCTTGTTCAATAGAGCCAAAACCAATGGTGCTGGTTCGTCCAGTGGCACTGATATCGGCAAAGTCAGCGATGTTGGCATCCATATTGGCTACAGCAGCCCAACCCCCCTTATTTTCCAATTCACTCATGCGCAATTCATTGAACCAAACTTCACCGCAAACATTGGTGTTGTTTTTATTGCGTAATCCCACCATGATTACCCGTACATTCCCGAAGCTTGGATTCCCCTTAATTCCGATTCGCATTGGGTTTGAAGAGCCCATAAAACTTGGGTCTAATTCGGCCTGGTCATAGTAAACCACCTGGGTGGGGTCTGCCGCACCTTCAGCCAAGACCTTTGTTTTGATCTTCTGCAGTAAAGCCAATGGTAGATTCAGACGGTTCTCCTCGGGCCAAACAATCGACGCGTCGGCATCGGTGGGCTGTTCGAGATATGGAGAAACATTCAGAGGCATTTCGATTTCGTAAAAACTTGTATTGAGATCATTTCCTAAACGGATAAATGCAGCCAGATCTCCATCGGCCAATAAGGTGGCTGGAGCCGGCAGAGACTCCGCGTGGATGAACATTTCAAGGTTTTTGTATTGTCGCATATCTACATTAAAATTTTTGTAGACCGCGCGCGCATCCTCTGACTGTAATTCACAAACCCTTAGCGCCAAAGACTGCTCGTCTTGACGGATAATATTATTGTTGTTGTTGAGCTCTTCCCTGTATACTCCTGGGGGAATCACGTAATTACTGTTTTGTATTACCCCAACAGCTTCATTTTCGAAGGTTGTATTATCCAACTCATTAGGACTGTTGTCCACATCGAGGGACTCTGTATAACGTCGATAGTCTCCGCGATAAAGTTCCATGGTTCCAAAACGTAATATGGTCTCCTGAGAGAAGCCGGTGAGGAACATGCGCATAAATCGAATAGAGCGGAAATCAGCAATGCCATTGACCGCCTCGGTATATTCGCTTAATGGAATTCTAAATTGGATCCAACGCACCGGTAAGTCCTGATTGGCTGGAGTTGGTACGGTAATTTCTTTTATGTCTGTGACATAGGGGGACTCCAAATTCATCCCCGGACGAATATCAATAGCGTATTCAAAATAACTGTCCACGGTATTCATGGTGTTATCCCGGTTAATGTCCTCTACGTCTGGTTGCGCCGTGGATCCTCGATTTGTGTTGCTCAAGGTCTCTGGGCTATTTCCCTGGGTTCCGTTGTAGTAATCGTAGCGCTCAAGCAACGATCCTTCAGCTTGTAAAAAATATTCGTAGTTGTCTCGAGCCGGATCCAATTGACCCGCAAAATTTGGATAAAATGCTGCCTCATCGGCATCACTTAACCCATCGAGTCCAACATCCTGATTCTCGCGATCAGGACCTGTACTGCTAAAGGTGTATACTAAGGATTGGTTGCTCGGTACGCGTCCGTAATTCGTTTGGATTGTATTGAATGCTGACCCGTCTTCGGGAAGCCCATTTTCGTATTGTTTACGCCCATCTTTGAGTACATCCTCGGAGATATTTCCTAAATTAAATACTAATTTTCCTCCTTGATTGGTCGCGTATTCTTCGTAGATAAAAGGATCCATCAACCAGAACTGAATGTACTCGACATTGGATCGCTCAAAATCTGTGGTAGAGAGTTGTCTCGAAATACCAGCAAAGCGGGTTTCTGGATTGGGTAAGGTGTTATCAGTGGCTGCGGGGTTGAAATTATAGGGGCCGCGCTCGGTTGGCTTGAAGTTTAGGTCTAAACTAAATAAGGCTTGGGTCTGACCTTGCACAATATCTTGATCTGGAAAAATCTCATTGCGGAACAGACGCCTTGAGAATGGCGAAGACAAATCTTGTTCTCCGACTCCAGCAGGTCTTTGCGCACTGTAAAATATGGGGTCTATGGTATACCAGTTGAGTTTTGCCCTATTGTAGTTTGCCTCCAAATTATTGTTCTCTAACGCCCCCCCAAGGCCGATTGGTGCACTGGACAAAAACCAGGTCAAAGGAGCCGAAATATCTATAGCGGTCTGAGCCGCCTCAAAGTCATCAATGTAGGCCGTGGCTTTTCCCCCAAAATCAGAAACCTTAGGTGCCCCCGGCAATAAATACGCAAATTCTCCACGCACTGAGACTTGTGATGGAACATCCGTGTCAATGTTGGGTAATTTGTTGACCATACGCGTCAAAAATGGCACCTCGGTAGAGTAGTTCATATTGACCCCAAACATTGTATTGTTTATCGGCTCATTTTGGAACGCCGCTTTCTGAGTCAATGGGCGTTCATTGAGATTTAATAACGTTCCCCCAATTTGGAAATCGTCACTGAATTTGTGTTGTATATCAATTCCCGACAAGCGCTTAGTCTGTTGTCCAAACATCGAGTTATTTTCGACGCTAATATTGACTGGAGTATTTGAATTTTGTAACGATGGATCTAAAATCTGAACCCGTCCTAATTGATAGTTAACGGTGTAATCTACACCTTCCACCAGGGTTCTCCCTCCTGCAGTTACCGTGACCGATCCTTGTGGTATATTAAAGGCTCCGATAGGGATGCCATCGCTCCCGGTAGATTTGTACGTCCCTTTAAGCTGAAATTTATTTTTTTGACTCTCTTGCTGTTCGGCTTGGATTTTGGTGGTTCGATACAGGGATCGAAAGACGTATTTCTCCTGGTTTGCGTTGTAGGTTTCTGGCACGTCATAGTATTCTGATCCCTCCGTGGCCAGTTTATCAAAAAGGTAATCTCCAAACGGCTCGACGCTTGTAAAAATAATAGCCCCATTTTGACGGTCTACAGTAATCCCTGGATAAAAGTCAAAAAACCCGTCTCCGCCTTGCTGTGGATCATTGTTGTAATTCAAACGATCCAAATTGAATACGCGCAACAGCGTGGCATCATTTAAATCTACAGCATTGACATCTGAGAAATCTGGTTCAGGAAATTCAGTCCCCGCGACTGGCTTAATGTAGTTCAGTGGACTCGGGTCTAGGTAAAGAATATTCATCCTGAAATCCTCTTGCTCAAGCTGATACGCCCCGATGGGATAAATATTTTTCATCATCAAATCCCAAACCGGTTCTTGAACATTGGTAATATTACTCTTGAGCAATTTCACCACTAGGTTTTGCGGAATAGCTTGAATTGTTCCTGGGTCTCCAGAACCAGGGTCTCCTCCTGGATCTCCACCTCCCGGATCACCCCCCGAGGTTTGGCCTACTTGGCCTGTTGCTTGAACCCCATCTGTTGAAAATTCACCGACTTGATAAACCTTACCATTGACTGTGTATTGAAAGGCAACGGCGAGTACTTCGTCATTATTCAGACGCTGATTAAGTGAGATGTATCCTAATTGTCGATTAAGATTGTATTCATTGGGTTGGAGTTTACGGGCATTTTCTAAACTCACATAGTCAATACCATCACTGACGCCAACACCACCAAAACCACCTGAGGCGGTAGCCACATCGCGTATGGCAGGTGATAAAATACTTTGAATCCCTGGGTTATCAATCCCAAAGGGATTAAAATCATTGTTTTGGTTATCTGGAAACGCAGAGCCAGGCGTGTTTATAAATCCTCCCGGGACCGCATTCAAACCAATATTGTCGCTTTTGGACTCTCCAATATCCTGTACGGCAATGATATTGCGAACATCGTTTGTAGTATTGTTGCGGTTAGTGATCCAGACCTCGGCACGTGTTATCTGGACATTTGAATTGATAAATGGATAATTTTTCAATACACGATCGTAGCTATCTCTAAAATAATGGGCTAAGAAAAAGTGACGATTTTCATCATAATCCAAGGCGAATAGCTCAAAATCGGTCACCGTTGCACCCCCCTCGGCAACAACTGATCGCGTCTCAGAGCGCTGTTCCGAGAACACTCCCGTGATGGTTGTTCGCCCAAACTGGAGCTGCGTCTTAACCCCAAATAGACTTTGTGCGCCTTGGATCAAACTGCTATTGAGGGGCATACTGACGTTACCCACTTCTATTTTTCGAATGATGTCATCTTCAGTTGGCGTATACTCGAGTTTTATTGAGTTTTGAAAATCAAAGGTAGACTGAGTATCGTAATTAGCGGTTATTTGAAGGCGCTCGCCAATTTTACCGAGTAAGCTCAGGCTAATGCGCTGATCAAAGTCAAAAGATAAATTACTTCGGTTCCTTGGTGAAAATTGAGGGTTATCTTGTTTGGTGTAAAGCAATCCTAAATCCATCTCAACAGAGCCTTGAGGGATAATTTCGATTGTATTACCTCCAAATACCGATTCGAAAAAATTCGAATTCACATAAAATGTTGGGAGCAAATTCCTTTGGGCTTCCTCGGCTCCTTCCTTTCGGCCATCAGCCGCATCTATTTTTTCTTTGAAATAGGATTTAATCTGCTCATTACGCACCCGCTCTTCATACTCCTGGGGTGTTAGAATTACTGGATAGGAGATGTCGAAATCACCGAGCATTCGGCTTAAAATATAACGATCCGTTATGGGATCGTAACTGTACATATTTTCAATACTGTTGGGATCGGGCAAATCGAGACGTCCCATTACTGAACCTGTCGCCAAGGTGTCTTCTTGGGCGCTTATTGCAGTATTGGTCAGTAATAGCACACAGAGTAGAACTCCGGGCATAAAAAATCTCAATTCTTTAAGTAATTGAATCCCCAAACGTTATAAATATTTAAATGCCAATTTAATGATATCCTCCACAGATGCGGAAGGTGATTCGTTTAAAACGGCATCACATGCCTTCTCTGCAATTTTACGAGAAAATCCTAAAGTTTCTAAAGCAGATAACGCTTCATTTCTGTTGGTATTGCTTGAGGTAACCTCAGAAGTTTCGTCCCCGTAAAGCTTGATGATTTTATCTTTCAAATCCAAAATTACACGCTGGGCTGTTTTGGCCCCGATTCCTTTGACTCCTTGGATCATAGCGATATCTTCAGAGACAATTGCATCCCTTACCTGGACAGGATTTAAAGAAGATAACATAGTTCTTGCTGTACTTGCCCCAATACCCGACACGGACAAAAGAAGATTAAATACCGTACGCTCCTCTTTAGTCGAAAACCCGTACAGTGTCATGGCGTCTTCGCGAACCAATAATTGAGTGTACAGACGGATATTTTCTTCATCGGAAAGTTGAGAATAGGTGTACAGTGAAATATTCAAAAAATAACCCACACCTTGGCAATCAACTACTACATCAGTAGGATTTTTTTCGATGAGTCTTCCTTGTACTTGAGCAATCATAATTCGCGCCGGGTTAAAGACTCAAATATAGCATAAATTATTGGCTTAAATAATTGGAGAACCCCAGAAAAATTAGGTGTTTACTCTGATTAATCGTCCGCTTTGGCCTGCTCTCGTTTTTCTTTTTGTTGTGCATCCATTACGGCGATAGCGGTCATATTAACCATTTCTTCAACGCTCGCACCGAGTTGGAAAATATGAACCGGTAATCTCATGCCTAACATAATCGGACCAATAGAATCGACGTCTTTTTGCTCTTTGAGCATTTTGTAATTACTATTTGCGGCATCAAGATTTGGAAAAATAAGCGCATTGACCTTTTTTCCGGCTAATTTGGAAAACGGGAACTTATCTTTTAGCATATCACTGTTCAAAGCAAAATCAACCTGTAACTCTCCATCTAGGATCATATCAGGATTTGATTCGTGCAACATATCCACAGCCTGTTGGACCTTAAGAGCGTGCGGGTCGTCAGATGAACCAAAGTTCGCATAAGAAATCATGGCGATTACAGGATTCAGCCCAAACATTTTGACAGTATGATTCGTCATTTGTGCAATATTGGCCAGTTCTTGAGCACTGGGGTCGATATTTACTGAGGTATCAGAAATAAAAATTGGCCCTTTTGGGGTCAGCATTAAATTCGTCGCGGCAACTTTGTTCACCCCATCAAATTTACCCACAGTCTCTAGTATCGGTCTCAAAGCCGATGGGTAAGAACGTGCATAGCCCGAAACCATGGCATCGGCTTCACCTAGGTTGAGCATCATGGCCCCAAAATAGTTGCGCTCTCGCATTAATCGACGCGCGTCGTATCGCGTTACACCCTTGCGCTCACGTTGCGCCCAAAATTCCTCTGCATATGCATTACGTCGCTCTTGCTCCTCATCGCATTTAGGATCAATAATCAGCACATCTTCATCAAAATCAATCTCTTGCTTGAGCTCTAAAATCACCTCCTTGCGTCCCAATAAAATTGGGATAGCCAGACCCTCTTCGTAAACGATTTGTGCCGCCTTGATCACATCGAGATGATCGGCCTCTGCAAAAACAACACGTTTAGGATTGGCACGAGCTCGATCGTATAACAGTTTGAGCAATTTATGGTCGTTACCCATGCGCTCACGCAGTTCGTCTTCATACCGCGTCCAGTCGTTAATTGGGGCCAAGGCCACACCACTCTCAACAGCAGCCTTAGCTACCGCAGGTGGTACCGCCGTTATGAGTCGGGGATCGAATGGTTTTGGAATAATATAATCACGCCCAAACTGCAGCTTTGTCTCACCATAGGCCACATTGACTTGCTCGGGCACTGGCTCCTTAGCTAAATCCGCAAGTGCTTTTACCGCAGCCATTTTCATCGCCTCATTTATCTTGGTGGCACGAACATCGAGTGCTCCTCTAAAGATAAAAGGAAAGCCCAATACATTATTGACCTGATTTGGGTGATCACTTCGCCCTGTCGCCATGATTATATCTTTTCGAGCGCGCATGGCCAAATCGTAGTTTATTTCGGGATCAGGGTTGGCCATGGCAAAAACAATGGGAGATTTTGCCATGGTTTTGACCATCTTTTGCGTCATAATATCGGCAATTGAAAGTCCCACAAATACATCCGCACCTTCAATGGCTTGGGCCAGTGTATCAATTTTTCGATCCGTGGCAAATTCTAATTTTTCAGCAGACAAATCAGCGCGATCACTTCGGATCACACCACGACTATCACACATGATTATATTTTCTGATTTTGCCCCAAATGATTTGTACAAACGAGTACAAGAAATCGCGGCAGCCCCAGCACCACTGATTACAATCTTCACTTGGTCAATTTGTTTTTCTGCCAATTCCAAAGCATTGAGCAGTGCTGCAGCAGAAATGATTGCAGTCCCATGCTGATCATCGTGCATTACGGGAATATCCAATTCATCTTTGAGTCGGCGTTCAATTTCGAAGGCCTCGGGCGCTTTAATATCTTCTAAGTTAATACCCCCAAAGGTCGGGGCCATGTGTTTTACTGTTTCCACAAAACTATCGACATCAGTCGCATCGAGCTCAATGTCGTATACGTCAATATCTGCGAATATTTTGAACAGAAGACCTTTTCCCTCCATGACCGGCTTGGAGGCCTCAGGACCAATATCGCCCAATCCTAGAACGGCAGTACCGTTGGTAATTACAGCGACTAAATTTCCTTTGTTGGTGTATTTGTAGACATTATTGACCGATTTGTCAATCTCCAAACAAGGTTCGGCAACCCCGGGTGAGTAGGCTAAGGACAGATCCCTCTGACTAGCGTATTTCTTAGTCGGCACTACTTGGACCTTACCTGGACGTGGTTTGGCGTGGTATAAAAGGGCCTCTCTTCTTTTACTTTGCTTACTCATATACTCTAACTATACTTACAAAGGTAGCAGACCTGTGAATATGAAAAAATTTTCGGGATTTAATCTTCTAGGAATTTGATGTTACGCATTAGCCCCGCGTATTTGGTCCGTTGAACCGCACTTTTGTCAAATAATTGACCAAACACCTCTTGAGTTAATTCACGCCATTGAGTCTTATCCTTGTTGAGCAGTTCTGGTTTGGGCTTAAATCTCGTTTCACTATGTGGTTTTGAGAAACGATTCCAAGGACAAACGTCTTGACAGACATCACATCCAAACATCCAATCGTCCATGTGTCCTGAAAAATCTGAGGGAATTTCAGATTTGAGCTCAATGGTTAAATGCGAGATACATTTACTCCCATCCAAGACGTAGGGCGCAACGATTGCTTGTGTCGGGCATGCGTCGATACACGCCGTGCACTGGCCACAATGATCGGTAACTGGACCGTCTTGTGGTAAGTCTAAATCAATGATAAGTTCGGCCAAAAAGAAAAAAGAACCCGTTTGCTTACTGATTAGATTAGTGTTTTTTCCCAGCCAACCCAAACCGCTTTTGACGGCCCAAGCTTTTTCTAAAACTGGTGCAGAATCGACAAAAACGCGTCCTTGAACTGACCCGACCGCCTCATTGATGTGCGCCATAAGCTCCTTTAATTTATCCCGAACTACAAAATGATAATCCTCACCATAGGCGTATTTTGCAATCTTATAACTCCCAGACTCTTGAGTTGATTGCGGGAAGTAATTGTATAAGAGAGAGACCACTGATTTTGCCCCGGGAACTAATTTTCGTGGATCGAGACGTTTGTCAAAGTGATTTTCCATGTATGACATTGAACCGTGATACCCGCCAAGGAGCCACTGCTCGAGGCGCGGAGCCTCATGCTCTAAAAAATCAGCCTTACTGATGCCACAAGATAAAAAGCCTAGACGCTTCGCCTCGGCCTTAATTAATTGGGCATATTGCTGAGTGCGGTCCATTAGGGATAAATTGACATGGCTTTATGCACCAAACAAACCTTGTTGGTCCGTAGGTTTATTGATTCCTAAATGACGATAGGCAAACTCAGTTACGGCTCGACCGCGCGGAGTGCGCACGATAAATCCCTGTTGGATTAAAAATGGCTCGTAAACTTCTTCAATCGTTTCGGCGCTTTCAGAAACAGCGGTAGCTAAGGTCGTGATCCCGACAGGACCCCCCTTAAATTTTTCGATGATTGTCGTCAGGATTTTATTGTCCATATCATCTAATCCGTAGGCATCAACATTGAGTTGCTTCAAGGCAAATTTTGCAATGGCAATATCAATATGACCGTCCCCTTTTATTTGTGCAAAATCACGGACCCGTCTGAGCAGTGCGTTGGCGATTCGAGGAGTCCCGCGACTACGCCCGGCGATCTCTATGGCAGCCTCCATGCTTATGCCCACTTTTAAAATACCGGCACTTCGTTGCACTATTGTGGTCAGCAATTCGGTACTGTAATACTCCAAGCGGGAAGAAATGCCAAAACGGGCCCGCATGGGCGCGGTGAGTAACCCAGAGCGGGTGGTCGCACCGACAAGAGTAAACGGATTTAAAGTGATTTGGACGGTGCGCGCATTAGGTCCTGATTCGATCATGATGTCGATCTTATAATCCTCCATCGCACTGTACAAATACTCCTCAATAATCGGACTCAAGCGATGTATTTCATCAATAAATAGAACATCGCGCTCTTCGAGATTCGTCAGTAAACCGGCCAAATCCCCTGGCTTATCCAATACGGGACCTGAGGTGACTTTAATTCCGACCTCAAGCTCACCGGCCAGGATATGGGCAAGTGTTGTTTTACCAAGCCCTGGAGGGCCGTGAAACAGTGTATGATCCAAAGCCTCCTCACGCTGATTTGCGGCAGCAACAAAAATCTTTAAATTTTCCAAAGCTTGGTCCTGGCCTGTAAAATCATCGAAACTCAGGGGCCTCAACTTCTTTTCAATATCGAGTTCTTGAGGGCTTAAGTTGTTATCCGTAGGATCGAGATGCTCATTCATGTAAACAAATATACAAAGTGTAACTCAGGGTATGCCATAAAAAAACCCCTACTGCGTGTAGGGGTCATCTTTAAGGTTGTTTGTACACGAGTGAATCTTAAGAATCACTAATGATTCATTTCTTCTTCATTTTCCTGTAGTGGAACGTCTTGAGGGGCGAAATCCTGACCTGGAATCACATAATCACTATCGTCCTCATTACGCTTACTATAATCATAAGCCCAACGATAGACCGATGGGATGGGGCCATCCCAATTTCCGTGAATGTGCTTAACCTCAGCAGTCCACTCGAGTGTATTTGATTTCCATGGGTTTTTGGGTCCAACTTTTCCAAAGAACATTGAAGAAATAAAGTTGTACAAAAATACCAATTGAGCCGCAGCTGCGATAAAGGCAAATACAGTGATAATCACATTTACATCGGCCAGATCATCAAAGTATGGAAAAGCAGTATTCGTGTAATAGCGACGTGGCAACCCGGCCATTCCGATAAAGTGCATAGGGAAAAATACCCCGTAGGCGCCAATGGCAGTCACCCAAAAATGAACATATCCGAGATTTTTATTCATCATCCGGCCTTCAAACATTTTTGGGAACCAATGATAAACCCCCGCAAATAATCCGTACAGTGCCGAAATTCCCATTACCAAGTGGAAGTGTGCCACAACAAAATAAGTATCGTGTACATTAATGTCCAAAGCACTATCCCCAAGAATTATTCCTGTAAGTCCTCCCGTAATGAATGTCGATACCAATCCAATGGAAAAGAGCATTGCCGGATTCATCTGTAAATTTCCTTTCCACAAGGTGGTGATATAATTAAATGCCTTCACTGCAGAGGGGATCGCAATAAGTAGAGTGGTAAAGGTAAATACCGATCCCAAGAATGGGTTCATTCCCGAGACAAACATATGGTGCCCCCATACAATGGTCGATAAAAACGCAATGGCAATAATTGAGGCCACCATGGCACGGTACCCAAAAATTGGTTTACGCGCATTGGTCGCAATGACCTCAGAGGTAATCCCAAGTGCCGGCAATAATACAATATAAACCTCAGGGTGTCCTAAAAACCAGAACAAGTGTTCGTAAAGTACAGGGGACCCCCCTTGGTGGTGAAGGACTTCACCCGCTATGTAAATATCACTCAAAAAGAACGAGGTGCCTAAGCTTCGGTCCATGATCAGCATCAATGCGGCAGAAAGTAACACTGGAAAGGATACCACCCCGATGATTGCTGTCACAAAAAAGGCCCAAATAGTCAGTGGCAGACGCGTCATGGACATCCCTTTGGTACGCAGGTTGATTACGGTAACAATGTAATTCAAAGACCCCAGTAATGATGAAGCGATAAATATCGCCATAGATACCAGCCAGAGTGTCATCCCTGCCCCAGAGCCAGGAATCGCTTGAGGCAACGCACTAAGTGGCGGATAGATGGTCCATCCCGCCGACGCTGGTCCTGCCTCTACAAACAAGGACATAACCATAATCAAACTCGACAAGAAAAACAGCCAATACGAGACCATATTTAAAAAGCCTGAGGCCATATCTCGTGCACCGATTTGGAGAGGAATCAAAAGATTACTAAAGGTACCACTCAGCCCTGCCGTAAGTACAAAAAATACCATAATTGTCCCGTGAATGGTCACCAAAGCCAAATAAACGCTTGGATCCATCACTCCATCTAATCCCCATTTACCGAGTAATACTTCGTAAATCGGAAATTGTTTGTCAGGCCAGGCCAATTGCATTCTAAAAATTAATGACATCCCGATTCCAATGATTCCCATAAACAAACCTGTAATCAAGTATTGTTTCGAGATCATTTTATGATCTTGACTAAAGATGTATTTGGTGACAAAAGTCTCCTTGTGATGATGTCCGTGATCCTCGTGCTGGTCAACTGCTAAATCATGTGCTTGTACTGACATATCTTAATCTTAATGTTTAATTACTGAACTAAAGTTTGGGCAACAGATCCTTGCTCTGCAAGCCAAGCTTCATACTCTTTCTGGGTCTCAACAATAATCTTCATCTGCATGTTATAGTGGTTGTTACCACAAATCTTGTTACACAAAAGAAGGTAATCAAATTCATAAGGCTCAAGTGCTTCTTCTCCTTTAGCTTGAAGCTCTTTGCTCTTTTCACGTCTAATGCGATTGATGTCTTTAACTTTAGCGACCATCTCATCATCGAGTCTCATCTGGTCAGTAGTCATGGTTGGCGTAAAGGCAAATTGCGTGACCATCCCTGGAACACAATTCATTTGTGCTCGGAAATGTGGCATGTAGGCCGAGTGCAAAACATCTTGAGATCGCATTTTAAATAATACTTTTTGACCCACAGGAAGGTGTAACTCCGAAACGACAACATCGTCTTGACTGTTAGGATCGGCCGTATCAACTCCCAAGACATTTGCGCCTTCAATGAGTCGTACGTTGGCATCACCCAGTACATTATCCGCGCCACTGTAGCGTGCACGCCAATCAAATTGATAGGCATAAAGTTCTATAACCATGGGGTCTTCATCGGGCTCGACATTCATAATATCGGACCATGTGAACAATCCGTAAATGATTAACCCGGCTAATACAATAACCGGAATAACGGTCCAAATAAATTCTAGCTTGTCGTTATCGGCAAAAAATGTGGCCTTTTGGCCTTTACGACCGTGGTATTTAAAGGCAAAATAATGCAATAACCACTGGGTAATGATTCCGACAATAAAAATCAGAACCATAGAAATTAACCACAACTGATCGATGTCCACCCCGTGTTCAGAAGCTGCTTGAGGTAAAAAGACCTTACTCCACTTGTAATGCGAAATAAAGGCCAACAAGTAAATGAACCCGACGAACATCAGCATCAATTTTCCATTGATTCGATTATCCTGGTCATTTGCAATTTCGTCTTCAGTATCGGATTTCGGCTTGGATAACTCAAAAATCTTACCCATTTGCCATAGGGCGACGCCAAAAAGAACAACTACTAATACTACTAAAAATGCGGTCATCGTATCTCTACTTTATACGTTTAATTAATAATGAAAATGCTTACTCTCCTTAATAAATGGATTATTCTTTGGCACTAATGGTGCTTTGGTTAAAGTGCTAAATACTACATAGACAAACAGACCAAAGAAGAACATAACGGCCCCCAATTCGGGTACACCAATAGTCCAACTTTCTCCTACAGTCGCAGGCATCACCATGTTGAATACATCTAAATAATGCCCAGATAGGATAACTATTCCTGTCATCACAACAAACCAGTTGACCCGTTTATAGTCACTATTCATAAGTAACAATAATGGAAAAATGAAGTTCAGGGCAATCATCCCGAAAAAGGGCAATTTGTACTGTTCGATGCGGGTCACAAAGTAGGTGACTTCTTCTGGGATATCAGCATACCAGATCAGCATAAATTGTGAGAACCACAGATAAGTCCAAAAAATACTAAAGCCAAACATGAATTTTGCGAGGTCATGAATGTGACTGTCATTGACTTCTTCTAGATACCCCTTTGATTTTAGATAAATGGTGACTAAAGCAATCACAGTAATCGCACAAACCATCATTCCGGCAAATACGTACCAACCAAAAAGAGTACTGAACCAGTGGGGATCAAAACTCATGATCCAATCCCAAGACATGATTGATTCAGTAACAATAAAGAATACTAAAAATCCTGCCGAAAGTTTGAAATTTTTCTTGAAAAAGCTTTGGTCCTCTGCCGTATCATCAGCGATTGAATTCTTTCGAGACACCCAACGGTATGCATTCCACCCCAATAAGAATACCAAGGCGCGAATGATGAAAAACGGAACGTTTAAGTATCCACTTTTACCGTCAATAATTTTGTCGTAATGAGGACTTTCTGGATTGACAAGCTCTGGATCCATCCAGTGGAATATGTGATTCAGATGGAATGCTGACGCCAACAATAAAATCAGAATAAAGACCGAAGCCACAGGTAGATAACCTGTAATCCCTTCCATTACTCGAAATAAAATCGGAGACCAACCCGCCTGAGCCGCATACTGAATTGCATAAAAGGCCAAAGCACCTAGTGCAATCATAAAAAAGAAAAACGAAGCCACATAAAGTGCTGACCACGGACGATTTTGCATTTGATGCAACACGTGCTCGAGGTGTTCTTGATGAGGATCGGCAGCAGCATGGCCTGATTCATGTCCTGCCCCTTCCGCGTGATGTCCCTCTGTCATATGCATCTCTCCTTCGTGGTTTTGCTCATGAGTTGACATCTCATGACCTTCAGCCCCATGACCTGCATTTGCGTGTCCTTCGGTGGCGTGTTCTTCTCCGTGATGTCCTTCGGCGGCATGACCGTCAGCAGCGTGTTCTTCGCCGTGATGTCCTTCGACGGCGTGACCGTCAGCGGCGTGTTCTTCGCCGTGATGTGCGTCGGCCATCATTGCGGCAACTTCTTGGGTCGTCGATGGTGCAGACAAAAAACCAGCAACAATTCCTATAGCTCCTAAAACCATAAAAACTAGTGCAAAAACTCTTAATTTATTGGGTAGCGTGTACATATCTATTGCAATTCTCTTTGTCCTATTTATTCGTCTTGGTTTTCAGGCTGAAGCAACGGCGTTCCTTCAAGAGCTGCCTTTAAATTCATTACGTGCTGAGTGATGGCCCAACGCTCTTCTTGATTCGTTTGAGAGGCATAAGACCCCATTGAATTCAGGCCGTACATTTGTACGTGATAAACCCCTCCCTCAGTGATCAAACGACCTGGATCTGCATAACTTGGAATACCAAGAATCTTTTTACGCTTCATCAAAATACCTTGACCATCTCCTTTTTCTCCGTGGCAAACAGCGCAGTAAATATCGTACATGGCTTTACCTTTGGCCAGGCTCTCTTGGGTCACCGGTAATGGGTTTTTGAGGGTTGCCTTAGCATCATTTAAACCTTCTGTCGTATCAGGATAATCATAAGGTTCCCAACCGCGCGGCACAGTGCCATCTACAGGCAACATGGCCTCTTGACTGGATGGAAATATATCATAAGCACCATAAGTCTCGTAACCTACAGGACTATACATATTTGGCATGTATTGATAGTTAGGCTTTGCAGAATCAAAACACGAGGTCATGATCAACGCCGCTAGGGCCATTATCGTGAAATTTATCGTATTCTTCATATTAATGGGCTTGCTCTTCTTGTTCAACTATATTTAACTCAATAGCACCCGTGCTCTTCAATACCTTGAGCATAGCGTCGACGTCTCCGTGATCAGCATCAATGGCCATGAGAAAATGATCATCTGTGGTACGCGGATCAGGGTTCTCTGCCTTTTTAAACGGCCAAAGCTTACTGCGCATGTAAAAGGTAATTACCATAAGGTGGGCGGCAAAAAATACGGTCATCTCAAACATGATGGGGACAAAAGCCGGCATATTTTCTAAGTAACTGAAGCTCGGTTTACCACCAATATCTTGCGGCCAGTCTTCAATCATGATAAAATTCATCATCAGCACCGCCACAGTCAATCCCACTACCCCGTACATAAATGAGGTAATGGCTAAACGCGTCTCCTCAAGTCCCATGGCCTTATCAAGCCCGTGCACTGGAAAAGGGGTGTATACTTCCTCTATGTGCAAGTGCTCGGCACGTACCGTCTTGACGGCATTCATCAAAATGTCATCATCATTATAGAGTGCGTGAATAACTTTCGAGGCCATAATTAACTTTTTTTAGGTTTTTTGCCTTTGGCTGCGGTTGCTTTTGGCATCACATAATGTTTGGCGTCATCTCCCTTTTTTTCGCGAAGTGTTTTATAGGTACTTCCTGAGGTTTTTAAAATGGATTTAACTTCAGCCTGAGCAATAACAGGAAAGGTCCTTGAATACAAGAGAAACAATACGAAGAAGAATCCGATGGTACCGATAAAAATTCCTATATCCACAAAGGTTGGTGAAAACATCGTCCAAGAAGAGGTCAAATAATCACGGTGCAATGACGTCACAATAATTACAAAACGCTCAAACCACATTCCGATGTTCACCACAATCGAAATAAAGAAGGAGAACATAATACTGGTTCGCAATTTTTTGAACCACATAAACTGAGGCGAAAAGACATTACAGGTCATCATAGACCAATAGGCCCACCAGTAAGGCCCCGTGGCGCGATTCAAAAAGGCGTATTGCTCGTATTCAACTCCTGAATACCAAGCAATAAATAATTCGGTAATATAGGCCACACCCACAATAGATCCCGTAATCATGATAACGATGTTCATGAGTTCGATGTGCTGAATGGTGATGTAATTTTCTAGATGAGAAACCTTGCGCATGATAATGAGTAGGGTATTTACCATCGCAAATCCAGAGAAAATGGCCCCAGCAACAAAGTATGGTGGGAAAATAGTTGTGTGCCATCCAGGAATCACAGAGGTAGCAAAGTCAAACGATACGATTGTGTGTACCGAAAGTACCAAGGGTGTCGCTAAACCAGCTAACACCAAAGAAACTTCCTCAAAGCGCTGCCAGTCTTTGGCACGTCCACTCCAACCAAACGATAAAATACTGTAGACCCGCTTGGTAAACGGGGTAATCGCTCTATCGCGAATCATTGCAAAATCAGGCAACAGTCCTGTCCACCAGAATACGAGTGAAACCGACAGATAGGTCGAAATCGCAAATACATCCCATAAAAGCGGTGAATTAAAGTTTACCCATAGCGATCCAAACTGATTTGGAATCGGCAATACCCAATAAGCCAACCATGGTCGTCCCATGTGAATAATCGGGAACAGTCCCGCTTGGATTACCGAGAAGATGGTCATCGCTTCAGCAGAGCGGTTGATCGCCATACGCCATTTTTGGCGAAACAAGAGTAATACTGCAGAAATCAGGGTTCCTGCGTGCCCAATACCAACCCACCAAACGAAGTTGGTGATATCCCAGGCCCAGTTAACCGTCTTATTGAGTCCCCAAACACCGATCCCTGTGGATACAGTGTAAACAATACATCCTAAGCCCCATAAAAATGCGACAAGAGCGATGGTAAAGACTATCCACCAAGATTTATTGGCCTTGCCCTCTACTGGAGCCGATACATCGACGGTCACGTCGTGGTAGGTCTTATCTCCTGTAACTAGGGGTCTTCTAATTGGTGCTTCGTAATGCGACGCCATATCTATAATTGAGTTTCTTTATTTTATGCTTCGGTTGTATTTCTTACTTTGGTTTGATAAAATACATTTGGTTTTGTCCCTACGGCCTCAAGCAGGTGATACATTCTATCATCTTCTTTAAGCTCAGCTACCTGACTCTCTTGATCGTTGATGTCACCAAACTGAATAGCACCAGACTCACAAGCTGCTGAACAGGCTGTATTGAATTCACCGTCCACAATGGCACGTCCATCACGCTTCGCGTCCAAAATAGTCTTCTGAGTCATTTGGATACACATCGAACATTTCTCCATAACACCACGTGAGCGAACCACCACATCAGGATTCAAAACCATACGGCCCAAATCATTATTCATATGGTAATCAAACTCCTCGTTTTCTGCATACAAGAACCAGTTAAAACGACGCACTTTATAAGGACAGTTATTGGCACAATAACGGGTTCCAACACATCGGTTATACGCCATATGGTTTTGCCCTTGGCGCCCGTGCGAGGTTGCCGCTACAGGACAAACTGTTTCACAGGGTGCGTGATTACAATGCTGACACATAACCGGCTGGAAAGCCACTTGCGGATTATCGGCTGCACGTTCCATTTCGGCAAACTCAGAAAGTGAGCTACCTAGACCTGATATATTGTCTTTTTTATCCGCATCTGCAGCAAAGCTTTCTTCGCTCGAGTAGTAACGGTCAATACGCAACCAATGCATATCACGGCTACGACGCATTTCACTTTTTCCAACGACCGGTACGTTATTCTCTGCATGACACGCAATAACACATGCACCACATCCTGTACAGGCGTTCAAGTCGATTGATAAATTAAAATGGTGCCCGATAGACCGGTCAAAAGAATCCCAAAGGTCAGCCTCAGGCGAAGTGACCGGAATCTCCTTATGGTCTTTGGATACGGTTGGAACTGCATTCCAATACTCTTTATCCTTGGTATTAAATATTTCCAAAGTGGTCTCACGGATAATATCGCGGCCCATCATCGTATTGTGTAATTGGATACACGCAAATTCGTGCGTTCCCGCTACTTTTTCAAGACGCACCTGCTGAACATTATTGAAATTCTTGTATAAGGTGTAAGCGTTGACCCCTGTTTGCATTTCGGACTGGATAGAGGCCTTTTGACCATACCCTAAAGCCAAACCAAGGGTTCCTGGGGCTTGACCTGGCTGGATCAGTACTGGTACTTTTTCCAAAACAGCGTCTCCTGAAGTCACACGGACGTAATCGCCATTCAAAGCGCCATTGGCCACATGAGTATTGGTCAATCCGAGACGCGCAGCATCGGCCGCTGAGACAGTCAGATAATTATCCCAAGTCGCTCTTGAAATCGGATCAGGAAGTTCCTGTAGCCATGGATTATTGGCTTGACGGCCATCTCCAAGGCCAGTTTTGGTATACAAACAAAGCGCTAACGCATCACCCGTATCAAAATGTCTTGCTGGAGTTCCCGTTTCTGGAAGTCCTCCATAATTCGCACTGAAGTCACTGGTCAAAACACCATCATGCAGCGTCTTACTCCATGAAGCTCCACCTAAAATATTAGTTTGCCAATACGTCTTTATATAATCGTGATAGCTAGAGGCTGAACTCCCGGTCCAGGCCAAAAGACAATCTTGAAATTGACGCGTATCAAATAGCGGACGTATTGTTGGTTGAATCAAAGAGAAGTGACCTTTTTTCAACTCGGCATCACCCCACGATTCGAGATAATGCGGTGTTGCGGCTACAAACCGCGCACTTGAAGCCGTCTCATCGCTGCGCATGGCAAAGGCCAGTGTAAACGCTAGATTCTTATAGGCCGCAGCAAAATCAGCATCTGGGAAGGCATAAAGTGGATTAACCCCCGCGGTCATAAGTCCTTTAACACTTCCATTTTTTACGCCGTTGATGACTTTTTGCACCTCGGTGCTCGACCCAGAGAATTTCATGATTGGCGTGGTCACATCCATCACTTCAGAACCGAGTGCTGTGTTAAAATTCAAAACTTTCTTTTGGGCCATAGGGCAAGGCAATCCGCAAACTAGGACGCCTTTGGACCCTGCCTTTTCTAACTGACGTTTGGCTTGCTCAGCTGCCGGACGTATCTTCTCTGGCACATCCGAAAGAGATTTTCCTCCTGTTATATACCCTAATACAGCAGCTTGCTGTGATGGAGATGCAGGAACACGTTTGTCTGCATTGGCCCCGCTCAGACTCATATTGGCTTCAAACTGAATGTGGCGTGACATCCGTCCATTTTTAGGAACTCGGCTCTTTGCATAGCCTGCTTCAAAGCCTCCTCCTTGCCAATCGCCAAGGAAATCAGCGCCTATAGATACAATGGTACGGGCTTTACTAAAATCGTAATCGGCCATTGCTCGAATCCCATAGACCTCTTGGAAGGCGTCTAATGCCTCACTGCAGGAAACCATATCATAAGTCACGTGCTTGACGTTCGGATACTTCTCGACAAAAGAGTTAATTAAAGCTGAGGTACTGGGACTGGCAAAACTCTGAGTCAATAGAACCACCTCTTGCCCGGCAAGCGCCTTAAGTCCAGAGTCCACTGCACTACCTAAATCCACCCAGCTGGTGGCTTGACCATCAATCATGGGCCCCATCAAGCGGTTTTTGTCATACATTGACAATACCGAAGCATGCACACGGGCATTGACTCCACCTAGGTGTTCCCCAAGGTCATTGCGTTCGATTTTAATCGGGCGACCTTCTCTGGTTTTAACCAGTACAGAAGCAAAATCAAAACCATCAGAAATAGTCGTGGCGTAGTAATTTGATACACCTGGAACGATTTCATCTGGAGCGACCACATAAGGAATTGATTTAATGACCGGTCCCTCACAAGCAGCCAAAGAAGCAGCGGCTGTTGAAAATCCAACATACTTAAGGAAATCTCGACGTGTCGTAGAGGACTGCTCTAAAACATTCTTATCTCCTAAAAACTCATCGGTCGGTATGGGCTCTGCAAACTCATTTTGCTTCAGGGTATCCACCACAGAGCTCTCTGGGTTTAACTCCTCGATACTTTTCCAATATTTCTTATTTGATGCCATAATATGCGCTCTGAAAATTCTGATCTAATTTAATAGTGACATTTACCACACTCTAGGCCACCCATTTGCGCAGCCGTCAATTTATCTACACCGTATTTTTTGGATAATTCTTCGTGTATGTGTTCGTAATATTCATTGTCTTTGACTTGAATATTTGTCTCACGGTGACAATTAATACACCATCCCATGGTCAGTGGAGCATATTGATACATGATTTCCATTTCTTCAACCGGTCCGTGACACGTCTGACACTCAACACCAGCGACTGTGACGTGCTGTGAGTGATTGAAATAAGCAAAATCCGGTAGGTTGTGAATACGAATCCATTGAACGGGTTGTGTCTCTCCGGTGTAAGATTGAGAGTCTTCGTCCCATCCCACAGCAGCATAGAGTTTTTGAATCTCCGCATTGTAATCAACACCGTACTCATTTTTTCCTTCAGCCAAAGTTTCGTCAGCCACTTCAGCAATGTTCTTGTGACAGTTCATACAAACATTGAGTGACGGAATTCCAGAGTGTGCACTCTTTCGGGCAGAGCTGTGACAGTAGTTACAATCGATCTGATTATCTCCGGCATGGATTCGGTGCGAATAGTGTATGGGCTGAACAGGCTCGTAACCTTGATCGACCCCAACTTGCATTAAATAGCCATAGGCGAAATACCCGGATGACAACAAAAACAAGACTGCTGTAACCAAGACTAAGAATTGATTTTCTATAAATAATTTCCAAAGCGGCGTGCGTGCTGGCTTTTCTTCATAAACAACGCCATTGACCTCGGCAATACGACGCAGGGTTTTGTTGACCAAAAACAACATGACCACAAGGACACCAAACACTAAGGTCAAGACCGCTAGAATGATATCATTGGAAATGCCCCCTGAATTAGCTGCCGAAGTTGCGGTAGTCACCGCTGCAACTGCCGGAGCTTTCTTGGGCGTGTACGTATAGGCGATAATATTGTCAATGTCGGCGGTACTCAATTGCGGGAAAGAGTTCATGACCGCACCATTGTATTCGTTGTAGATGGCATTGGCTCTGGCGTCCCCAGATTTAACCATTTCCTGACTGTTCTTGATCCACGAGTACAGCCACTCACGATCGTATTTGTCTCCGACTTGAAACAAGGCCGGTCCCGTTGCTTTTTTGTATAATTTGTGACATGCAGCACAGTTCGCATTAAATAAATTCTCTCCAGCGACGGTGTCCACGGCCTGAGCCACAGGTAGGTCGATTGAGGCATTGGCATTTGGGCTGCAAGTGAACGCGAAAAACGTAAAAAACAGTAAATACGAGAGGGTGGCGGTTACATTTGGGTTGCTTATCCGTTTCATACAATCAGTTAAATTGTTGTCCATACATTTGAGACGCAATAGGTTGTGAAAAAACGTTACGATGTAACGCTAAATAACGTCTCAAATTCACGCGACAAAAATACGTCATAAAGTCGATTTTGAAAATTATGAACCATCACATAAAAGTAATTTATAACTATTCTAAATAAAGATTTTCATGCACGGCAAATTTTATATTATACTTTTGCATTTCAAGACATTAAGTATGGTCGTTTTACCACATATTTTTCGGCGCAGCATCTTGGCGTTATTGACCTGTATTTTCAGCCTTTCGCTGTATGCTCAAGAGGATCAAATCCATCGAGATCAGCGACTCGATTCGCTGTTGCAAATCAAAATTAATATGCAAAAGGGCTACCTTTTGGGTAAAAACTACACCATTCAAATCCATTCGGGATCACTCAATGAGGGTCAGAGAATTATGCGAGATTTCGAAAATACCTTCCCTAATTGGCCCGTGATGGTCCATTATGAGACGCCAAATTATAAAGTATGGGCAGGCAATTTCAGTGCACGACTCAGTGCAGATCAAGCTTTAAGAACAATTCAACGAAAATTTCCGTCGGCCTTTATATTCAAGCCAACACTGTTACGCAAGGAAACCTTGACCGAAGAAGACGAGCAAGAAGAATCGTCGCAGGATGTCGATCCAAATACAGAATCAACTCAAAACCAGCAGTAAATTACTTGAGCTTCTTTTTGACCTCAACCTCCTGGAATGCCTCAATTACATCTCCTATATGGATGTCGTTGTAGTTCTTGATTTGCATCCCACAATCGTAACCTTTGGACACCTCTTTTACGTCGTCCTTGAAGCGCTTCAAAGAATCTAATACTCCGGTGTAGACCACGACCCCTTCTCGGATCAAACGGACACCAGAATTTCTGAAGATTTTTCCATTGAGCACCATACAACCAGCGATTGTTCCAACTTTGGAAATTTTAAAGGTTTCGCGAATTTCAGCAGTACCGGTGACCTCTTCACGAAGTTCTGGAGACAACATGCCCTCCATGGCATCTTTGAGGTCATTAATGGCATCGTAGATAATTGAATAACTTCGGATATCAATTTCTTCTTTATCAGCCAATTGTCGTGCATTGCCCATCGGACGAACGTTGAACCCGATGACAATTGCATCTGACGCAGAAGCCAGAAGCACGTCACTTTCGGTAATGGCACCCACACCTTTATGAATAATATTTACCTGAATCTCATCTGTAGATAACTTCAAGAACGAATCCGTAAGTGCCTCTACAGAACCGTCTACATCCCCTTTGAGGATAATATTGAGTTCTTTGAAATCGCCTAGGGCTATTCGACGACCAATCTCGTCTAAGGTTATGTGCTTTTGCGTTCTTACAGATTGCTCACGCTGAAGCTGTGTTCGCTTTGTGGCGATGGCCTTAGCTTCACGTTCGTCTTCAAAGATGTTGAATTTATCTCCAGCTTGTGGCGCACCATCCAAACCTAAAATAGAGACCGGTGTAGCTGGTCCAGCTTCTTCAATTACATTACCCCGTTCGTCATGCATTGCTTTGACTTTACCACTGTGTTGACCCGCCAAAACAAAATCTCCTACACGGAGTGTTCCGCCCTGGACAAGAATCGTAGAAACATATCCTCGTCCTTTATCAAGAAAGGCTTCAACTACGGTACCATTTGCCATTCGCGACGGATTTGCTTTGAGCTCGAGTAACTCAGCTTCGAGTAATACTTTTTCGAGCAATTCGGAAATCCCTTCACCAGTCTTGGCAGAAATATCATGTGATTGAACTTTACCACCCCAATCCTCGACCAGTAAATTCATGCCTGCCAATCCTTCCTTTATTTTGTCAGGATTTGCATTGGGTCGATCAATTTTATTGATGGCAAACACGATTGGCACTCCAGCTGCCTGGGCGTGTGAAATCGCTTCTTTAGTCTGAGGCATGATGTCATCATCGGCAGCGATTACAATAATCGCTAAATCTGTCACCTGTGCACCACGGGCACGCATGGCCGTAAACGCCTCGTGACCCGGTGTATCTAGAAATGTGATTTTTTGCCCATCGGCCAAGGTCACTCCATAAGCCCCAATGTGCTGAGTGATTCCTCCTGATTCTCCAGCAATGACGTTTTCCTCGCGGATGTAATCCAAAAGTGACGTTTTACCGTGATCCACGTGACCCATAACTGTTACAATGGGCGCGCGATCTTTCAGGTCTTCTGGCGCATCAACTTCTTCTTGAATCGCCTCTTCGATATCTGCGGTAATAAATTCAACTTCATGGCCAAATTCTTCGGCGACGATGGTCAGTGTTTCAGCATCTAAGCGCTGATTCATGGTCACCATCATCCCCAAGGACATACACGCAGAAATAATCTGAGTCACCTGAATATTCATCATGGTCGCCAACTCACTCACAGTCACAAACTCAGTCACCTTAAGCAATTTGCTTTCAGCCTCGATTTGTGCCATTTCCTCCTCTGTTTTTTGGCGGTGGCTATCTCTTTTTTCGCGACGGTATTTAGCGCCTTTTCCTTTAGACGATTTACCCTGGAGTTTTTCGAGTGTTTCACGCACTTGTCGTTGTACCTCTTCCTCGCTCGGTTCTTCTTTGGTTATTTGATTTCTTGAACGTCCCTTTTGATTTCCCCTGGAACCGGGCACGTCTTTACTGATGCGTCGGCGTTTACCTCGCTTTTCACGTGGGTCCTTAGGTTTGTCACCGGCTTTACGTTCTGGCTTTTTAAATTTGCTCAGGTCAATCGTTTTGCCCGTAAAATTAGGGCCATCGAGCTTTTTGTATTCGGTTTTAACTGAGTCACTCGTAGGGGTATCTTCCTCCTTGGCGGGCGTTTCGGATTCTGCAACAGACTCCGCAGTAGGCTTTTCCTCCTTCTTGGGTGCCTCTTTGGTACTTGGCTCTTCTGTCTTAGCGGCGGGAGCAGACACCTCTACTTTCTCTTGTATTGGCGGCTGTTTTTTCTCGGGCTCAAGATCTATTTTGCCGAGCATTTTAGGCCCTGAAAGTTTTGATTCGGCCTTAACGACTTCAAGAGGAGCAGGTTTTTCTTCCTGCTCTTTTTCGAGCTCTTGACGCAATTCTTCTTTTTCCTTGCGCTTCTCTTCACCAACTTCTTTGGACTTATCCTTTTTGGACTTATCCTTTTGAAATTCAGCCAACAACACCTGATATTCCTCATTGGAAATCTTGGTCGTCGGACGAGCCTCAACCACATAGCCATTTGCCCCCAAAAATTCCACGGCACGGTCCAGTGAAATATTGAATTCTCTTAAAACCTTATTTATTCGAATCGTTTTACCTTCAGCCATAAATGCTTTTCCTGATTATTTTCTCGAATTCTAATGCTAATGTAGTTAACCTACGCTTACTCTTCAAATTCTTGTTTCAATATATTGACCACTTCCACAATGGTCTCTTCCTCGAGATCGGTACTGTTTACCAAAAATGCCAAGTCTTTTTCGAGAACACTTTTGGCTGTATCCAATCCAATTTTTTTGAACTCATTGATAATCCAAGTATCGATTTCATCTGAAAACTCGGTAAGTTCTACATCTTCCTCAGCGCCCTCACGCAAGACATCGATTTCATATCCAGTGAGTTGACCAGCAAGACGAATATTATGTCCGCCACGTCCAATTGCCTTAGACACTTCTTCAGGCTTGAGAATAACCTCGACGCGTTTGAGCTCTTCGTCTATGGTCAGTGACGTTACTTTAGCCGGACTGAGCGCACGGGTAATCAATAGGTTTGTATTGTTGGTAAAATTAATTACATCAATATTTTCATTCCCTAACTCGCGCACAATGCCATGGATTCTCGATCCTTTCATTCCCACACAAGCCCCGACTGGGTCAATGCGATCATCGTAAGAATCTACAGCCACCTTGGCTTTCTCTCCTGGAATACGCACGACTTTTTTGACTGTAATTAGACCGTCAAATACCTCTGGAATCTCTTGCTCAAAAAGTTTTTCTAAAAACAAAGGATTAGCCCGAGACATGATGATGGCGGGTTTGTTTCCTTTGAGCTCAACGCTTTCAATAATACCGCGAACATTATCCCCCTTACGATAGAAATCTGAAGGGATCTGTTTGTCTTTTGGCAAAATTAACTCATGACCTTCATCATCGAGTAGGATTACAGCACGGTGGCGAATGTGATGGACTTCTGCGGTGTAAATTTCACCTTCAAGATCCTTGAATTGCTTGTATATGTTTGTATTGTCGTGTTCGTGGATTTTTGCAATCAAGTTTTGACGTAACGCCAAAATTGAACGGCGCCCGAGATCCATAAGCTTAACTTCTTCGGATACATCTTCACCAATCTCAAAATCTTCTTCAATCTTTCGGGCCTCGGTCAGTGAAATTTCTTCGTTGGGCTCTTCGACCTCTCCATCGGCCACTACAACCCGATTACGCCATATCTCCATGTCACCCTTGTCTGGGTTAATAATGATATCAAAATTTTCATCACTTCCGTACTTTTTCTTCAAGGCATTTCGAAACACATCCTCCAAAATAGCCATCAGTGTAACACGATCAATAAGTTTGTCGTCCTTAAACTCCGAAAACGATTCAATTAACGCTAAATTTTCCATAGTAAATTCATTAAAATTTAATCATAACTTTTGCACGGATTACCGAATCGAAGGCAATCTTCTGCTCTTTTTGAACTTTGATATAGCCCTTTCCGATGGGCTTTTTTTCTCGCACTTGATACCGTAAAACAAAGGTGCTTTCATCCATTGAAATTAATTCTCCTTCTACGTTTTGATCGTCTAATTTGACCTCGAGAAAACGACCAATATTTTTTTGATATTGACGCTTTTGAATCAATGGCTCAGTGACCCCTGCAGACAAAACTTCTAACGAAAAATCCCAGGCCTCACGATCTAAATTATGCTCAATAGCACGCGAGATGTCGATACAATCTTGCACGCGCACACCCTTATCCCCATCGATAATGACTTTAATGTGATTATCCGGAGCAATATCCCAACTAATCAAAAATAAATCAGTTCGCTGTGCAAGGGCATCGGTCAATAATTTTTCTACCTGTGCTTTCATAAAAATCAGTCTATAAAAAGAGGGGACTCCCGTCCCCTCTCATTTTTACTGCGATAAATGCAGGGCAAATATATTTTATTTTTTGCTGATTGCCAAATAAATTCCCTAGTGACAATCATCAAAAAACCCCAGTACTTTTGCTGGGGTTTTGTTGGCCTACTAGGGCTCGAACCTAGACTCTTCTGAACCAAAATCAGACGTGTTGCCAGTTACACCATAGGCCAATAGGGTAATGTGGCGGCAAATTTATAACAAACTTTGGGTTGCACAAATAAATTTTTTCAAATTTTTAACGCGTTATCTGCGCCTCTAGAGCCTACCCCTTCGCGAATTATTGTTAAATTCGCCCTATCATTAAATCGCCTGAATCATGCGTGCCTTTAACTTTCAAAAATGGAATCAAATAATCGGCTGTAGTGTCTTCATTGTGGCACTGACAACCTATTGGCTTACTGTGGAACCTACGGTGAGTTTTTGGGACGCAGGAGAATACATTACCACAGCGAGTAATCTCGAAGTCGGTCACCCTCCAGGGGCACCACTCTACCAGATCCTCGGTGCTTTCTTTTCCATTTTTGCTTTTGATGCAGAAAATGTAGCCTTAACCATCAACCTGATGTCTGTATTTGCCAGTGCCTTTACCATACTTTTTCTGTTTTGGTCCTTGAGTCTTTTGTTGCGTCAGATTACCGATAATGATGCCTTGTCCTCCGTCACAACTGGATGGAAAATTATCGGCAGCTCGGCAGCAGGAGCCCTGGCATTTACCTTTACCGACAGCTTTTGGTTTTCTGCTGTTGAAGCCGAAGTCTATGCCGCTGCCGCTTGTATCATGTCTATATTATTTTACTGTGGGTTACGCTGGCAGGCCGATATGCACAATCCGAGAGGCAACCGTTGGCTGATCTTAATTGCATTTGTTGTCGGCTTATCTTTTGGGATTCACTTTATGGGGTTATTGACCATTCCCGCAATCGGTTTTTTGTACTTTTTTAAAACGACACCTAAAGTCACCCCAAAAAATTTCGTCATTGCCAATGTCGTGGTTGTCGCCGTATTGCTCTTTATCTTTAAGTTACTCTTGCCGTGGACCCTTAAATTTTTTAGTGCCATGGAATTGTTTTTTGTCAATAATTTGCGCCTACCATTTAACTCAGGAACCGCCTTTGCCGCACTACTCTTTATCGCTTTGTTTTATTGGGGCCTCAAAACGAGCCGAGCCAAAGGCTTGGTCTGGACCAACACTTTGATTCTGTGTGTCTTGTTTATTTTTATTGGCTTCTCGAGTTGGCTTATGCTTCCCATTCGGGCCAATGCGGGGACCGTGATTAATGAAAATAACCCGAACAACGCGCGTGAACTTTTAGCCTATTACAATCGGGAACAATATCCAGAAACTCATCTTTTCTACGGACCTCAATTCACAGAAATTTACGCCGGACTCGACCCAGATCAGCCCTACAAAGACGACAAGCCTAAATACGAAAAGGACGAGGCTAGCGGCAAGTATATCATTGTCAATGAGTGGCAAAATGCGGCACAAAATACTGATGATGCGCACAAGGCCTTACTCCCGAGGATGTGGAGTCCCGAACACGCCGCAAATTACATGCAATACACCGGCGGTCTTGAATTTGGCATTAAAAGAGCCTATAGGTCCGAACAGAGACTGGTCGAGGAAGTCGATAAATTTAAAAAGGCACACGAGCAAGGATTAGTCACCACTCAAGAATACAACGATTTCCTGAATCGATTTAGTCCTTTTTTGGACATTGAAAAACCGAGTTTTGTGGACAACATTAAATTCATGTTTGTTCATCAATTTGGCTACATGTATTGGCGCTACTTCATGTGGAATTTTGCAGGTCGCCAAAACGACATTCAAGGACAAGGGGATAGTCTTCACGGCAATTGGCTGAGCGGAATCGGTTGGTTCGACGAAATTCGTTTAGGGAATCAAGACCTACTGCCGTCGGACCTTAAACACAATAAAGCGCGCAATACCTATTATTTCTTACCGCTACTATTGGGCGCATTGGGATTGGCATTTCATTACAGGAACGATAAAAAAAGCTTTTGGGTGCTCATGGTCTTTTTTCTATTTACGGGTCTCGCGTTAAAGGTTTATCTAAACGAACGACCATATGAACCTCGTGAACGCGATTACGCCATTGTTGGCTCTTTTTACGTCTTCGCCATGTGGATGGGTTATGGTGCCTATGCACTCATTGAATGGTTCCAAAAAATGTCTTTTAAAAAACTCAGTCTCCCGATAGGATTGGGCTTAGCGTTATTGGCTGGGCCAGTACTCCTGGCTACCCAAAATTGGGATGACCACGACCGGTCAGGACGATATACGGCCAATGCTATGGGTAAAATGTATTTGGACTCATGCGACCCCGATGCCTTACTATTTACCATAGGCGATAATGACACATTCGCCTTGTGGTATCAACAAAATGTCGAGCATTATCGTCAAGATGTTCGCATTATCAATACCAGTTTGTTCCAAACAGATTGGTACATCGACGACATGAAAAAACAAGCATTCATTAGTGCTCCTATTCCCTCACAACTCAGACACGAGCAATACCGTTACGGTGTCCGTGATGTGATTGCCTATCAGGAGACCGTTAGGGATACAGTAGATATCAAAACTTGGATGAATTTTGTAGCCAGCGAAGATCAACGCTTTAAAGTAGAACTCAATAGCGGTCAGTTTATCAATGCATTCCCCTCAAAAGTTATTCGAATTCCAGTCGATAAAGAAACGGTACTGCGCAATGGCATTGTGGATGTCAAAGATGCTGATTTGATCGTCCCGCATATTGACATCGAACTCAGCGGCGATTTTATATACAAGAACCGTTTGCTCATGCTCGACATTATTGCAAACAATAATTGGGAACGCCCAATTTACTTTAGTGGTGGGGCCTTTGGAGATGATGACTATCTATGGATGAAGGACTATCTTCAGCTCGATGGAATGGTCTATAAACTCGTGCCCATTAAAACACCAATTGACCCGAGAAATCCATATGAAATGGGTCGCGTGGATGCGGACAAAATGTACGATATCGTCATGTCATGGGATTGGGGTAATAGCGGCCATCCAGACGTATATCACGACACAGAGACGCGAAGAAATGGCATTACATACCGCAGTAATTTGGCGCGTCTAGCCGATGAACTTGTTCGCCTTGAAGATTTTGAAAAAGCAGAAGCTGTCTTGGATTTAGCTATGGAGAAAATGCCCGTTAATCTCTTCGAATACTATTCACTGTTGGATCCCTATGTCTGGAATTATTACACCATAGGCGCTCCCGAAAAAGCGCGCGAGGTATTTGAACAAACAACACAGATTCACCGTGAATACCTTGATTATTACAGCTCTCTTGACCTTACAAACCAAATGGGCAATCTCGAGGAAATCTACAGCAAAATGAATCAATACGAGGGCTTAGTTCTATTTGTGAATGCCTACGATGAGCCAGAGTATTATATGGAAATTCGCCAAAGGTTTTTAGATGATGTGGGGCAATTCCAGGCCCTATTCGAACGCGTAGGTATCGATATTGAGACTGAGTTTTTACGCACTAAACCTCGAGAATCCTCTCTGCCATAAAGGCCCGATGCGCTGGTTTAAAACTCCATTTTGGATCCCTTGGGTTATGCCTAATCGACTCTGGCGTGCTCCGAGTTATGACCTTCAGGGGCAATCTCTCGTTTACCTGACTTTTGACGATGGCCCTATATCCGAAGTCACCCCTTGGGTCTTGGAACAACTCGATAAGTACAATGCCAGGGCGACTTTTTTTTGTATCGGTGAAAACGCCCAGCGTTATCCCGAAATCCTTCAAGAGACCATTAGGCGGGGGCATCAAATAGGAAATCATACGCAAAACCACTGTAATGGCAGAGAAACCTCAACCGATGAATACCTAGAACAGGTACAGCGTTTTGAACACTCAACTGGCGTAAACACCAAGCTATTCCGTCCTCCTTATGGCCGACTGAATGCGCGTCAAAGCAAGGGGGTGATACGACTTGGATATCGCATTGTCATGTGGGATGTATTGAGTTACGATTGGCAAAAAGAACTTTCGGCGAACACGATTATTGATCGGCTCAAAAAATTTATCAAACCGGGGAGTATCATTGTATTTCACGACAGCGTAAAGGCAGAAAAAAATCTTCGATTAGTCTTACCCGAAATACTTAAGTACCTCGATAATCAAAAAATGAACATGGTAGGATTACCTTAAGACTAAAGGTGCTCGTTGACAAGTCCGATCAAGGTATTGGCGTCTTGTTCGCCACTTTTGCGCCATTTCATTTCGCCATTTTTATAGATCATAAGTGTGGGCAGTCCTTTGACACGCAGCGCTTGAGATAGCTCTTCATTTTTCTCCACATCAATTTTGATGACTTTAGCTTTATCGCCAAGAGCTGCGGCAACATCGCGCAATACAGCATGCATTTCTTGGCAGGCTTGATCCCAATCAGCATAAAAGTCAAGGAGTACAGGAACAGGAGTCTCTATTATTTCACCAAATTTTGACATAATTGTTCTTGATATATTTGTTACAAAGATAGCATTTCCAGAGAATTAGGCCATTTTTGAACCTTTTTTCAGTTGAATCACAGTCACCTCAGGCTTTATGCCTACACGTCCCGGATAACCAATAAACCCAAAACCTCTATTGACGTTGAGAAATTTTTGATTACGCTTGTATATCCCGGCCCAAAATGGATAACGGTACTGCACGGGACTCCATTTAATGAGTCCAGGTATGTCCACCCCAAATTGCATTCCGTGCGTGTGCCCCGAAAGGGTAAGATGAACATTTTCGGCATGATCTTTAATTTGGTGTTCCCAGTGAGATGGATCATGCGACATGAGAATTTTAAAAGCCTCTGGCGCCAAACCTTGGATCGCCGCTTGAAAATCACCAGACTTTTTAAACCCTCCTGCACCCCAGTTTTCAACCCCGATCAATTTGACTTCTTGATTTTTGCGCTTGATCGTGACATGCTCATTTAAAAGTAGTTGCCACCCCATGTCCGCTTGACGCTGTTTAAGGTCCTCTAGATTTGCACGTTTTTCCGCGTCATTCGCCCATGGAACATAATCGCCATAATCGTGATTGCCCAGTACAGAATACACCCCATCTGGAGCGTTCAATTGACCTAAGGTCGATTGCCATCGATCAAGTTCATCGGCTCTGTTATTTACAAGATCCCCGGTAAATAGAATTATATCAGGGTTTTGCTCCATAATCAAGGAAATACCGTAAGCAACTTTCTCTTGGTCGTCAAAACTGCCACAATGAATATCGCTAATATGCGCTATGGTATAACCCTCAAATTCCTCAGGTAAATCGTCAAAAGTCAACGCATAAGATAAGACCTGATATTGATACTTGCCTCGGAACATACCGTAGAGCAAGGCGCCGAATGGCAGGGCTGCAGTAATCAGTGCTATATTACTGATAAACTTGCGGCGCGTGGGAAGGAACCCTTCGGTGTCTGTGGTAAAATATCGCACAACCCCCCATATCAAACGCCCGAGATCTTCGATAAATAAAATAGTCCCCAGAAGTAGTTTTGGGACAAAAAAAGCCAAAAATAACCCAAACACATACAAGCCTAGGGGCTGGGTATTCCTTGCCTCGCCCATAGAAAGCAATTGACCTACTAAAAGCCCAAGTACAATTATCGAGGTGCCAAAATACAACCAAGGTGCCCAAGTGTGTTTTGTGATTGTCCTGAACGCTTGATAGGCATAGAGGTCTATCGCGGCATAAAACAATATAAAAACTATCCAGCGCATTTGCTCTTTTTGGCAAATATAGGCTTGAAGAGTTTAGTGCGCGATTACTTTACTTTTTTTTAACGTCTTTTCGTAAATTGACACAATCAACTAAGGCCATGTACAAATATATTTGTCTTTTATCTCTTTTGATCCTCTCAGGATGCAACTCTAAGGCCCCTCAATCTTTTGATGCAAATTTTGATCCATTAAACTACGTTGACCCATTTATTGGAACCGGGGGACATGGACATACGTTTCCGGGGGCAACCACACCTTTTGGTATGGTTCAACTGAGTCCCGATACGCGCCTTGAGGGTTGGGATGGCTGCAGTGGATATCACTACAGCGATCAATATATCTACGGATTCTCACATACGCACCTCAGTGGAACCGGTGTCAGTGATTATGGGGACATACTCTTGATGCCGACAAAGGCCAAGGCATGGCATAACGGCGCTCAATCTTCGGGAGGGTATCGTCAATATTTTAGCCACCAAAATGAGGTCGCTTTGCCTGGATTTTATCAGGTTTATTTAGACAGTTTAGACGTTACCGCGTCCATGACGGCAAGTCCAAGAACGGGTATACACCGATACGAATACTCATGGAAAAACCCCCAATATTTGTTGATTGACCTTGCCCATCGCGATGAAGTACTCTCTGCAGATATAGAACTCGTCGATGCTTACACCGTAAGAGGATACCGTCATTCCAAAGAATGGGCCGAAGATCAACGCGTATTTTTTTACATCAAATTCTCCCATCCAATCGAAACATTACGAAATACAAAGGCAAAAGATGGCTCAGGGTCCTTAGACTTTGAATATCGCAAAGATCTGCAAATGGCGTATCTCAGGTTCGATAATCCTGGCAATAGCCCGGTAACCGTTCAGGTGGGCATTTCGGCTGTAGATATGAATGGGGCATTTCAAAACTACCTGGCTGAAGCGGCAGGCAAAAGCTTTGAGCAAATGCGCAGTGAGGCAGAAAAACTATGGCGCGATCAATTGCTCAAAATTAAAGTCTCCAGCCGATATGAAGCAGATCTGACTAATTTCTATAGCGGCTTATATCATACGATGATCGCGCCCAATATTTATCAAGATGTAGATGGACGCTATCGCGGTATGGATCTAGAAATCCATCAGGACACCACCTTTAACTATTACACTGTATTCTCGTTGTGGGATACATTTCGCGCAGCACACCCCCTCTACACGATTATCGAGCCGGAGCGGACTGTAGATTTTGTAAAAACTCTTTTGGCCAAATACGACGAAGGAGGGATCATGCCGATTTGGGATTTGGCTTCCAATTATACGGGGTGTATGATCGGTTATCACGGAGTTTCCATTATTGCCGATGCCTACCTAAAAGGACTTGATGGGTTCAATGCAGCAAAAGCTTTGGAGGCTATGAAACACAGTGCTAATCAGACTCATTTAGGATTGGCGCCCTACCAATCACTGTCCTACATACCCCTAGAGCTCGAAAGCGAAAGTGTCTCAAAAACCTTGGAGTACGCCTATGACGATTGGACCATTGCCCAAATGGCTCGTGGGCTCGGACAAAATAAAGACTATGAGCATTTCATAAAGCGAGCTCAGAATTACAAAAGTGTTTTTGATCCACAGACCGGCTTTATGAGAGCACGACACCACAACGGTTGGTTTGCCCCCTTTGATCCTTTTGAAGTTAATTTCAACTACACAGAAGCCAATGCTTGGCAATATCGATTTTTTGTTCCTCATGATGTTGAGGGGCTCATAAACTTGATGGGGGGCGCTCAAAAATTTGAACAAGAACTCGATCAACTCTTTACGGTAAGCTCGTCGACCAGTGGAAGAGATCAAGTCGATATTACAGGACTAATTGGTCAATATGCCCATGGCAATGAACCCAGCCATCACATGGCCTATTTATACCACTACGTTCAAAAACCTCATAAAAGTCAAGAGCGTATTCGTCAAATCCTCACGGAGTTATACCAGCCGACTCCCGACGGTATTTCGGGCAATGAAGATTGCGGACAGATGAGTGCCTGGTATATTCTAAGTAGCCTAGGCATTTATCCTATGGCACCGGGGAAACCAGAATATTTATTGGGAAGCCCCTTGGTCGATCGGGCCCAGATTATGGTCGGTGATCAGCTTTTTGATATTGTAACTCATAACAACAAGCGGAGTCATCCCTTCGTTCAATCTTTAACACTCAATGGCGAACCCTGGAACAAAACGTATATACCTCATAGTGTTTTAGCCCAAGGAGGAACGCTTGAATTTTTTATGGGTCCTGAGCCGAGTGATTGGGGGCGCAACGTTGAGGATAGCCCGCGCTCTCGACTCGAAATTTCGCCAAGCGAGGAGTTAATTGTCCCGCCGTTTATTGTATCTGGAACAACAGCGATCAAAGACCAAACAACGGTGATTTTAGGCCAAATCAATGACTCTGCACAAATTTATTATCGACTGAACAATAACCCGAGTAAGCGATACGACGGCCCATTTACCCTTTCTGAGAATTCGACTCTGAGTATTTATGCGCAAAATGATCGAGGGGATAAAAGTCCTAAAATCACCACTGAGTTTATGAAAATTGACCCATTGCGGAGTATTACTCCACGGACCGCCTTTGCCAATCAATACAGTGGCGGAGGACCAAGTGCCTTAATCGACGGGTATTTTGGTTCGAATGATTTTAGAACTGGAACTTGGCAGGGCTATCAAGGTGTAGATATCGATGTGGTTATCGATCTGGGGCGCAGGCAAAGTGTGAGTGAGGTGTCGATTAATTTTTTGGAGGACCAACGCAGCTGGATTTTCCTGCCGACTGAAATTGAATTGGGCATGGGACTCGATGATCAGACAAAAAAAGTAGATCAAGTTAAATTACCCGAAATTACTCCGAAAGTAGAGCCGCATAAAAAAACCATTACATTTAATCTGGACGGGAGTCCACAACGATACATCAGACTTAAAGCAAAAAATTATGGAACACTGCCCCCCTGGCATCTAGGATATGGTGGTGAGGCTTGGCTTTTTGCCGATGAAATTACAATTGAATAACCTATGAAACGCAGAAATTTTATTCAAAATGCCGCACTAACGAGTTTAGGCGTAGTGACAGGAGCCAAAGCTGTTGCAAGAGATCTCAATAACCCCCAAAATAATGTAAACCAGCTCAACAGTAATCCAGTAAACCAACGTCCACTGGTCATTGCGACATGGAACGTGCCGAATGCTACTGAAGCAGCCTATAAGATCCTTGAACAAGGAGGCTCTGCACTTGACGCCGTGGAGCAAGGATGCCGCGTTGAAGAGGCCAACGCCCAAGGGCAAAGTGTGGGAATCGGTGGACTACCAGATCGTGATGGTAATGTTACCTTAGATGCGTGTATTATGAATTCTCAAGGAGATTATGGTGCCGTAGTTTACATACAAAATATTAAACACCCAATCTCTGTGGCACGAAAAGTCATGGAGGAAACCCCACATGTTATCATGGCGGGTAGTGGCGCAGAAAAATTTGCCGTAAGCCAGGGTTTTGCTCGAGAAAATTTACTGACTGAGGCGTCAAAACAGGCCTGGAAAAAATGGCTTGTAGAAGCCCAGTACAAACCCATAATTAATATTGAAAATCACGATACCATCGGTATGCTTACCATCGATCAGGCCGGTAACATTGCCGGGGGGTGCACCACGAGCGGACTCGCCTTCAAAATGGCTGGACGAGTTGGGGATTCTCCGATTATTGGTTCCGGTCTTTTCATCGATAATGAAATTGGCGGCGCGACCGCCACGGGACTCGGTGAAGAAGTTTTAAAAACTGTCGGTAGCTTTTTGATTGTTGAATTAATGCGTCAAGGCCTGAGTCCACAACAAGCCTGTGAGGAGGCCATTAGAAGAATCGTTTCAAAAAACAAAAATTATCAGGATTTCCAAGTGGGCTATATCGCCGTAAACAAAAAAGGGGATATAGGGTGTTATAGCATACATCAGGGGTTCTCCGCCACATACTGCACCGGAGGTGCGCAAGAAAATGTTCAGAGTGATCATTACAATAAATCATAATTATTCAGGGCTTAGAACAATATTCTTGTGCTCGTTATGTTTTTTTAAACGACCATTGAAGCTCATTTAATTTTAATTGGCCAAGTATGTATTACTGCGAAAAAACATTGTTTTTAGGAGCTAAATGATTTTTTTTATCTAGCTTTACAGCTTATAAGTAGGTTGACCCTTCTCGGGGTTAATCAAATTTGGGGCGAAAAGTCATCACAATTGTGGTGACTTTTCATTTTATACCACCTCAAGTTGTATTCCTTTATTCTTTTGAGTCGAAGTATTTTCTAGAGCCAAAGTTTGACCAAGACTGAAGAAGTTTTGTAGCTTTAAGCCTCGATACTAAATCCCACATGAATCCAAAAAAACGACTTTTTTTAATCGATGCATACGCCTTAATTTTTCGTGGCTATTACGCGTTTATAAAAAATCCCCGCATCAATAGCCAAGGCATTGATACCTCAGCAATCTTGGGATTTACAAACTCACTTTTGGATGTGATCAAACGCGAGCGTCCGGAGTATCTCGCTGTCTGTTTTGATAAAGGTGGCAGTGCATTACGACAAGAGCTTTTTACCGATTACAAAGCCAATCGTGACGAAACCCCGGAGGCGATAAAAATAGCCGTCCCCTACATCGAACGACTGCTAGAGGCCATGCATATACCTGTTATTGTAAAACCAGGATTTGAAGCGGATGACATAATTGGGACTTTAGCCAAAAAAGCAGAACAAGAAGGTTTTGATACTTTTATGGTTACCCCGGATAAGGATTTTGCACAACTGGTTTCTGAACATATTTTTATGTACCGTCCAGTTTTTGGCGGCGGTTATGAAACTTGGGGTATTCCTGAGGTTCAAAAAAAGTTTGAAGTTGAACGTCCGGAACAGGTCATCGATTTCTTGGGCATGATGGGAGACAGTGCTGACAATATTCCAGGACTACCAGGGGTCGGCGAAAAAACAGCCAAAAAATTCATCAAAGCTTATGGGTCGATGGAGGGATTACTCGAAAACACGCATGAGCTCAAAGGTAAAATGAAGGAGCGCGTCGAAGAAAATGCAGAGCTCGGTCGATTGTCTAAAGACTTAGCGAGGATCTTACTGGATGTCCCCGTAGAATTTCAGCCGGATGAACTGATCATGGAGGCTCCTGATGTTCCTGCCGTAACCGCACTTTTTGAAACCCTCGAGTTTCGCCGTCTGACCCAAAATTTTATCAATACATTCTCCAAACCCGATGCCTCTGCAAAGACACAAACCGGAGTAAAATCTCAGTCGAGTACTCCCGCAAGCGTTGGTGGTGCCCAAGCGGACTCTGGAGGTAACACCGAGTCCAAAGCTGGAAGCGGACAATTTTCACTTTTTGATCAGCTTCAAGAAGAAGTCAATACAGCGTCAAGTCGACAAAATATCGACAATACCAGTCATTTCTACCAAATATTATCCCCGGGGTTGGGCCTTGATTTACTCAACAGTGCCTTGGCTCATCAAAAAGAGGTGGCCCTCCACCTTTTGACGGATTCTGACGATGCCATGACTGCATCTCTGGTGGCTATTGGGTTCAGTTATAAAGCACACAGCGGTTATGTCTTGCCACTTCCTCAAGATAAGAACTCAGCAATAACACTCCTGAAACATTTTACGTCATTTTTTGAAAATGACACCATCGGAAAAATAGGTCAAAACCTTAAATCAAGTCTAAAAATTTTATCTCGTTATGGCATAAGCCTCAAGGGGCCTTTATTTGACACCATGTTGGCCCATTATCTGATTAATCCCGATATGCGTCATGATCCTGTGGTCTTGTCTGAAAACTATTTGAATTACCGACCTATTGACCCGGTAGATTTGCGTGGTAAGTCTGGTAAAAATCAGAAAAAGTTTTGGGAATTAACCGCAAAAGAAGTGACTGATTTCACTGCTGAAATGGCGGACATTACCTTTCAGCTCCGCACACATTTTTTAGATGAATTGAACCAGGCAGATACCCTTAAGTTATACCAAGAGGTCGAAATTCCATTACTACGCGTTTTGGCCGATATGGAGCTCGAAGGCGTCAATTTAGACGTGAGCTATTTATCGGGGCTTTCCAAAAATCTCGAAACCGATATTGCTGAGCTTCAAAAATCAATTTACGCCCAGGCGGGTACTGAATTTAATATTGCCTCACCCAAACAACTCGGTCAGGTTTTGTTCGAACAAATGAACTTAGTCGATAAGCCAAAAAAAACTAAAACGGGTCAATATTCTACTGCTGAAGACGTTTTGTCGAACTTGGCCAAAGACCATCAAATTATTCGTGAAATTCTCGAATTTAGGGGTTTATCAAAACTCAAAAGCACCTACGTTGACGCCTTACCAAACGTGGTCAATAGTGATACCGGACGTGTTCATACTGACTACATGCAAACCGTTGCGGCTACAGGACGTTTGTCGAGCAATAACCCCAATCTTCAAAATATTCCTATCCGTACCGAACGGGGCCGTGCCATTCGTAAAGCATTTGTGCCAAGAAATCAAGATTATCTGCTCATGGCTGCAGATTACTCCCAAATAGAATTGCGCATTATTGCCGCATTATCTCAGGAGAGTACAATGATAGACGCCTTTAAAAGAGGTGAGGATATTCACGCTGCTACGGCCGCTCAAGTTTTTCAAATACCCTTAGAAGAGGTGACTCGTGAACAACGAAGCCATGCTAAAACAGTGAATTTTGGGATTATCTATGGGGTGTCCGCCTTTGGACTAAGCAATCAAACGGATTTGACTCGATCAGAGTCCAAAGAACTCATAGAAACCTATTACGCAACCTATCCCAAACTCAAGGCCTATATCGGTGAGCAAGTCAATTTTGCCAGAAATAACGGCTATGTCCAAACCGTTTCCGGGCGACGACGATATTTAAAAGACATTAATAGCCGCAATGCCGTGGTCCGCGGAGCTGCAGAGCGTAATGCGGTCAATGCGCCAATTCAAGGAAGTGCCGCAGACATCATAAAAATTGCTATGATCAATATTCACAAAGCCCTGGAACAAAGCACCTTAAAGAGTAAAATGCTGCTGCAGGTGCACGATGAATTGGTCTTCGATGTTTACATACCAGAGATGGATGAACTGATCCAATTAGTACGTCGCCATATGCAAGAGGCCTACACCTTGGAAGTGCCCCTTGAAGTCGATGTTGGCCAAGGGAGTAACTGGCTTGAAGCCCACTGATTTAGCTTATATTTTTGGCCTATTCAACTTTTGGCCCTTGGCGGTTTGTATTTACAATTTTTAGACTTACATTTGCGGCCCTCAAAGGAGGGAAATTCAATGATTATTAACTAATTGACAAAAAACTGAATGGACACATTAAGTTACAAAACAGTATCTGCCAACAAAAACACTGTGAATAAGGAGTGGCTTTTGGTAGATGCGGACGGCCAAGCATTGGGTCGTCTTGCGAGTGAAGTTGCTAAGCTACTTCGCGGAAAACACAAACCGAACTTTACGCCACATGTAGATTGTGGAGATAATGTAGTGGTTACGAATGCAGCCAAGGTAAGTCTATCTGGCAAGAAATGGGAATCTAAATCTTACATCCGTCACACAGGGTATCCTGGAGGACAGCGCTCGTTGTCTGCTCAGGAATTACATGCTAAAAATCCTGCTCGTGTTGTTGAGAAAGCCATCAAAGGCATGTTGCCGAAAAACAAATTGGGTGCGGAGTTATTCCGTAACCTTAAAGTTTATGCGGGTACAGAACACGGACAAGAAGCACAAAAACCTAGAGTAATTAATCTTAATGACAAGAAGTAATGGAAACGATTCACAAAATTGGACGAAGAAAAACTGCGGTAGCACGAGTGTACGTTTCTAAGGGTAAGGGAAACATCACGATCAATAATCGCGCATTCGATAACTATTTTACCACACCAACATTACGTTATAAAGTACAACAACCTCTTGCCTTAACGGGCAATGAGAAATCATTTGATATTAAAGTTAATGTCTCCGGTGGAGGGATTACAGGACAAGCCGAGGCCGTTCGTTTGGCGATTGCTCGTGCGATGTGCGAATTGAATGAAGAACACAGAACGGTTCTTAAGCCTGAAGGCTTATTAACTCGTGACCCGAGAATGGTGGAACGTAAGAAATTCGGTCAGAAAAAGGCCCGTAAGAAATTCCAGTTCTCTAAACGTTAATATATTTCATTTTCAGTTCCGGACCTATTGTGGTCCGGAATTGAGAAATGTCAATGTTCCTATATTTATTAATCAAGCTGTTAACACCTTTGGGAGCCAAATTGAACTCAAAGTGTGTGTTAGTTTAGCATCTAAACCACAAGAATACTTGGGTTGCTATCTAAACAGAACGTAAACTAAAACAAAATGGCAAACAACGAACAAGTCAAGACATTACTTGACGCTGGTGTTCACTTTGGACACCTCACCCGCAAATGGAATCCCAACATGGCGCCTTACATCTATATGGAGCGCAACGGGATCCACATTATCAATCTTTACAAAACCGCTGCTAAAATTGAGGAAGCTCAGGCCGCTCTTAAAAAAATAGCAGCAAGTGGTCGTAAAATTCTTTTTGTCGCCACCAAGAAACAAGCTAAAGACATCGTTGCTGAAAAAGCAAAGAATGCAAACATGCCTTATATCACTGAGCGTTGGCCAGGAGGTATGTTGACAAACTTTGTGACGATCCGTAAAGCCGTCAAAAAAATGGCTGCTATCGATCGTATGAAGCAAGACGGAACGTTTAATACGCTATCAAAGAAAGAGCGTTTGGCTGTAGACCGTCTTCGTGCGAAGCTTGAGAAAAACCTTGGTTCTATTTCAGACATGAGTCGCCTTCCTGGGGCTTTATTCATCGTAGATACTACTCGTGAGCATATCGCAGTGAAAGAGGCTCAAAAGTTGAATATTCCAATTTTTGCAATGGTGGATACCAATAGTGACCCACGTCCTATCGATTATGTAGTTCCATCAAATGACGATGCTTCAAAATCGATTGACAATATCATGACCAGCATGAGCAATGCCATCATTGAAGGATTGGCAGAGCGCAAAGCCAACAAGGACAGTCAAGAAAAAGAGGCCAAAGCAGAAGTTAAGGTAGAGGCCAAAGCAGAAGTTAAAGCTGAACCAAAAGCTGAAACAAAAGCTGAAACCAAGGAAGCAGTGAGGGCTGAAGCCAAGGAAGAGGCCAAAGCTGAACCAAAAGCCGATACAAAAAACAAGGCAAAAGCACCGCGCAAGCGCACTGCGGTAAAGGCTGAGCCTGCGAGTACAGAAGAAGAATAATCAAACATTATTGTTTAAACCCAAATACGCCCCGAGGCACCACGTCTCGAGGGATATAATTAAAATCAAAAAAATGGCACAAATTACAGCCGCTCAGGTAAACGAATTAAGAAAAAAGACCGGTGCAGGAATGATGGATTGCAAAAAAGCTTTGGTTGAAGCTGAAGGTGATTTTGACAAAGCCATCGAAGTCCTACGTAAAAAAGGTCAAAAAATAGCCGAAAAACGTGCAGACCGTGATTCAAGTGAAGGCGCCGTTATTGCCAAAGTCAATAGTGACGCGACTAGAGGCGTTATAGTATCGCTCAATTGTGAAACAGACTTCGTGGCCAAAAACGATGATTTCGTAGCCTTGGCACACGCACTGGCTGAAGTTGCACTTGGTGCGAGTAACAAAGAGGAGTTTTTAGCATCTGATTTTGAAGGCATGAGTGTTCAAGAAAAATTAACGGAACAAACTGGTGTTATCGGTGAGAAGCTGGAGATCGGTGGTTTTAAAACTCTCGACGCTCCTTTTGTCGGGTCTTATATTCACGGGAATAAAATTGGGGCTTTAGTCGGTCTTTCCAATGCGATTGATGGCGCTGATGTCCTGGGTAAAAATGTATCGATGCAGGTCGCCTCAATGGGCGCGACTACTTTGTCTTATAAAGACTTCGATCCAGCCTACGTAGCTTCAGAGACTGAAGCGCGCATTGCTGCAATCGAAAAAGATAATGTCGAACTTGGACGTTTAGGAAAGACGCTTAAAAATGTGCCTCAGTACATCTCGCGCGCACAGCTTACTGATGCTGTAGTCGCAGAGGCCGAGGAAGCCATTAAGGCCGAACTTAAAGCCGAAGGGAAGCCAGAGCAAATTTGGGATAGAATTGTTCCAGGAAAACTCGAGCGCTTTATTTCAGATAACACGACTTTGGACCAAGAGCAGTGTCTTTTGGATCAAAACTTTATCATGGATGAGAAAATGAATGTAGCCCAATACGTCGCCAGTAAAGGAGATGTAACCGTTGTATCATTCGAGCGTGTATCCTTAGCTTAAGAGAATACTTAAACCTAATTTTAAAACCGTCAAAAGATCTTTTTGGCGGTTTTTTTATGCTCTATTGATCCGCAATTTTTAATTACTTTTGTTAATGAAACGTTCCACTATGACCTACAAACGCATATTGCTTAAACTCTCTGGAGAGGCCCTCATGGGAGCCCAACAATACGGAATTGACCCCAGTCGTCTCAAAACCTATGCAGAGGATATTAAAGCTGCGGTAGACTCTGGAGTTCAAATCGCTATCGTGATCGGTGGTGGGAATATTTTTAGAGGGGTCTCAGGTGTTAGTGGTGGCATGGACCGCGTTCAAGGTGATTATATGGGAATGCTGGCTACGGTGATTAACGGTCTGGCCTTACAAAGTGCTTTAGAGAATGAAGGAGTACAAACCCGACTTCAAAGCGGGATCAAAATGAATGAAATAGCTGAACCATTTATACGCCGTCGCGCTGTTCGTCACCTAGAAAAGGGGCGGGTTGTGATTTTTGGTGGTGGTACCGGAAACCCATATTTTACAACGGACTCTGCCGCTGTTCTTCGGGCTATTGAGATTGAAGCCGATGTTATTTTGAAAGGAACTCGTGTAGATGGCATTTATACAAGTGACCCAGAAAAAGATGCAACAGCGACTAAGTTTGATCATATTTCATTTGCTGATGTCCTCAAGCGCGGGCTAAATGTTATGGATACCACGGCCTTCACCTTGAGTCAAGAGAACGAATTACCTATAGTGGTGTTTGATATGAATACCACTGGAAATTTACAACGTTTACTCGCTGGAGAAGAAATCGGCACAACAGTGCGTTAAAGGTTTTAAAAATTAATTAAATCATGGAAGAAGAGATAGAGTTTATCATGGATTCAGCCCAAGAGGCAATGGAAAAGGTGCTCGGGCATCTAGAAAAGAAGTTTACAACAATTCGTGCCGGTAAAGCATCACCTGCCATGCTCACCGGGGTTATGGTAGAGTATTACGGTAATCCTACCCCATTAAATCAGGTCTCAAACGTCAATACCCCAGACGGAATGACCATCTCAATACAACCATTCGAAAAGTCCTTGATTCCTGACATTGAAAAAGCGATCATGATGGCCAATCTTGGATTTAATCCAATGAACAACGGCGAAAGTGTCATCATCAACGTGCCTCCATTGACAGAGGAGCGTCGACGTGAATTGGCCAAACAAGCCAAAGCTGAGGCCGAAGATGCAAAAGTCCGTGTCCGTAACGAACGCAAAAGCGCCAATAATGAAATCAAATCCTTAGATATCTCAGAAGATCTACAGAAAAATCTAGAGGTTGATATTCAGGACCTAACCGATAAGCACATCCAAAATATTGATAGGATTTTCAGCAATAAAGAAGCTGAAATCATGAAGGTTTAAGTCTTTTCTTTTACATAGGCCAAGCCCTAAATTCAATATTGTCAATATGATACCGAGTCCGGTCATATTCATTCAACTGCTCATAGCTCATGCCTAATACTATTGAAGAGCCTGAACAGGAAAGACTAATCGGACCTAACGTTTTGAAGTTTCCGTATGAATTAGAGGGACCTATTGGCATTATATAGTCCAACAAGGTCCATTGAATCTGGTCACCGTTGAGTTCACCTAAATACAAGGATAAAGGTATTCCCTGGGCAAAATTAACCTGAATATCTAGTTCCAACGTAAGCTCTTCAATATCATCAGGCACCTCCAGCAGCGGAGTGATGAGTCTTGTTTTTAAGGAATCTATTGGGCTCTCACGCCCATCGATTAATAAGTAGCGATTCCCTGAATAATTACCGAATTCCCACATTGTATTTGTGTTATTAGATAAAATATGCCATCCCTCTTCAATCAACTCTTCTACATCCTCAACAGTCTCAAAATCATACCGTTTAAGCATTCTATTTTGATGAATAGGATCATGACAAGCTAACATATCTGGGTCACAACGCTGCGTTGAGTCCATCACTAAATCGGTACTATTATTTATAGTCATTACGGGATATTGGCCATAATAGTCGTATTGGAGTATTCCTTGAGCAAAACCATTTCCAATCGGTAGTTTTTGAGTTTGAAAATCAGCAAATACGCTTGTCTGTAATATGATCTGATTTGATCCGATACAGGTCTCAAGTAATCGATTTCCATCATATCGATCATCGGCTTCAGCAGCAAAAGTTGCCGTATCATTACCTGTAACTAAGGATCTATGAAACTGAAGATCATTGATTTTTAACCACTGATTCATATCGGCCTGACTCAGAGTTTCCAGCGTTTTTATTTTGGGTATAATCTCATAGGTAAGCGTATCACGCAAAATACGAGTGCCAAATTCCATATCGAGAGTAAATGCTCTTATTTGCCCCCCATCTTCAATGCCAAGAGTCAACATTTGTTGATCTAACCCAAGATCTAGACCTTCTAAAGCTATATATATCTGATGCCCTGGAATAAAGCGATCGCTCAGTGAAGGATGGTCAATCAATACTCTTATCCCAGAATTTGGATTTTCCGGTCGATCTTGAATGATCAGCTCCTTATAAAAATTTCCCCAAGCATCACTGGAAATGACATAACCCATTAAAAACATATCTGCGTAATTATCCAGATTTAAAACAGGGTTCTCATCTAAGGTCACTTGCTGGGTATACAAGTCCAATAAATCACTAATTAGTATGATGTTTTCTTCAGGTGGACGTGTAAATGGCTCCTGTAGGTCGTATGGTATATTCCACTGACTTTGACTGCATGAATAAGTAATAAACAACGTGGCCAAGCAAAGGCTTCTAAAGAACATTTTTAAGGTCATAACTAAAAATTAATTGAACAAGTGAGATAATAACTTCGGCCTATTCCGGGAAAATATTTGTTTCCAAAAATTGGCCCGTATGGACGCTGCTGTTCCTTCAGTAAATCCGGCAGATATACTGCTCTTGAACTCTCAAAGCCTCCTGAGACAAAAGTTTGATTAAAAAGGTTTTGGACAGAACCAAATAAACTAATATAACTCTCAGCAATACGCCACGAAACCCCCATTTTTATTGAAGCTAATGTCACCGGGGCAAGCTCTTCTTGATACCATAGGGCATCTAAATCATAATCCTGGCCCTGTACACCTAGTTCATTGGCATTGTAAAAAAACGCATCTTCACTACGCCGATAATCACTCAGACCAACATAACGATTTGAAAAATGAGAGAGAACAATACCTGCCCACCAATAAGAAGGGTCCCGATAGGTTAGCGTAGCATGAATAATTTGTTGGGGTCCTACAGCAGGTCTATAACCATTTAAAACAACCTTCCTGGATCCTAATCGATCGCGGTCTGTAATGGTATAAGTTTTAACATCGGTAGCTGGGTCAGTGGAAATATGACTCGGATTATGATCGATTAGGTTGGTTCCTGCTAAAAATAATTTCCCTGTCCCGGTGTAATTATGTTTACTCAAAATATGCACAGCCGTCCATGTTAATCGCTCTCCCGTAGTAACTTTAATACCGGATCGCAACCCAACTCCTACTTGATTTATATTCCATAAATGTCTTTGAACAAGGCCTTTCAATCCTGTGGCAGCACGTACATGATCTGAGTAGAAAAATCCATTTTGCCGATTAAATCTTTGCCAATGCAAAAAAGGTTTACAGACCATATCAAGCCCAAAGGATTGATACCGAAGTTGCCCAAAAATTCCCATAAGCAGGGGCGAGCGCTCTATCGAAGTGCGTTGATTATGATATCTCGAATAAACAAAAGTTTGTTCTAATAATGGCAACTGCTGATCGTAGACTGCCGTAATTTCAGTACTTAGCTTCGAATTCCAATAATTGGCCCAGTAAATTTTAGCCTTTATAGCCTCATGCCATTGATCATTACTTGACCCCAAAGACTCTCCCGCTTTTTGAAATACTCCATGTCGCATATGCCCCACCCGCTTCGAGTACAGGCGTTTATGCCCCAATCCAATAACCATTTGACCCCGGCTCAATAAACGTCTGTATTGACCATAAGCCTCCAATTTTAAGGCAAACAAGCTATAATCGTAATCAATTTTATCTCCTACATACAACGGCTTATTTCTTGTATCTACATTATGCCATTGACCCAATTCATCAGTACCTTGATAAAAACTATTACGATCATAATAAAAACGTCCCCCCAGCAAGTCTGAAATTTCTGCATAGCGTCGTTCTTGAGTCCAACGACCACTAATTGACATACTGAGTTGTTGACGCTTATCTATATTTTTTACAAAATTCCAACGCCCCTGAACATCGCTGTTTTTATTGGTCTCATTTTGAATTAAATATTTACTTAATCTAATGACTCCTTGGCGATTTGCTCTATAAAGTCCAGGCCAATTGATTTGACCATTCGATTTAAACTGTTGATGTGCCAAAAAAGCACGTTGGTAATCATAAGCAGAGTGGGGTGCTTGTCTCAGAAAATAACTCGGTAATTTTGTATAATGATGTCCAAAAGGATTCATTCCTGAGGAATAATTCAATCGACTTTGACCAAACACTCCTGAGGTTACACCAATTTGAATATCCCATTTATTTTGAATATCCTGAGGGCTATAAATACTCAGTACCGCCATGGGCATTCGGCTAAATCGCTCACGCGAATTACGCCAAGTGTTATCTTGCCACCCCCAATTTGGGTTGTATTCACTCCCTTTTAAACGCAATACCTCACGCGTTAATGGAGCGCTCATCCCGCGGACAATTGGAGTATAAAAGGCCATTAAACCAATACGAACTCCGGAGCGTAGCTGCTTATCTATCGATACAAAACCCCCTAACGCATCGTAAGTCTTCCCTTTGGTCAATCCGCTAATGCCTTCACGGGCAGAAATCAACATCAGCCCTGACCAGCCATTGGACCTTTGAAATACATGATGTAAACTATACCCCCATTGATAGTTTCGATTAGCAAACTGAGTTTTTATTCTGGTTCCTGGATTGAATTCACTCGGCTTAACCTCGATATAAGTTGCCCCACCTAAGTACCCGAACCCTTTATGTTCCGGACTAAACTGATGTTGGTTTTTACGAAAACGCATAGCCTCATTCAACCCGGTAAGCCGGTTCCAATTAATCGTCCCGCTAAAGGGATTTCTTAGAGTCATCCCTTGAACAACTAACTCTCTCTGATATCGAGAAGCTCCAAGGGCGTTATAAAAAACTGCACCAAAATCAAATTGCTCAGCTTGTGTTATTGGATCTCCATAAGCATTTAAGGGCCCAGAAATATGCGATTGGCCCATTGCGTTATCATATTCTGATATCATACTGGAATAATCAATCTCAAATTGTTCCTTTACTTGCCACTTTAGTGCAATAATCAAATGTGTAGTAACCTGCTCAAATGCAATCGGAATAAATTGAGTCTGGTAATTTTCATGTTCCGCAACTAGGGTTATTTTTTGCAATTTAAAATTGTATTGTGATATTGGGTTGATTGAGTCATACAGCAACTTTTGGGTCATAAGTTCTGATCTCCTATCCGGAACTCTAATTTTAAAGAACCCTAGTGAATCGCTTTTACCATTCACTATCTCACTGAGCGAATCTCGAAGAATCACATTGGGAATATGTAGACCTCGTTTAGCATCTATCACGCGGCCTTGAAGGTATACTTGAGCATGAAGGTTAAACCCCAAAAACAAGAATAAGTGAATCCATCGCATAAAAAATACTAGATATTCCTGGGGAATTTTTCAGCAGTCTAAGCTAAACTATTCGAAAATTAATTTGCATTTCTTACATAACTTGAGCTCTACTTTTACGAATCAACAAACTATAATTTATGAATAGGAACTATAGAATACTTGGCTTATTTTTATTTATCATTCTTTTTAATTTTTCAGGATTTAGTCAAAATAATTCAGGAAAAAATGTGCCACAAATTCAGCAGAAATACAATTCCAATGAGATTACAATAGCATTTTATAACCTGGAAAATCTATTTCACCCAGACGATGACCCTCTTAAATTTGACGATGACCGCACACCTGGGGGCGCTGATCAATGGAGCTTTGAAAAGTACGAGGCTAAATTGTCCAATATGGCCAAAGTCATCACCGAGATTGGTCCCAAAACCCCCTCTATCGTGGGCCTCTGTGAACTTGAAAATAGACAAGTTCTTCTTGACTTATTAAGTCAAGAATCTCTTAGTACAATTGATTATGGAATTATTCACTTTGAAAGTCCTGATTTACGAGGGATAGATGTAGGCCTTATTTATCGAAAATCAGAGTTTCACCCACGCAAAAGTCTTTCAATTCCGGTTCCGTTGTACGATGATAAAAAAGATCGACCCATATTCACACGAGACCAACTTCTCGTTGAAGGTGATTTGATGGGTAATCCGATTTATATCCTCGTAAACCATTGGCCATCCCGAAGTGGTGGCAAACAAAGAAGTGAAGGGAGACGTCTAAATGCTGCAAAAGTGACCAAACGTCTGACCGATTCTATTTTGGGACTTAATCCGCAAAATCAAATTTTAGTCATGGGAGACTTCAATGACAATCCTAATGATCCGAGCGTTAAAAAAATCATTCAATCCAGCAACCATGGGCGCAGGAAATATGTCAATCAAAAAGAAAATCGAGAAATAGGACGCAGCGATTTTTATAATCCAATGGAGAAAATTTATCGAACTGGTATTGGGAGTCTCGCTTTCCGGGATCAATGGTTTTTATTTGATCAAATCATGCTGACCCACAATTTCAATTACCAATCGTCGAAATTACAACTTAGATCTGCAGCAATACATAAAATGCAATATCTGGTAACACCTGAGGGAAGATTTAAAGGATACCCTTTTCGCAGTATGAGAGGGAAACACTTCACCAATGGATATAGTGATCATTTCCCTGTTTATATCACGCTCACCTTCTAAAAAATTAAGCAGTATTCACGATTGATACACGTATTAATGGACTAAGACAACCATTGAGTCCATGGAATACGACTCAAAATCAAAAACAGTGCGATTCCATAAAAAATGCTAATTCGCTTAAATTTAGCGGAACTGTCCTCTGTCCGTTTCTGCTTTGAATAGCCGATAGTAACTATGACTGCAGCGATGAGCATCACACTTATATGCTCTACAGCATAAAGTCTCAGTGTCGCGTCCTTCATGACTGCTGCGCCATTAGCGCTAAAGGATTTTATGCCCAGAGGGGAGATGAAGTATAGCACTAGACCTAAAACAACTTGGGTATGCGTCGCAATCAGGGCCCATAGAGTCAATTTAAAGTCTCTAGGCGAGTAATCGTTTTTGCTCATAAAACCTTTTAAAGCATTTAAGACAGCAACAAAGAGTAAAGCAAGTACTGCGTAGGCTAAAACGGAGTGTAACATTTGGACTGAAGGATACATATTTATTGTTTTGAGTTACTCAAATATAGCTTAAAAGCAAAAAAAACCGCCTCACAAGGAGGCGGTTTTTATAAATTATCAGTTACGATTTAGAAATTCAAACGTAAACTTGCGTTGTACGTTCTACGAACACCAAGGTAGTATCCGAATGCATTTCTTTGACCGACATAACCGTTGTTGAACAAGTTATAAACGTTAGCGCGGAATACTACTTTTTGATCTCCGAAGTTAAACTTCCAAGTCATTCCTCCATCAAAAAGACTGTAAGGATCCAAACGCTCATTTTGATACTTAACTCCTGCAAGACCAGCTGCAGCTACATCTTCTGGATCAACAAATTCGTAAAGATCTTTGTTGTAAATCCAATCGAAGTCTAAGTAAACGTTTTTCATGAGGTCAATGAATAAACCAGCTCCAACTTGCGTTTGAGGTGCGTTACCCACACGTGCCCCGGTAAGGTTAACCTCACCTGTTTCGATAATCTCACTTGTTTCGTCATTCGTCAAGGTGAAAGGAGTTGTTCCCCTGTACTCCCAACGACCAGTTTGTCCGAAGGCTGTTAATGAATAACATGCTCCTTTTGGACGGTACTCCAAGTCAAATTCAATCCCTTTGTGTAACTGAGTAACATCAGTTAAACGGTAGAAAGAACGAGCATCGTTTTCTAATTCAGGACCAGCGGCACCAACAAAACGGTTACCCCATTCTGTATAGTAAGCATCTACGTTAAATCGCAATTCGCTGTTTTTGAAACGATATCCTGTTTCTAAACCAGTGATCTCTTCATTTTCAATGAAAGGGAACGCCAATACGTTAGACTCACGGATATTCGCAAAAATGTTATCCAAGAATGGCTGACGTGAGTAGAATCCAGCATTGAAGAACAATGCATTTTCTTTATCTACATCTACACCAAAACCACCTTTCAGGTTGTATCCTGTTTTGTTCACTTTTTCTGACTTTCCAAGTCCATCACCAAAACGGCCTTCGAAACGACCCTCTCTTTGGTAGGATTGATCAGAAACAGCACCTTGGAAGAATGCAGAGAATCCATCACCTAAGTACTCAAGTTGTCCAAAACCACCGAAGTAGTTAATCGTTTCTGAGTAGTCATACAAGAAACGATCTCCTTCACCTGCAGAGTTAGTCAACGCAGCCCAAGGATCAGCCTCGAATGTATTGGTGATCGTGTAATCATCTGGACGATTTGTATTCCACGTATTGTTGAATCCTGAAAGACCAAGTAAATCGTTCACTTGACGGAAGTGCGTTCCGTAATAAGTACGGCCATCAAATCCTAAATTAAGTGAAAGTGATTCTGAAATATCATAATTCAAGTTAGAGAGTAACCCGTACCAGTTGTGATTGTTCACTGAAGCACGACGGATGTAGTAGTCAGGCCCGTCGTTGTTGTCTGAACCAAGTCCACCAGGGATGGCTGAGTTATTGGCAACAATCTGGTCAAAATCAATTTCATCTTGATTCATTCCATCACCACCAACACGAACACGACCGCGACCGAATCCTCCGGTTCCTCCTCCACGACCCCAAGAGGCGTAAAGTACCGTAGATAATTCAGCATCTTCGCTGATTTCGTAATCCCAGTTTAAGTTAGCAACTGGTTTGTGGTAGTAGTTACGACGTTCTGTGTAACGCTCTCCATCTAAGAAACCAGAGTTTGAGTTTTGCTTCTCTCCAAGCTCTTTATAATCTTCTAGACTGTCTGAGAAGTTTTGATCATGCCATTGTGGCGCACCAGTCAAAAGAAGGTTAAATGTATGCTTCTCATTTGGCTTATATCCTACAGAGAACAAATAGTTTTGCCCTTGTCCGGCAGTACCGATTGCATACTTTCTGTGTGCTTGCCAGTGATCGACTAAGGCAGAGAATGCCCAGCCATTGTCATTTACACCAGTGTCATAACTTACAGTTCCTTTGAAGTAACTGTCGTTACCCGCCATCATACGAACGAATCCACCTTCTTCCTTTTCCGTGGATTTAGATACGATGTTTACCGTACCCCCTACAGATGAAATAGCAAGTTTGGAAGAACCTAAACCACGTTGTACCTGAACCGCAGTGGCTACATCAGCCATACCTGACCAGTTTGACCAGTACATACGACCGTCTTCCATACCATTGATCGGCTGACCATTGAGAAGGAATGCAGTGTTTACTTGGTCAAAACCACGAAGGAATACTTGAGAATCTCCGAAACCTCCAGCTTGGTTGGACACGTACACAGAAGGTGTGTATTGAATAGATTCCATGAATTCACGGTTACCAGCTGTTTTGGACTGGATTTGTGCTGCAGTAATGGTCGACACCGCTACGGGCGTCTTACGATCTTCAGCTAAATCCACAACTCCTGATCCCACAAGGACAACTTCAGCAAGTGTATTTGCATCTGCAGTCATGGTTAAAGACCCCAAGTCAGCTCTTCCGTTTGTCAAAGTAAAGCTTACAGTTTGATCCATCATTCCTAAGAAAGAAATGTCGATAGACCCTGAATTACCGCTTACTTCTAAAGTAAAGTTTCCATTGAAATCAGTCACTGCACCATTGCTTGTTCCTGTTTCAACAACGTTCGCTCCTGGAAGTGGCCCTCCTAATTCTGGATCTGTTACCACACCGGTGACAGTACCCTGAGCAAAGGCAGTAAACCCACCTAGAAGCATTAACAAAAGTAAAAATTGTCTCATAATTGTTTAGTTAATTAGAAATTAAGTCACACAAAATTAGCTTTTTTCGAACATATAGCCACGCATTGGCGTAAACAAAATGCTAATTCTATACCACCTACAAGTTAAGATAATTTAAACCAAGTCAAGAATAACACTGCCTAAGATAATAACAGGTTTATTAACAACCAGTTAGGGGGTGGTAATACAATCTAATTGATCTTTGAGTGGACGCATTATTTGGGCAAACTCCGGCTTAAATTTGGCCGGCATGGGCTCGGCTTTGGGTAAATCTGTCTTAAATGGGTCGACTTGGCGCCCGTTTTTCCAAAAACGATAGCATACGTGGGGGCCACTTGTATTTCCGGTCATACCGACCCAACCAATGACATCGCCCTGACTTACGCGCTGGCCTCTTTTGACCTTGTAACGTCGCATGTGAAGGTACTGAGTTTCATAAGTCGCATTATGCCTAATCTTGACATAAATACCGTTACCGCCTCGGCGTTCCGCCTTAGTCACTACCCCATCAGCAGTCGCTAAAATTGGCGTGCCCACCGGTGCCGCAAAATCTGTTCCTTTGTGGGGGCGCACTTTATACCCATAATGGGCAATGCGACGACGTAAGTTGTACCGCGAAGAAATCCTACTGAACTTGACCGGAGCCTTGAGAAAGGCGCGACGCAGATTATTGGACTGCTCGTCGTAAAAATCAGGCACGGCACCGGGGTCGTTTTCTGGTAAAAATCTAAAGGCATAAAAAGGCTGTCCTTTGTGAGAAAAATAAGCCGCTTTGACCTTTGCCACACCCCCTGGGATAGAATCAGAAATAACGCGCTCGTCATAGACTATTTTAAAGTAATCTCCCTTTTGTAATTGAAAAAAATTGATCGTCCAGGCATAAATATCAGACATCGCTTCTGCTAAGTAGGGTGATAATTCTTGAGACGATAAAGTCTCAGATAGAGAACTCGTGATTACCCCTGAGGCTGTTCTTTCGATGAGTCGAACTGGCTTTTTTTCTCGATAAACTTGAAGCGTATCCCGAAAATCAATCACCGCATAATCGATACGGTTTTTTTCATAGACAAAAACTTGCGTTTGGCTGAGTGAATCTTTGGACTTGAGCAACACATACGGCCGGCCCACCCCTATTCTCCTGACGTCAAATATGTCGCGAAAGGTAGTAGCTACCTCGTAAATTTTGGTCTGAGAAACCCCGTGAGCGCTCAAGATACCCCCAAAAGTATCCCCAGACATCACCGTATCGCGAACCACCTCAAAATCATTTAAAACCAGCCCGTATTCTTCGACTATGGGATCAGGAGCTTGCTCTGGAACAGAGTCACTGTCGGGGGATCCACATGAAAACATTAGGCCCAACAAAAGACCACTCAACACAAAAACTAATCGATTTTTGAGGCTATAGGTCATGACCCCAGTTTTGACGTTCTTCATCGCTCCACAATTCAGGGAAAAAAATACGCTTTTGATATTTTGGATGCATGTACTTAGCCCAGGCGCTTCCTCCTGTTGATTCAGCTTTGTTCCCATGGCTGTTGAGATATTTAACGGCGGTACGATAATGGGCCATAACCCAGGTGATATTCACTGTGTAGTCGTAATGACGCATTGCCTTAATCAGCTCAGGGTTCTTTTGATCCTCAACAGGTAACGACTTGAATTTTGCCGACAAATTTATGGTGTTATACTCTTGGGTAAATGCCACAAAATCATCCCGATATCGCTCTTCAAAGGCAGTCAAGAAATACATTTTTTCTCCGGTAGCATGATCCTTTCCAGCGGCCTGCCAGTACAGGTGGTCTAAAGCATGTTCATATGAGGTATTGCGATCTATCGTCTCGCGAAAGCGCGCATCGATTAAATTAATGAGCTCCGTTGAGGCAAATTCTATTTTGCGGTATTGGGCACTCTGAAATCCCGATGCTGGCGCCAAAGAGTTCCTAAACTTCATGTACTGATCCACCTCCATCCCTTGAGTCATAATCTCAAATGAATTGGTGAGCAAATCAAAATAACGTGAAATCCTCAATAAACGCTCGGCAAAAAAGGCCGTGGTTAAGGCTTTGTGATGCGCTACTTGTTCAATCTCCCAAAGAATCATTTTAAAGATCAATTCGTTGATCTGATGATACATGATAAAGACCATCTCGTCAGGAAATACAGTGCGCTTGGTTTGCAATCCAAGTAGAGCATCGACTTGTATGTAATCCCAATAGGTTATGGGCTCTTGTTGGAGTAAGCCCGATAAGTGGGTGTCCAAATTTTGACCGATGGCATCATACTTTTGTTGAAGATTTTTGATCAACTCTTCTCGTTTGTTGTGCTCTTTAGCCATGATTAAAGTTCTAAAATTTTAAAGGGGTGCTTGAGCCCCTTAAATTCGTGTAATGAGGCCCGTAATGAACCCACCGCTAAATCAGCTTTGATCATTAGCGGTATTTTGTTTTGATCATCACTCACCCAGACTGTGACGCTCTCCTGCTCCTTAAAGACGCGCCCCCCCTCTACAAAGGGGCGAAACTTAAGGGTTTTTACTTTTCCAAATCGGGTCCGAAGAACCTCTCTTCCGAGAAATTTCATACGAAATCGATACCCCTCTTTATCAAAAAACATGTCCAAATCAACAGACGCACCGACCTCAATATTTGCGACATCAAGCGTGTTACGTAAATAGTAAAACGCCGAGACCAAATCTTGGGTTAACGGCGTGATCTCGGCCGTTACCGTGACATTATTTTCCTTATTGAGGATACGGGCAGTTAAGGCCTTGTGATCAAAATCTATTTGAACATCCTTGGTATAGCCTCCCTCGTTGATGTTACGAATAAATTTCAGAGGCATCTGAGTGGAGCGGTCAATAAAGGACTCATAATAATCCTCGACGTAAAAAAACCACTTTGAAATCCCGGTAGTGTACCCTTTGCCTTGAATGTGATAGACTGGTTTTTGATCCAGGGTGGCTGATTGAACCTTGATTGTGGCATAGCCCGCGGTCACAAAGCCGTAATGGATTCGAAACTTACACCATTCTCCATCGGCATAAGCCCTCTCGGAGTCTTGCGCTTGTGTCCCCAGATTCACAAGCATCATGCAAACCCCAAAGAACCATCGATATTTCAAGCTCAAAGACTTGTTCATGCTACAGTGTTCCTCGTGCCTCTTGTTCGCGTTCTATCGCTTCAAATAACGCTTTGAAATTACCTTTGCCGAAACTTTGAGCTCCTTTGCGTTGTATGATTTCAAAAAATAACGTGGGACGATCCACAACCGGCTTGGTGAACAATTGCAATAAATACCCCTCCTCATCTCGATCAATCAGAATGCCGTGTTTCTTGAGTACAGAAACATCTTCGTCAATCTGCCCAACTCGATCTAAAAGGTCGTCGTAGTAGGTCTCTGGAACATATAAAAATTCAACGCCCCGAGCGCGCATGGCCGAAACAGTCGCAACAATATCATCAGTCGCAACCGCTATATGCTGTACTCCAGGACCATTATAGTAGTCCAAGTATTCTTCAATTTGAGATTTTTTCTTGCCATCAGCAGGCTCATTGATCGGAAATTTAATGCGGCCATTCCCGTTACTCATTACCTTACTCATAAGCGCCGTGTAATCGGTCGAAATATCTTTGTCGTCAAAGGAGATGATTTGAGCAAAACCCATGACCTTTCCATAGAATTCACACCACTTATTCATCTGGTTCCAATCTACATTGCCGACCATATGATCTATAAACTTAAGCCCGACTGGCTCCGGATTGTAATGGGACTGCATGGGTTTATACCCTGGAAGAAAAATACCGTTGTAATTTTTGCGCTCTACAAAAATATGGACCGTTTCTCCGTAGGTGTAAATCCCTGAGCGTACCACCTGACCGTGATCGTCTCGTTCGACGGTTGGCTCCATAAAAGACCGAGCCCCGCGATTGGTCGTTTCTTCCCATGATTTTGTAGCATCGTCTACCCAAAGCGCGACGACTTTGACTCCGTCGCCATGTGTATTGATGTGCTTGTTGATTGGTCCATCAGGGTTTAATGGTGTGGTCAAGACTAAGCGGATCTTGTCTTGTCTTAAAACATAAGATACCCGGTCTTTGGCGCCAGTCTCGAGTCCAGCATAGGCCTCAGATTGAAAACCGAATGCCGTTTTGTAAAAGTGTGCCGATTGCTTAGCATTTCCTACGTATAGTTCTACGTAATCTGTTCCTAATAAAGGTAAAAAATCTTCGGCCTCGTCGAATATTTTTTTGAGCGAATACTCCGTGTTATGAAGATCCTGTAAATTTTTAATTTCTGCCATGATATGGTATTCTAAATAATTTAATCCAACCAAGATTGATAATAGGTTCCGTCGGTAATGGCTAAACCTTGCTCGGTAACCATGAGCGGCTTGAAGGTATCTACCATGACCGCTAATTCTTCTGTTTCAGTTTTTCCAATACTGCGCTCAGTGGCCCCCGGATGCGGACCGTGAGGGATTCCAGCAGGATGCAATGAAATGTGGCCTGGAGCTATATCATTACGACTCATGAAATCGCCGTCGACATAATAAATCACCTCATCTGAATCAATGTTGCTATGATTGTAGGGCGCAGGAATACTCAATGGATGGTAGTCGTATAATCTAGGCACAAAACTACACACGACAAATGCCGAAGTTTCAAAGGTTTGATGAACCGGAGGTGGCTGGTGAATGCGACCCGTTATGGGTTCAAAATCGTGAATAGAAAACGCATAAGGATAGTTAAAACCGTCATAGCCCACCACATCAAATGGATGGGTGGCATAGACCATGTCGATAAGATCGTTTTGTTTTTTGACCTTCATCAAAAAATCTCCTTTTTCGTTGTGCGTCTCCAAGGCCTGTGGTTTTCTGATGTCTCGCTCACAATAGGGCGAATGCTCTAAAAGCTGACCAAACCAATTGCGATAACGTTTGGGCGTGTAGATTGGATGATTTGACTCGACGATAAAAAGACGGTTATCCGCATCATCAAACTCCATCTGATAAATTACCCCACGAGGGACCAACAAGTAATCTCCATATTTGAATGGAATGTTGCCCAAAAATGTTTTTAAGGTACCCGAGCCTTTATGAATGAAAATAAGCTCATCGGCATCGGTATTTTTATAAAAGTAATCCTTGACCGATGTTTTTGGCGCTGCCAAAATAATAGTGCAATCGCTGTTGGTAAGGACCGGTGTGCGGCTTTCGAGATAATCGTCACACGGGGTCACATCAAAACCCTTGAGTCGATATGATTGAATATTGTTAGGCTTCGCAATTTTTGGCGCCACACTCTTCTGGGATAATATTTCTTTGACTTGAGTAGGACGGTTTTCGTGATAAATATTGGAATACATTCCATCAAAACCGATAGTGCCGAACAATTGTTCTGAATAAAGACTGCCGTCGGGTTTGCGGAATTGAGTGTGTCTTTTAGGCGGTATTTTTCCGAGTTGGTGATAAAAAGGCATGGTGATTCGGTTCTTTAACTTTTGGTAAGGGTCGTTATTTTTACCCCTCTAAATTACATTTTTTTAGGCTCTTTTGAATGATTTTAAACCAGAAAGTAGTCTAACTAAAAAACGGAGGTCTCAAATAAAAATTATCTGTTTTCACAATTCGTAAATCCACGACTAGGCTTGAGCAATCACTCAATACAGTTTAGAGATTTTGAAAGTAATCCATGACTTTTTGAGCCCGATGTGGCCCGACTACCGCACTAATATCATCAAAGGATGCCTTTTTGAGTCGTGCCGGGCTTTTAAAGGTCCGCAACAAGGTCTCAATGGTCTTTTGCCCCACACCGGGTATGCTCTCTAGGACTGAATCGATTGCCTCTTTACTGCGTTTTTGTCGGTGAAACGTGATCCCAAAACGATGGGCCTCATTACGCAGTTGTTGTATGACTTTAAGAGTTTCCGAAGTTTTGTCCAGATATAACGGTATGGGATCGTCCGGATAAAACAACTCCTCTAGGCGTTTGGCAATACCGATAATACTGATCTTACCGCGCAACTCTAGTCGTTCCAAACTTTTTAATGCCGAAGATAATTGGCCCTTTCCTCCGTCGATGACAATGAGATTGGGCAAAGGCTGATTTTCGTCCTGAAGTCTTTTGTATCGCCGATAGACGACCTCTTCCATAGAAGCAAAATCATCAGGCCCTGTTACTGTTTTAATATTGAATTTTCGATATTCCTTTTTGGATGGCTTGCCCCGCTTAAAAACAACACAGGCCGCCACAGGATTGCTGCCCTGCAAATTACTGTTGTCAAAACACTCTATGTGTTCTGGCAGCACTGGTAGACGTAAATCCTTTTTCATTTGAGCCATAATACGCTTCTGGTGACGATCAGGATCCACAATTTTAGCCTGCTTTAGTCGGTCCAGTCTAAAATATTTGGCATTGCGCAGTGACAGTTCCAAAAGTTTCATTTTATCTCCTTGCTTAGGCACAGTGACCTCAACTCCATCAGGGGTATTGATCTTATGCGGAGCAATCACATTTTTGGCCTGCAAATTAAATCGCTGACGCAATTCAACAAATGCCAACTCCAAGAGCGCTTTATCCGATTCGTCGAGTTTCTTTTTCAACTCTATGGTATGAGAACGCACGATACTCCCGAAAGCAACTTGTAAGAAATTGACATACCCAAAATCTTCATCCGACCGAATGCTGTACACTTCTGTATCCACAATTTTTGGACTCACTACGGTCGAGCGGGCTTGATAATTCTCAAGGATTTCAATTTTATCTTTTATGGCGGCAGCCGCTTCAAATTCTAGATCCGCAGCATGCTGATTCATTTTGGCCTTAAATTGAAGCACTGAGGCTTTGAAGTTTCCCTTTAAAATTTGATGAATTGCATCGATTTGTTGCTGGTAATCCTCGAGCTCTTGATGCCCTTCACAAGCCCCGAGACAGTTGCCAATATGGTACTCTAAACACACCTTGTACTTGCCTGAGGAAATTTTATCAGCAGACAAATCATATTTGCACGTCCTGAGCGGATACAACCCTCTGATCAGTTCCAGTAGGGTCTGCACCGTCCGCATTTGTGTGTATGGCCCATAGTATTGACTCCCGTCCTTGATTAATCGCCGAGTCATAAATACCCGAGGGAATGGCTCTTTTTTGACGCAAATCCAGGGGTACGATTTGTCGTCTTTGAGCAATACGTTATAACGCGGTTGATACTTTTTAATCAGATTATTCTCCAACAATAAGGCGTCGGTTTCGGTGTCGACCACGATATGACTTATGCTGTGGATTTTTTTAACCATAATGCGGGTACGGGCATTGTCGTGCTCTTTATTGAAATAACTTCGGACACGCTTTTGAAGGTTTTTGGCCTTACCGATATACAACAGCTTCTTTTGTTTATCGTAGAATTGATAAACCCCTGGTGCATCAGGCAGTGTTGCAATCTGCAGTGTCTTTGAAACTTTGGCCATACCCCAAAGATACATCAACTCAGGGTTAGAAAACAGCGTTATTATTTTTCCTACCTTGCATTAAAGTGGATTAAATGAATATCGCCATCCTTTCGAGAAGCGCCCAGCTGTATTCAACCAAAAGTCTAATGACCTGTGGCGCAAAACATCACAATATTGAGGTTCTAGACCCCAATCTCTGTCACGTGGGGACCAAAGACGATAAGGCCGTATTGTATTACGGAACCGAAATTATCGATGATATTGATGCGGTCATTCCGCGTATTGGCGCTTCCAATACATATTTTGGCGCTTCGCTAGTCCGTCACTTTGAGAGCATGAATGTCTTCAGCACAGTGGGGGCCGAGGCCATACTTCAATCCCGAAATAAATGGACGTGTCAGCAAATTCTCAGCCAACACGGCATTCCAACGCCCATGTCTTTTTTGGGACGCACCACCCAGCCTGATAATGTTTTGATGCATTTTAAGGATCGCCCAGTGGTTATTAAATTACTTCAAGGCACCCACGGACAAGGAGTTATTTTGGCCGAAAGCACGGCTTCGGCACGCAGTATCATGGAAACCCTAAACGCCTCAAAAGTTCGGTTTTTGGTTCAAGAATTTATTTCAGAATCCAGTGGAACTGATTTACGCGCCATCGTGGTCGATGGCGCGGTAGTGGCCTCGATGAAGCGATCGAGTAAACACGGTGAGTTTCGATCTAATCTCCATCGCGGGGGACAATCTACTGCCTATGCCTTAAGTCATGAGGAAACCCATATTGCCGTTAGGGCCGCCAAAGCCTTGAATCTAGGGGTATGTGGCGTTGATATTTTACAGAGTGAGCGCGGCCCACTGGTTTTAGAGATTAACTCAACTCCTGGTCTCGAGGGAATCGAAAAGACCACTGGGGTTAATGTCGCCCAAAAAATAATCACCTTCATCGAGCGCAATCACAAATCATGAGTCATAAAAACACATCGATGAATCTGCTTGGCATGACTGTGGCTCCTGGAGCGAGTGCCCAAGGGCAGTTACAGGTCGCACACTTGCATACGCGAACACCGATCGAAGTCCCGGTATTTGTGACGCGAGCGTTAAAACCTGGTCCTACCCTCTTGCTGCTTGCGGGGATCCATGGTGACGAAGTCAACGGCATTGAAATTTTAAGACAGTGTATCGCCAAGGGAATTACAAAACCCAGGAAAGGCACGACAATCTGCATTCCCGTGGTCAACGTTATCGGTTATGTGCACAATCAAAGAGATTTACCCGACGGTCGTGATCTCAATCGCGCGTTCCCCGGAAAAAAATCCGGTTCTTTGGCGGCACAAATTGCCCATCAACTCACCAAAAATGTTTTGCCTCATGCCGATTTGGTTGTAGATTTTCACACTGGGGGCGCCCAGCGCTTTAATGCACCGCACATTCGATTGAGCGCCCATAACCCAGCGCTTGTTGATCAGGCCAAAGTATTTGGCGCGCCATTTATCATCCATCACAAGTCGACCCCAAAATCACTGCGCCATACCTGCGACAAACTCGGGGTCCCTCTCTTGCTTTTTGAGGGCGGAAAAAGTAATGACATTACCGCCTCCATTAGTAATTCGGGGGTCAATGGCGTTAAGCGATTAATGCATCATCTGGGGATGCTTCCCTCGAAGTTCAAGGTCAGTACACCAAAAAATAACCCCATCGAAATTCTCGACTCAACTTGGATACGCGCCGGTTCTTCAGGGATGTTTAAATCACTAGTTTTAGTGGGTAAATGGGTCGAAAAAGGGGACTCTATCGGTCAAATTACCGACCCGTATGGCCAGACATTAATCTTTGTGCTTGCGCCCAATGCGGGCTACATTTTTAATGTGAATCACGCACCGACGGTATACCAAGGCGACGCGATATTTCATATGTCAACCGAGATTAAAGAGGGATAATGTGAGAGACAAAAAAACCATCAGAGCCGAGGCGATGAGCCGCAGAAAAAAACTGAGCGCCCTAAAAATAGATCAAATGAGCCTGGCCATTGCCAACCAGTTGCTGCGTTGCGATATTTGGGAGGCCACCTATTATCATTTGTTTTTGACCATTACCCAAAAAGGTGAAGTAGACACCCACCCAATTTTGGACATTCTGTTTGGGCGAGATAAAAAAATCATCATTTCAAAGGCAAATTTTGATAACAGCAGTTTGCGACATTACCTTTTGACCGAGCAAACAAAATTAACCACATCTCAATACGGGATTCCAGAACCAGAAGACGGTCAAGAAATCACACCAGATCAGTTGGAGGTCATTTTTGTTCCGCTCTTGGCCTACGACAAAAAAGGAACACGGCTGGGATACGGCAAAGGGTTTTACGATCGATTTTTATCGTTGTGCACTAAGGATTGTAAAAAAATTGGACTGTGTTTTTTTGAGCCTGAACCCGACATAATTCCCAGTGAACACTGGGATAAAAGCCTAGATTTGGTGGTAACACCAAACACCGTTTATCGATTTTAATTGATTTTTGACGGATTATTTCTCATTATTTATATCTTAGTTGCCCCAAAACTTATAAACTATGAACTTTCTTTCTACCAAAAGACGGTCAAAAGACACCACGCCTAGCCCCACCAATTTACCTCAAGGCGATGCTAATCGGCCCCAAGAAGATGCTACGGATCAATTGGTTCGATTAAAAAAACAAAACACCCAACTCATCGCTTTTGCTGACCATATGTGTCGTCAGATCAGGAGTGTTACGGGTAACTTAGGGCTGACGATAGAACTGCTACAACAAACTACGGACAAACAAGAACGCAAAGAGCTATTGCAACAAGTAGCACATGTCTCCAAAACGATGAATCAAACCGTGGACCAACTCAATCAGATGGTTCTTTGTTCGCGCATGACGGGAGAACAAAAAGAAACCGTAGTCCTCAGTTCTGCTTTAAGTAAGAGTATCGTTCAAAACAATGCCTTGATCCACGAGGCGGAGGCAGAAATATTTTCAGATTTTTCAGAGGTCCCCAAAGTCTTGTTCAGCACAAAACTTCTGGAGTCAATGTTTAAGACCATCATCGAATACTCAATTATCAACACACCAGAAACACGTAAACCCGCGATTGATGTTTTTTCTTATCAAGAGCACGAAGATTTCATATTGCTCATAAAAGATAACAGTGATGGAAGTATTATTAAGAAACTCGATGAAGCAGGTCTGGAGGGCCAGAATTATAATGATTTAGACCCGAGCATATTGACACTCAATGCCTTAAAACTTCAAATCGAACAATTGGACGCTAAACTGATTACTCAGGCCAATCCAAACGTGGGATCGTCAATCAGAATTATATTTGAACATTAATCCTCTTTTGGAGATTTAGGGAACGCCCGCTTATTAAATACAATGAGCAATCCTACACCGGTACTGATTGCCGTATCGGCTATGTTAAAAACGGGATTGAAAAAAGAAAAAGAGAACATGTCCACTACTTTTCCGTGGAGCCATTTACCATACCCCCCTCCATCGGGCAAAAATTGAGCGACTTGTCCCATACTGTGTTCAAAAAACACCCCGTAAAAAACAGAGTCTATAATATTGCCCATGGCTCCAGCAAAAATCAAGGATATCGCTAAAGTCAGCATCCACGCAGATTGTTTTCGAATTACATCGTAAAGCCAATATCCAATACCAACAATCGCCAAAAGCCGAAACACGGTGAGAATCAGTTTGCCATAGTTACCGGGTATTTTGGCCCCCCAAGCCATACCCTCATTTTCAATAAAATAGATTTTGAACCAAGAAAATACCGCCACACTATCATACAAAGCAAAATGAGTCTTGATGTAAAATTTTGACCATTGATCGATGATCAGGACAATCAAGATCACTAAAATAGCGTGGGTGGACTTCATCCGATCAGACTATTTTTGCATATTTTTCGCCTCGATACTCAAGGTAGCGTGAGGCACAATGCGCAAGCGCTCTGGCTTGATGAGCTTACCAGTGACACGGCAAACCCCGTAGGTTTTATTCTCGATACGAATCAAGGCATTTTTTAAATCACGAATAAATCGTTCTTGACGGATCGCCAGTTGAGAGTTGGCCTCCTTGCTCATCACCTCACTACCTTCATCAAAGGCTTTAAATGTTGGGGAGGTATCGTCCGTTCCGTTATTACTGTCATTTTTATAAGCGCTTTCAATTAAAGCTAATTGTTGCTCAGCTTTTTCCAGCTTTTCGTTAATCAATACGCGAAATTCTTCGAGTTCTTTGTCTGTGTAACGAGTTTTTGATTCACTTGCCATAATTAACACTTTTTTATAATCAGTTGGGTTGATATATCATCAAATTCTATTGTTTGTCCTTCCTCTAGTTGTTCGACCAAATAGAGTTGGTCCGCTAAAGTTTCACCGGCGACATAATCGCCAAATTCCTCTATAGCTTTGTTGAGCATAGGGTGTGCAACAAGACTAATTTCTATACGATCTGTCACTTCTAGTCCGCTGTCTTTTCGCAAATTTTGTATCCGATTCACCAGCTCGCGACAAATTCCCTCGTGTTTCAAAGATTCTGTCAGGGTAACATCGAGCGCTACCGTTAATCCCTCTGCGCTAGCAACAAGCCATCCTTCGATATCTTGTGAGCTAATAATTACATCGGACCGGTCTAAAATAATACTTTTATCGCCGATGTGAATAGTCAATGTGCCATTTTGTTCTAGAGCACTGATTTGCTCGGGACCAAACTGACCAATAGCCGCCGCTACGGCTTTCATATCGGCACCAAATCTAGGACCTAATTTTTTGAAATCAGGCTTAATTTGCTTGACCAAAATGCCGGAATCATCACTGATGAGTTTAATCTCTTTTACATTGACCTCGTGCTTGATCAGATCTTGAACCGCCAGTATGTCGGTTTTTTGATCCTCAGTCAATACCGGAATCATTATGGTTTGTAGCGGTTGACGCACCTTAATTTTTTCTTTTTGTCGCAACGAAAGCACCAAAGACGAGACCGTCTGAGCCTTACTCATTTTTCGCTCTAAATCCTTATCGATTAGTGCGGTATTCGCCGCAGGAAAATCACTTAAGTGCACCGATATCGGGCTATGGTTGTTCACAACAGAGGTCAAATCTCGATAGAGCCTGTCCATGAAAAACGGAGCCACCGGAGCGCCGATTTGAGCTACGGTAACCAAACATTGGTAGAGCGTCTGATACGCAGAAATTTTATCCGGACCATAACTGCCTTTCCAATATCTCCTGCGACTTAAACGAACAAACCAGTTGCTCAAATGTTCTTGCACAAATTCAGAAATGGCCCGAGCAGCGCGTGTGGGCTCATAAGCCTTGTAGGCTTTATCCACAGTTTGAATCAACGAATTCAAGGCCGATAAAATCCACTGATCTATTTCGGGTCGCTCCTGATGGGCGATATCCTCTTCGGCAAACGTAAAGCCATCGACATTGGCATAAAGGGCAAAAAAACTATAGGTGTTGTACAAGGTGCCAAAAAATTTATTGCGCACCTCAGCAATCCCCTCTAAATCAAACTTGAGATTGTCCCATGGATTCGCGTTGCTAATCATGTACCAGCGGGTGGCATCAGGACCATAAGTATCTAGAGTCTCAAAAGGATCTACCGCATTGCCTAGACGTTTGGACATTTTTTGTCCATTTTTATCCAAAACAAGACCATTAGAGACGACATTTTTGTAGGCGATATCGTCAAAAATCATCGTTCCAATGGCGTGTAGGGTATAAAACCAACCGCGCGTCTGATCCACCCCCTCGGCGATAAAATCAGCTTTTCGCCAAGTTTGTTCTACTTTTTCTTTGTTTTCAAATGGATAATGCCATTGTGCATAGGGCATGCTTCCACTGTCAAACCAAACATCAATCAGATCGCTTTCGCGATACATCGGTGCTCCTGTCGACGAGGTCAAGACAATTTTATCGACATGGCTTTTGTGTAGATCGACCTGAGCGTAGTTTTCTTCGGAAAAATCTGAAGGGTCAAAGTCGGCAAAAATGTCTTGATCCATATGCCCGGCCTTGACAGATTCTGCCATAGCCTGTTTGAGTTCTTTGATGGATCCGATACATTTGGTCTCGCGACCATCTTCGGTACGCCAAATAGGAAGTGGGATTCCCCAAAATCTGGAGCGCGACAAATTCCAATCATTGGCACTGGCCAGCCAATTCCCAAATCGGCCTTCCCCTGTGGCCTTGGGCTTCCAATTAATTTCTTGATTCAGCGCGTGCATGCGATCTCTGAAATCAGTGACTTTGATAAACCACGAATCCAGAGGATAATACAAAATAGGCTTGTCGGTTCGCCAACAGTTGGGGTAACTGTGCACGTACTTTTCTACTTTAAAGGCCTTGTTTTCGATTTTTAGTTTGATGGCAATCTGGACATCAATACTTTTTTCTGGGGCCTCTCCTTTGGGGTAATACTCGTTTTTGACATAGGCCCCGGCAAATTCAGTGACCTCAGGACGGAATCTTCCTTGCAGATCAACTAGAGGAACCAATTGATCTTCTTGGTCTTTGACCAGCATCGGGGGCACCGGAGGTTGCGCTTCTTTGGCGACCTTGGCGTCATCCGCTCCAAAAGTGGGCGCTGTATGAACAATCCCGGTTCCGTCTTCGGTAGTCACAAAATCGCCTGAAATCAGGCGAAATGCGTCATTAGGGTTGTCGTTAGGCAATACATAAGGCATGAGTTGCTCGTATCGGGCGCCTACCATATCTGCCCCAACGAGTGTCCTAACGACAGTGTAAGGCGTTTTTTTGGCCTGCGGATCTAGGGAGTCTTGATGATTAATCTCTGCAACCTCCTCAAATTTACCCGAGAAAACCTTAGAGACTAGAGCCTCTGCCAAGACCACGTGTATGGGCGCTTTGGTATACTGATTGAAGGTTTTAACAACGACATATTTTATTTTGGGACCGACCGTAAGGGCTGTATTACTGGGCAGGGTCCAGGGTGTAGTGGTCCATGCCAAGAAATGTAATTCTTCATATCCTTGAAGAACCTCGGGT
>CBFIFD010000007.1:0-75591 GCA_965661835.1 Flavobacteriaceae bacterium | reverse complement strand
TCTACGGGGAATACTTGGTACGGTTCAGACGATTTCATCAGTTCTTATTCACCAGTTGACGGAAACTTGATTGGGAAGGTTTCAACCACCACGCCACAGGATTATGCCAAAATCATGGATACAGCCGCAGAGGCCTTCAAATATTGGCGTATTCAGCCTGCCCCTCAGCGCGGTGAAATTGTTCGTCAATTCGGGGAGGAATTAAGACGTTTGAAAGAACCTTTAGGTCAGTTAGTCTCCTATGAAATGGGTAAAAGCTTTCAAGAGGGCTTAGGTGAGGTTCAAGAAATGATTGATATCTGTGATTTTGCTGTCGGATTATCACGACAACTGCATGGATTTACGATGCATAGTGAACGTTTTGGGCACCGCATGTACGATCAGTATCATCCAATCGGTATTGTGGGGATTATCTCTGCATTTAACTTTCCGGTTGCGGTATGGTGTTGGAATACAGCGTTAGCCTGGATTTGCGGCGATGTATGTGTTTGGAAGCCTTCAGAAAAAGCGCCACTTTGTGGCATTGCTTGTCAAAACATTGCGGCATCAGTATTTGCCAAAAACAATTTACCAGAGGGCTTATCGTGTTTGATAAATGGAGACTATCAGGTGGGCCAGATGATGACTCAAGACAAACGTATTCCTTTAGTTTCGGCAACTGGGTCTACGCGAATGGGTAAAATAGTCGCCCAAACTGTGGCCGAGCGATTGGGCCGAAGTCTTCTGGAATTAGGAGGAAACAACGCAATCATTGTAACCCCAGACGCCGACATTAAAATGACCGTTATTGGGGCAGTTTTTGGCGCTGTGGGTACATGTGGCCAGCGCTGTACATCAACACGAAGATTGATTATTCACGAGTCTATTTACGATCAGGTTAAGGAGGCCTTGGCCAGTGCTTACAAACAACTGCGTATCGGGAATCCTTTAGATCAAAATAATCATGTCGGTCCGTTAATTGATAAGGATGCTGTCGGCATGTATGAGACAGCTTTAGAAAAAGTCGTTGCTGAAGGAGGTTCTCTTTTGGTGCCAGGCGGTACTATAGAAGGCCCTGGGTACCAAAGCGGATGTTATGTTAAGCCAGCAATTGCCGAGGCAGAAAATCATTATGAGATTGTTCAGCATGAAACATTTGCCCCGATCCTTTACTTGATGAAATATTCGGGAGGCGTAGAAAATGCCATCGAACTTCAAAATGGTGTTGCCCAAGGGTTGTCCAGCGCTATAATGACCAACAATCTCAGAGAGGCCGAATTATTCCTCAGCCATGCCGGAAGCGATTGTGGTATTGCTAATGTTAATATCGGGACTTCAGGTGCTGAAATAGGTGGAGCATTTGGCGGTGAAAAAGAGACCGGAGGCGGAAGAGAATCGGGTAGTGACGCGTGGAAGGTATACATGCGTCGTCAGACCAATACCATAAACTACACTACTGAATTGCCGCTGGCTCAAGGAATAAAATTTGATCTTTAGCCCAGCAGTACACTAAGATGTAACAGAACAAATCGAATCATTGGTCCATCAAGCTCTTCGACCGGGTTCATCAGGATAAAGACTGGGCAGAGGGTCGCTCTGCCAGAATTCTTTGGTCTCTGTATTTAAGCAACTTAATGTTCCTTGAAAAGCAGCACCAGTATCTATATTCCATACATTGGACGCTCGAAATGGCTGTGAAGCTCCGATGCGCTGGACGGGTGTATGACCGATGAATATTTCTTTGTAGAGCTTTAGGCGTTCTGGGTATTGCCAAGAATCTTGATCACTTAACTTGTGGGCCGCCCTGGCGGTTTCCCAAAGGCTGCGATCCCAATAAACCAAATGGGCGTGAAATTCTTCACTCGGACCTTTGGGGTGAGAAAAACCGGCATGGACAAAAAGGTTTCCAGAGTTTTCGATATAGTTTTCAAGTTGTTCCAAAAAGGAAATATGGCGAGTGATTTTTTCTGAGGGACATGAATGATAGGCATCGATTGAACTTTGGCCACCATGCAACACCCATTGTTTGGGCGCTTTGTCATTTTTTAAATAATCTAAGCACAACGCATCGTGATTCCCCCGAATAAAACGACAATCAAACCGATTGTTGAGCTCTATAAGTGTATCAATGACCTCTGGCCCCTGGGACCAACCATCGAGATAGTCTCCCAGGAAAATGAGTTGATCGTTGTTTCTGAACGGAACACGCTCTAAAAGCTGCTCAAGTGCGCGTAATCCTCCATGTATATCACCGATAACATATTGCGCCATTAGGGGGCAGTTTTATTAACCACCGTACTGGAGGCTTGATCCAAGCACATGACCATAAGATCTGCAATGTTTACATGAGCGGGTCGGCTCAGCACAAATACAATGATTTCGGCAATGTCTTCAGCCTTGAGCGGAGTATATCCTTTGTAGACTTGTTCTGCCCGAGCCGTGTCCCCTTTAAAACGCACTTGGCTGAATTCGGTCTCCACTAATCCCGGATGTATCGCACTAACTTTGATGCCTTGACCGTTGAGGTCAAGACGCATCCCGTGATTTAGGGCATCTACAGCATGTTTGCTGGCACAATAGACATTTCCTTTTGGGTAGACTTCTTTCCCTGCGGTTGAGCCGATATGTATAATCTGGCCTGAACCTCGCTTTACCATATCAGGGATAACTGCTTTTGAGACATAAAGCAATCCTTTGACATTAATATCGATCATGGCGTCCCAGTCGTCTGGATCGCCCTCTTGGATGGTGTCCAAACCATGCGCATTTCCCGCATTGTTAATCAAAATATCGATGGCTTTGAATTCATCGGGAAGATCAGCGATTGAATCAAAAACACGTGTTCGGTCGCGCACGTCAAAATTAAGTGTATGTACTGAGACCAGAGCACTCAAATTATTTGCGATGGTGCTGAGTCGCACAGAACGCCTTCCGGTGATAATTAAGCGGCATCCCTCTTGTGCCAGGGCCTGTGCAGTGGCAAGTCCAATTCCTGAGGTGGCACCCGTAATCAATGCGGTCTTATTTTTGAGTCGTGTCATGAGTGATAAAATAAAATCTAAGGAACCTTATGGCCTTGACTCGCGACAAGGAGTTCAAACCAATGAATTTCTGAGAGCTTAATGGTCGCGGCCTTGGCCGCAGAGGCTAGTCGCTCTTTTTGAGTGGTACCCACTACGGGTATTATCCCAGAGGGATGAGTCATCAGCCAAGCCAACAATATTTGATCCTTGCTGGCATTATAATGCTCGCAAAGTTCGTTTAAGACCTCATGGATTCGATGGGACGTTTCACTTTTGTCTTTGAATACTTGACCTATTGGACTCCAGGCCATAGGACGTATCCCATGAGTGTACATATGATCAAGACTTCCGTTGAAAAACGGAGTTAAATGGGTCAAGGAGCACTGAATTTGATTGGCCTGTATTTCTGCTTGTGATGCAATCAGATCTGTTTGACTCGGCGTGAAATTGGATACTCCAAAAGCCCGAATTGCTCCAGATTCTTTGAGGGTATTCACTGCCTCTGTAACGGCCTCGGGACGCATCAAAGGACTGGGTCGGTGCAGTAAAAAAAGATCGAGGTAGCCACAGCGCAATTGCTCGATTGAACGACGAGCACTGTCCACAATATAAGCCGCATCGTATTGATAGTGTTTTACAGAATGTGGCCTGGCCTCACAAGCATATTGAATCCCACATTTACTGATTATTTGTACATCTTCTCGCGATACATTTGCCCGGTCAAAGGCCTTGCCAAATTGTTCCTCAACAGTGTAATCTCCGTAAATATCGGCATGATCAAAACTGGTAAGACCATGAGAAATACTCCACTGAATAAGGTCTGTCATTTCTTCGGTGTCAAAATTGCGCCGCCAAGAGCCCCAATCCATACATCCGACGATAACAGAAGAAAATGAATGTTCCATGGAAATTATTTTATCTAAAATTAGACAAATTATTCAGGAAACATTGCTGCAAAGCCCTTTATTCATGGTAATTTTTAACCAATTATTAACAGCGGAATTAATGAATAATCGTCAATTTGCATAGTGAAATTTAAGATCGATTATTGCAGTCGGTCTTTTTTAATGACAGAATGTAGTTATGGAAACTAATCAGACGCCACAAGATTTGGGAATGCTCAACGAAATGATTGAGCGCGAGAGCGCCATTGTAGGGCTACTCGCTCAAGAGATGAATAAGGTTATTGTTGGCCAAAAACACATGATCGAGCGACTGCTTATTGGATTGCTCTCACAAGGGCATATTTTGCTTGAAGGTGTCCCTGGATTGGCTAAAACGTTGGCAATTAACACATTGTCCAAGGCTGTAAAGGGGTCATTCAGTCGGGTGCAATTTACCCCTGATTTATTGCCTGCCGATGTTATTGGGACAATGATCTACAACATCAAAACCAATGATTTTAGCATTAAGAAAGGGCCGATTTTTGCCAATTTTGTCTTGGCAGATGAAATCAACCGTGCCCCTGCTAAAGTTCAGTCTGCACTTCTTGAGGCCATGCAGGAACAGCAGGTGACTATCGGAGACGAGACCTTTAAACTCGACCAGCCATTTTTGGTCATGGCCACTCAAAATCCAATTGAACAAGAGGGAACCTACCCATTGCCAGAAGCACAGGTCGATCGTTTTATGCTCAAAACCGTAATCGATTATCCAGCTTTGGCTGAAGAGCAGCTAATCGTTCGTCAAAATTTAAACGGAGGCCTTGAGTCTGTAAAGCCCGTCGCGACATTGGCTCAGATCAAAAAGGCACAAAAAGCCGTGCGTCAGGTGTACATGGATGAAAAAATAGAGCGGTATATACTAGACATTATTTTTGCCACACGCCGACCTGAGGACTACAATCTATCAGATATAAAACCCCTGATTAGTTATGGCGCCTCACCGCGTGGGAGTATTAATCTCGCACTTGCCGCCAAGAGTTATGCCTTTATCAAAGGCAGAGGCTATGTGATCCCTGAGGATGTCCGCGCGGTAGTGCACGATGTGTTACGTCATCGGGTGGGGATTACTTATGAGGCTGAAGCAGAGGAGGTAACTTCAGAGGCCTTGATTAATCGTATTGTCGATGTCATTGAAGTTCCCTAGACAAGTCATTTAATTTAACTGAGGCCAAAATCCCAGTATTGTGGATACCAAAACCCTTTTAAAAAAAGTACGTGCGATAGAAATTAAGACACGGCGCTTGAGCGACCATGTCTTTGGCGGGGAATATCATTCCACATTTAAGGGAAGAGGGATGACCTTTAGCGAAGTCCGCAGTTATCAATACGGCGATGATATTCGGGCTATAGACTGGAATGTTACGGCGCGTTACAACGAGCCATTTGTCAAAATTTTTGAAGAGGAACGCGAGCTGACACTGATGCTTATGGTCGATGTGAGTCAATCAGAAATTTACGGCAGCCAGGATCAATTTAAGGGTGAAATGCTCACAGAAATAGCGGCGACCCTAGCGTTTTCAGCACTGCAGAATAACGATAAGATAGGGTTGATTCTTTTTACAGACCAAATAGAATTATTCATCCCACCCAAAAAAGGAAAATCTCATGTTTTGAGGGTCATTCGCGAACTTTTGGAGTTTAAGCCTAAAGGACAAAAGACTGATATCAGCGCGGCCCTGAAATATTTGACCTCGGTAATGAAAAAAAAGGCGATTGTCTTTGTGCTCTCTGATTTTATTAGCGCTCCATTTTTATCGCCCTTGCGCATTGCGGCGCGTAAGCACGATGTCACCGGGATTCGGGTTTACGATCAAAGCGAGGCCGTGATGCCTAATTTGGGGATGGTGGAAATGCTCGATCGTGAAACGGGAGAACGCCGCCTGGTTCATACGGGAAGTAAAGCGGTGCGGCGCAACCACTTCAAGGCCTACCAGAAAAATGTCTCAGAATTCCATGAGTCCTTCTCTAAATGTGGTGCAGGAACTATTGACTGTAGTTTACAAGAAAGCTATGTGAGAAAGTTGTTAGGTTATTTCAAAAATAGAGCGTAACCCGTGAGATTAGAACCACTAAATACAACCTCTGTTCTTGGCCTATGGCTGATGCTGACCTTATTGTGCAGTACGCGCGTTTATGCTCAAGTTAGAGCTGCGGTGGATACCACGCAGATGCGCATCGGTGAAGAGCTTGAATTGGTCATTGAAGTTCAGGCCGATAGCACCGATTTTGTCATGTTTCCCGAAGGTAAATCCTTTGGCGCTTTTGAAGTGATTCGGTCTTACACTGTCGACACACTGAGAAATCAGAGCAACAAAAGCCAATGGCAATTGCGCAAAAAATATGGGTTAACCAAATTTGACTCTGGCTACCATCGCCTCAGCAAACAAAGAGTCATGATCAATGACAGCGCTCATGATACCCCAGAATTCGGTATTGCCGTAATGACCATGGCGGTCGACACGACGCAACAACCAATTTTTGTGATCAAGCCCTCGGCTCAAATTCCGTTAAGACCGGGACCTATTTGGCCTTGGCTCACCCTAATTGCCGTGGGATTGATTGGAGGACTCATATGGATGTGGCGAAAAAAAAGAACAGCAACCAAAGCCCTTGCCCCTCCACCACTTCCTCCATACCAAGAGGCAAGTCAAAGGCTCTCGGCCATCAAGAATCAGCTCTCTGAGGGTCAATTTAACCCTAAAGCATTTTATTCAGAACTCACAGATATTCTGAAGACATATATTCATCGCGAGATCGATTCACGGGCCTTGGAAAGCACTACCGATGAACTTTTGGACCGCTTGTCACTGCACAGTAATGGCGATCATTTTGACATAAAAACCCAAACCATAACGACATTAGGTGCTATTTTACGTCGTGCGGATCTGATTAAATTTGCTAAGTCACAGGTCGCTCAGCAACAAGGCGAATCAGATTACGCCCAAAGCTCAATTTTGGTCGAAGAATTCAAAGCGAGTATTCCTGAGCCCGAGCCCGAGGACGAGCAAGCTGCGATGGATGCAGCGGCGAGGGCGGAATTTTTGGCAAAACAAAAACGCAAAAGAACTTGGTTATATGCGGCTGCAGCAGTGACTGTCGCTATTGTGGGTTACGTGTTTTATGTGGGACCACAAGAGGCAAAAGACCAGATTTTTGGCAATCAAATGCGTGACCTGGCGCAGGGTCCTTGGTATAAAAGTGAATATGGTGTTCCTGCCGTAATTCTTGAATCCCCTGAGATTTTAGTCCGTAAGATGTTCAACCATCCCGATCAAGACAGTCTGTCGGCGCGTGGTACCGCTATTTTTGAGGCCTTTACTCTGGACGATGACTTTTATATCGCGGTAACCTCAACACAAGTTCAACCTCAAGAGAACTGGAACATTAATCAAGCGCTAAACCGATCATTGGTGCTTTTAGAAGAGCAAGGCGCAAGAACTCTGATCGTCAAAGATGAGTCGTTTGAAACGCCTGAGGGCATAAAGGGACTCAGAGCTTATGGCAGTTTTTATGTGGCCGATGACTCTGGTCAAACAGGGTCTGAATCCCACGAGTATGAGTTGTTAGTTTTTGATCAACAGGGCGGGATACAAACCGTAATGGTGGCCTATGTAGACGACAATAGATTTGCCCAGGGATTAAAAGAGCGGGTTATCAATTCGGTGTCTTTGGAAATTCCGCAGACACAGCAAAAACCTAAAGCGCCATGACAAGAACCTTTGAATTTGTCTCGCCCCAGTGGTTTTGGCTGCTTACTCTAGTACCACTGCTTATTTTTTGGTTTTGGCACAGCCGACGACGACACAACGCAGAGTGGACCATGTCGGCTTTGAGCATTACCGATCAAACCAATAAGTTTTGGTCTTTTGCCAAGTCATTATTGTGGTTGTTGCGCCTATCGGCCGTTGTGTTGATTATCATTGCTTTGGCTCGGCCCAGACACGTCGATCAAAGTACACGGGTAAAAACATCACGTGGTATAGATATAATCATGGCTATTGATGTGTCTGCCAGTATGCTGGCGCGTGATTTGTCTCCAAATCGATTAGAGGCCTTAAAGCAGGTTGCTGGGCGATTTATTGCCAATCGCCCCAACGACCGACTGGGCTTGGTTGAGTATGCTGGAGAAAGTTATACCAAAACACCGCTCACCAGTGATAAGACCATTGTGCTAACGGCCCTTAAATCTATTGAGTACAATACGATTATTGAAGGGGGAACGGCGATAGGGATGGGATTAGCTACAGCGGTGAACCGACTTAAAGAGAGTCGCGCAAAAAGTAAAGTGATTATTCTGCTCACTGATGGAGTAAATAATTCAGGATTTATAGATCCGCGCACTGCCAGTGAATTAGCCGTAGAATTTGGCATAAAAGTCTATACCATCGGCCTGGGATCTAATGGCCTCGCCCTGTCGCCTGTTGGAATGCGCCCAAACGGTAAATTTCAATATGGAAAAGTTCCGGTCGAAATTGATGAAGCTTTGCTTCAGGATATCGCACAAACGACGGGTGGGTTGTATTTTCGCGCCACAAACAATTCAAAGCTCGGTGAGATTTACGATGAAATCAACAAACTCGAGAAAACCGAAGTTGAAGAATTTAAGTATCAGCAATATGACGAAGGATACCGCCCGCTGGTTCTTGCCGCGATTGGCCTATTGATCTTTGAGTTCCTAATGCGTCAAACCCTATTCAAAAGCTTTATTTGATGTATCAGTTAGAGGAGCCAATATATTTCTACGGACTTGCCGCGATTTTTATCGCATTTATGCTATTTGTGTGGCGTCTGGTTTGGCAGAAATCGGTACAAAAAAGGTTTTTTTCACAGCGGGCCCTAGATCGATTAGGCCCAAACCAATCGACCATCAAGTCATGGATTAAATTTAGTACTTGGGCTTTGTGCATTGCGTCTTTAATTATTGCCCTTGTTAACCCCAAGCTTGGTTCCAAAATCGAAACGGTAACGCGACAGGGAGTAGATGTGGTCTTTGCGGTCGATGTCTCCAAAAGTATGCTCGCCGAGGATGTCGCGCCAAATCGTTTGGAAAAATCAAAGCAGTTAGTCACCCAGATCATAAACAATCTCGTGGGGGATCGGGTCGGCGTGATTGGTTACGCAGGGAGTGCTTTTCCACAGGCACCCATTACAACAGATTTTGCCTCTGCAAAGTTATTTTTGAACAACATGAACACCGATATGGTTTCGTCCCAAGGAACGGCAATCAATGAAGCGGTTAACCTTTCGATGACCTATTTCAATGATCAAGAACAAACCAATCGCGTTTTGCTTATCGTGAGTGATGGCGAGGATCACGAGGGAGAAAATCAAGATATCGTTGACGCTGCTGTAGCCTTAGGCATTCAAATTTATACCATCGGTGTTGGGAGTCCTGCGGGGGCGCCAATACCGATAAAGCGCAATGGCATTTTGCAGTTTTACAAAAGAGATCAAAGCAATAATCAGGTCATTACCAAACTCAATACAGAAAACCTACAAAACATCGCCCAATGGGGTCAAGGACGCTATATAGACGGAACACAAACCAAAGAGGTCGTGGCTGAGGTTCAGGAGATTCTCAACGCCATGGATAAGACCGAATTTGAGTCCAAGCAGTTTACCGATTTTAAGGATCAGTTTCAGTGGTTTTTAGTGATCGCCTTGGTTTTATTGCTTGCCGATTCTATAATGTTGGAGCGCAAGACCAATTGGTTAAAAAAATTAAATTTGTTTAATGAACAAAGTGATGACGACTAGAATGATGACAAGACCGTTCATTTTGTTAGCCATGTGGTTTTGCTGTGTGCTTTTTCTTGCCGACCTAAACGCGCAAGATGAGTCTACTGCGCAGAAGTCCGTGGTGCCCGAAGCGCAAATTGCGCTCTCTAGCGGAGCCACACATTTGTCTGAGGGTTCTTTTGCTGAGGCTGAGGCTGATTATCGAAAGGCTTTGGCTCTCGGAGAGCGTGAGAACGGGGCCTTCAACCTGGGTAATGAATATCACCTGCGGGGTCAAAATAAGGAAGCCCTTTTTCGGTTTAAACAAGCGGCTAGTAATGCAGAATCATACCCGCAGAGGCATCGGGCGTTTCATAATCTAGGCAATACATTTATGAAAGAGAAAATGTATCAAGAAGCGGTAGAGGCTTACAAGGAAGCTTTACGCAGTAATCCGCAAGACGATGAGAGTCGTTATAATCTAGCGGTTGCCCAGGATCTTTTGGATAAAAACCCACCTCCTCCCGACGAAAACAAGGACGACAAGAAAGATCAAGAAGAAAAGGAGGATCAGAACCAGCAAGATCAGCAAGATCAAGGCGGGGAGAATCAAGACGATCCCAATCAAAACGACGAAAATCAAGAGAACCAGGACAATCAAGACCAGCAGGACCAGGGTGAGGATCAAAAGGACCCTGAGAACCAAAAAGGGGATAAGCCAGAGAACAATCAAGAGCCCAATGATCAAAAAGACAAGCAAAATCCTCAGCAGCCTAAACCTGGTCAAATGTCTCCGCAGCAAATTAAAAACTTGCTAGAGGCCATGAATAACGAGGAGCAAAAAGTGCAGGATAAAATGAATTTACAAAAGGCCAAGGGGGCCAAAGTAAAACGTTCAAAAGACTGGTAAGATGCGCGTGATGATAAAATGGGTCTTCTATGCTTTTCTCCTCATGGCACCATTTGGCCTCGAGGCTCAGGTAGAATTCGTGGCAAAAGTCAGTAAAAAGAAGCTGGGCCTGAACGAACGTCTTCGCATTGATTTTGAAATGAATCAGGATGGGGATAATTTTCAGCCCCCTAGTTTTGAGGGGTTTCGCGTATTAGGCGGACCAAATCAATCCATCAGCAATTCATGGATTAACGGTAAGCGAACCTACTCCAAGACCTATAGTTTTTTCTTGGCGCCACAGCGCAAAGGAGCCATCACCATTGGGCAAGCAGTAATCGATATAGACGGAGCACTCTACAAATCTTTACCCGTAGAGGTTATTGTTACTGAGGCTGTTGACATACCCACTGACGCCAATAGTGCAGATTATTTGGCGAGTGAAAATGTCCATTTGGTGGCGGAGGTATCGAACACAAAACCATATTTAAATGAGGCCATTACCGTGGTGTATAAGTTATATGTCTCTAATCAGGTAAGCATTACCAGCAACTGGCGTGAGATTGATTCACCAAAATACGCTGATTTTTGGAGTCAAACTTTAGACCAAAAGGGCCAATTACAAATTTACGACGGACAATACCGAGGCGAGGACTATCGCTATGTAGTCTTGCGCACCACGGTGCTATATCCGCAAAAGACAGGAAAACTTAGCATCGAACCGCTAACCTTAGACGTACCTATTGACGTGCGCTCGAACCGAAGAGACTTTTTTGGTCGTTTTATGACCACCCGTGTCAACAAAACGATTTCTGCGGGTCGCCGCACCATTAATGTCAAACCCCTGCCTTCGGAAAATCGCCCGGAAGATTTTACGGGAGCCGTTGGTTCTTTTGATTTTGACAGTGCTGTTTCTCGATCTGAGCTCGATGCTCAAGAATCTCTAGAATACAGTGTCACGGTGCGTGGCGCGGGTAATTTAAAATTATTTGAACTGCCCAAGCCTCAATTCCCTAAGTCTTTTGAAGCCTACGAACCCACACGAAAGGACAAGATAAACACCCGATCAAGTGGCATGCGTGGATCTGTTTCTGAAGTTTACACCCTTGTGCCCCAAAATCAAGGATCATACCCATTACCCGCATTGAGTTTTTCTTATTTTGATCCATCACTCGAGCAATACATCACCAAAAACACACAAGACCAGGTGGTCAATGTAATCAGTGGTCCAATACAGGAATCTTTAGCACAAAGTTCGGACAGTCAAGTAACGCAACCTACAAAAGTCGACACAGAACGCTTTGGATACATTAAGTTAAAGTCTGATTGGCGCCCGATTAACATTGAGCCATGGTTTGGCACTTGGGCGTATTGGTACTGGATTTTGGGCGTATTGGCCATACTGCCATTATTGATGATTATTGGGGCTTTGAGAAGCCGCTATCTCGGCGATACTCTGGCGAGAGACCTACGCAAGCGCAAACGCTTAATCGCTAAATATCTGAGTCAGGCCAAAGCAGAGCAGGGTAATCCTTCGGCTTTTTACGCCGCATTAGAGCGGTCCTTGCATTTGTTTTTAAAAGCCCAACTCAGCATTGAGACTTCAGGATTGTCCAAGGAAAATATAAGGACTATGATGAGCCAGCGCCAAGTAGAGACTCAAGCAATTGAGCGATTGATAAAGCTAGTTGAACGATGTGAGCAAGCGCGATATGCTCCGTTTACAGCCATGGAGGTACAAAGTGACTTTGGCGAGGCAGAGGAGGTCATTACCATGATTAATAACACAAAAAGATGAGGGCGAGCATACTTTATTATTGGTTAGTGATTCTGATATTTTTTATACCCCAAAATTCAATGGGTCAAGCTCAAGCAGACAATTGGTTTGACCAAGGTAACCAGCGCTACAAAAACGAACAATACAAAGAGGCCATTATGCGCTGGGAAGCTGTGTTAGAGTCAGGGGTGCACAGCAGCGCCGTGTATTACAATATGGCCAACGCCTTTTACCATTTGAATGATTTGGCCTCAAGTATTTACTATTACGAAAAAGCACTTGAACTCGATCCTGACGACCCAGAAATTAATGCCAATAGAGCTTATGTCCAAAATGCATTAATTGACATTATTCAAAAACAGCCTAAAACCTTGTTTCAACGGTGGGATGAGGCCTCAGGGCATTTACTTTCCTTGAATACTTGGGCGTGGTTGGGCCTGTTGTTTACGGGTCTTTTTGTCTTTGCTGTATTGAGATTTCAATGGGTGCAATCGCCTATTGCTAAACGATTTAGCTTTGTTTTAGCCGTGGCTTCAGTAATGATGTTTATGGCCTCAATCTATCTGGGGAATAAAACCCAGGCATACGATGAAGATTATCGCTGGGCCATCGTTTTTCAACAAGAAATGAACGTACGTTCTGGACCTCGGATGAGTGATGAGGCCCTTTTTCAATTGCACGCAGGCACTAAATTGAGACTGTTACAAACTCAAGACGAATGGCAAGAAATAGAACTGGCCGACGGACGCCGCGGGTGGGTGCTTGCCCAAGAGATCAGGTCACTCTAGAACGAATCTTTAGAGTTGATCCGAGTTAGAACCTTCTGGCTCACTATGGCGATGACGTGACCAAAATTCTTGTAACGTAGGTGTGACTGAAGGGGCAAATTTCGCGAGCGCTTCATAGCTTTTGGCTTCTGTTTTGGTCTGTTCGGGCAACACGTAATCGTCGAGTTGTATTTGGGCAAAAAACCAAAGTACATAGCTCAAAATTAAGGCAGTTTGCGCGGTGTAGAGCAGCCCACCGAGTAGGCGATTAATCCAACCTAATGCGACTAAGCCCGCAAGTTTTGTAACCCATTTGCCTAGAGTTACTACAATCACTACCGTTAAGATAAACAAAACGATAAAGGCTATCCAATCTGTGTTTTTCTTGGGCCAATCAAACCACTGAGTCAATAGCTGGGCAGTCGCGCCGGTAAAGGTCAATGCTACGTAAACTCCGAGGACAAGGGCTAAGAGCGAAGCGAGTGTTTGAATGAGGCCTTTACGCAACCCCCATATAAAGCCAAGGACAAGTAAAGTAAATAATAAAAGGTCAAATAAATGCATGACTTAAGCTTCTCGGTAAAGATAGGATTTCTTGGTAAATGAGGATTATTCAACTTATTTTTGCTCTATGTCACGAGATGTCCTTTTAAAAGAGCGCTGGGATTGTTTGGTTGAGCGATTGAGCACTCAGTTTGCCGATGGCGAACCCCTGGATTTGGACGCCATAATATATTTAGTCGGGGTACAAGAGTTAGGTCAAATTCACAAAAAATTTAAGAAGGATGAAAAGATTAATCTCATGCACATAGCCATTTGTAAATTACTCGAACCCTACGGCTATTACAGTTTCGATTTTGTGGATGATCAAGGATGGCCGCATTATAAAAATATTGAACCCTTACCAGCACTTAAAGCTGGTGAGCAAGCTGTGCTTATGAAAGAAGCTCTAGTTCAGTATTTTTTGGCTCAAAAGTTCATCGACTAATTCGGGATAAAATCCCTATTTTTACGCCTTCAAATACCCTTATCGATGATCGATAAAATAAATGAACACATTGCTAAAGTCGCTGAATTTCAGGGACAAACTCAGGAAGAAATCGAGGCCTTTCGCATCACCTATTTAGGCAAAAAGGGACTTTTGAACGAATTTTTTGCGGGGTTTAAACAAGTTCCTCCTGATCAGAAAAAGGCATTTGGACAAGCGGTCAATGCATTGAAAAATGCGGCAGAACAGCGGGTCAACGATTGTAAAGCAGCATTGGCTCAAAATGAAACTGCCAAAGGCGTTTACGGAGATTTAACCCGCCCTGGTTTACCGACAAAACTGGGTGCGCGGCACCCCATATCTCTGGTTAAAAACAGAATAATCGATATTTTTTCTCGCATCGGATTTAATGTTTCCGAGGGGCCTGAAATTGAAGATGACTGGCATAATTTTACGGCGCTGAACTTACCAGAATACCACCCTGCACGGGATATGCAAGATACCTTTTTTATTCAAACAAATCCAGATATTCTATTGCGTACGCACACTTCGTCGGTTCAGGTTCGGTATATGGAAGAGCACAAACCACCGATCCGAACGATATCACCGGGACGTGTGTATCGAAACGAAGCAATTTCTGCCCGTTCTCATTGCTTTTTTCACCAGATTGAAGGTCTGTACGTCGATAAAGATGTGAGCTTTGCGGATCTCAAGCAGACCCTGGCACATTTTACAACTGAGCTTTTTGGCACGTCAAAGATTCGGTTAAGACCGTCGTATTTTCCCTTTACAGAACCGAGCGCTGAGGTCGACGTATACTGGGGTTTAGAAACTGAGACGGATTACAAAATGACTAAAGGGACAGGTTGGTTAGAAATTATGGGGTGCGGAATGGTAGACCCTAATGTCCTTAAGAACTGCGGAATTGATCCTGATGTTTATTCTGGATTTGCTTTTGGAATGGGCATCGATCGAATCGCTTTATTACTGCATCAAATCCCTGACATACGATTACTCAGCGAGAATGACTTGCGCTTTTTGGAACAATTCAAAAGCAGTTTTTAATTAATCGAGCTTCTCGGTCAAAGCCGAAAACACCTTCTCAGGAGATTTTCCGAGGTAGAGTATCTGATAAACGGCGTTAATTATGGGTGTTTTTGCTTGTTTTTTGCCTTTATTGACATTCAATTCGTAGGCGCTTTTTGTGGCGTAATAACCTTCAGCGACCATCTTCATTTCAAGGATTGCGCTTTTTACTGTGTACCCTTTTCCAATCATCGTTCCAAACATTCTGTTCCGGCTAAAGACCGAATATCCTGTGACGAGCAGATCGCCCAGGTAGGCTGACCCATTAATGTTGCGTTTTATTCTGTGAACTTTTTTAACATAACGCTTCATTTCTCGAATAGCATTACTCATCAAAACGCTTTGGAAGTTGTCTCCATAGCCCAGACCATGTGCAATACCGGCCGCTAAAGCATAGATATTTTTTAGAACCGCGGCGTACTCCGTCCCAATGATATCATCGCTGATGGAACATTTTATATAACGACTACTTAGTGCCTTGGCCATCAGCTCAGCATTAGGTGTGTGGGCACAGGCAATCGTCAGATAGGACAATCGTTCTAGAGCCACTTCTTCGGCATGACAAGGCCCAGTGATTACGCCTATTGAGCTCATCGGAATATCATAATATTTGTTCAGGTGCGCCCCAACGATTAAATTACTTTCTGGAACAATACCTTTAATGGCAGAGAACACCAGTGTTCCATCGAAAGAACCGTTCATATTTTCGAGCTCGCTGACAAGAAAGGCCGACGGGACCACTAAAATAACAACCTTGGCATGTGAAAGGATATCGTCTAGTTGATCGCTCAACCATATTTGTGATACATCAAAGGCAACAGAGCTTAAATAATTTGGATTGTGTTCTTCTTTTTTTATATGCTCAATAGCTTGGGTATTGCGCATATACCATCCTACTTGGGTTTGGGTTTCGCAGAGCATTTTTACTAGGGCTGTCGCCCAACTTCCACCGCCAATGACCCCAAAGTCAAACGTGGCTTTTTGTGCGGGTTGCTTCATGGTACTAATTTAATGAATCCTTAAAACCCATGAGTGTTATGGAGCAAAATAAACTTTAACAAGAGATTATGATTCACGCTATACTTTGCTTAGAATACAGTCGTTTAAAGTAATGATATAGGGTTCTCGAAGCATTCAAGCGCTATATTGATGTAATTTTTTGGTTAGTTATTTTAGTTAGTTAAACCGCTGAGTATTGTTGAAGGCTCAGCGGTTTTTTTTATAGAAATTCATTTCATCAATATAATGCCACACCCGTTCAGGAAGCATGGGTCTCACGTCTAATCCATCCTGGATGCCTTTGCGAATGAATGTAGAGGATAATTCAAAAATAGGCGCCTTTACTTCTGTGATCTCGCCTTGAAATTTAACCGCAGGTTCACCTGAATCTGGAGTTAGGATTCTGGGATAAACCAGTATTGGGATGTTTTTGAGAAGCCACTCATAATTTTTCCATTTGTGTAAACTTCTTAAGTTGTCCTGGCCCATAATCAAAGCAAAAGTGTTATTGGGATGTTGTTCTTGTAATACCGCCAATGTGTTGACTGTATAATTAGGCTGAGGCAAATCAAATTCAACACGTGATGTTTTGAGTCTTGGATACTCCTCAACGGCAATGTCAACCAATGCTGCACGATGATAGTCGGCCAAAAGACTTTTTTTAGTCTTAAGTGGGTTTTGTGGCGTAACAACCAGCCAGACTTGGTCGAGATTACTGTGATGGGCAAAGTAATGGGCAATATTTAAATGTCCGATGTGTATCGGATTGAATGTACCAAAATAAAGTCCAATAGTTTTGTTCTGCCCCATGGTACCTAAGCGATATGGTTTGAGATTAATTCTTTGGCTTGATTGATCGCTAGGTTCAGATCATCATTGATTAAGATGTGGTCAAAGGCTTGAGCCTGCGCTAATTCTTGATGGGCTTTATCGAGGCGTAAGTTTATTTTTTCATCACTTTCTGTAGCTCGGGCCCTTAATCGATCAGCAAGTACTGCCATACTAAGGGGCTGAACAAATATCGATAGAACATCAGTTTTGAAATCGTCTTTAATCGAGATACCCCCCTGAACATCGATATCAAAAACTACATTTTTTCCGTCATTGCGCAATCGCTCAACTTCTGAACGCAAAGTGCCATAATATTGACCCGAGTAGACTTCTTCCCATTCCAGAAAATCGTCATTTTTAATCGCAGTGGCAAATGCTTCAGAACTCATAAAATAATAGTCTTTACCGTCGACCTCGTTACCGCGCGGCGGCCTTGAGGTTGCAGAAATGCTGAAGGCTAAATTGAGCTCAGGCTTATTTAAAAGCGCCCGAACAATAGTAGTTTTACCAGCGCCTGAGGGGGCAGAAAATACGATGAGTTTGCCACGATTAGGCATTATAATACGTTTAAAACTTGTTCTTTAATTTTCTCAAGTTCGTCTTTCATTTGAACCACGAGTTGTTGTAGCTCAGCATCATTAGCCTTGGAACCAATGGTGTTGATTTCTCTGCCGATTTCTTGGGTTATGAATCCCAGTTTTTTACCGTTGGACTCACTCGAATCCATGGTACTTATAAAATAGTCCAAATGATTGCTCAAGCGCACCGTTTCCTCTGTGATGTCGTACTTTTCGAGATAATAAACTAGCTCTTGTTCATATCTATTTTGGTCGACGTTTTGCTCAAGTTCCTGGACTGCTTTGCGCAGACGCTCACGAACTTGGGGAATCCTATGCTTATCTTGTGTTTTAACCTTGTCTAATAGCGCTCTTATCAAAGTTACTCGCGCTCGAAAGTCTTCAGACAATACAGCGCCTTCTGAGGCCCGAAATTCCTGTAAGGAGGCTAAGGATTCATCAATACCCTTGAAGAGTTCCTCGGCGGTTTGATCGTCGATGCTTTCGCGTTCAGTTTGAATGCTCTCGGGAAGACGTAAGGCCATTTGCAAGTGCTCGATCTCAGCGCCCTGAGCTAGGGTTTCTAGTTGGGCCATATAGGCCTGAATTACAGGAGTATTTAATTGCGCAGAGTGCTCTGCCCCCGTTGATTCCACATACACCGATAGATCAATCTTACCTCGCTTTAGGGCTTTGGCTATTCGATCTCGCATGACGAGTTCTTTCTCCCTCAATGCATTGGGCATGCGCGCATTGAGATCCAATCCCTTGCTGTTAAGAGATTTGATTTCTATTGTTATTTTTTTGCCCGGAAGTGTACGTACACTTTTACCGAACCCTGTCATTGAGTAAATCATATCAAGCCATCATTGGCTCACAAAGGTAAGGAATCTAGTCTTTTGGGGTTAAGTTTTTTGGTTGTCCCTTGTTATCATAACGCTGATTAAGATAACGTTCTGTGCCCACGACAATGAGAATCAACGCTGCACAGTGGGTGATTACCGTGGCCAAAAAGAGTTGCTCCGGCCAAATAAAGTAATAAAATAAAGGCAATAACATACTCCAAAGACCGATCTGAACACCTAGATTCATTGAGTAGTTGTTGGCGTCTTGCCATACCGTTTCGTTAGCCATAGAACGGCTTGTTCTGTAGCCATAGAAGTGATTGATTTTTTTGGGAGGAACAGCCCGAAATATCAAAAACAGGAGCAACATAAACGCACAGTATCCCAAACTCAGACAAAATTCATAATCCATGAGGCAGTGTCCAAATAAACGTCAATGATAATCGATACAGTTAATTGATCAAGTGTCTGACCATTATTTTGCGGTAGGATACTTGATCTCCGTGATCTTGCAGTCCAATATAGCCCTTAGGCGATTTTCCAAAAACCGGCCAGTTCGCGAACTTAGATTGGGCAACCATGTCATCCCATTGAGGCCCATCAAGTGGAAATTCTACAATTTGATGTCCGTTCATGTAAACTATGCCTTGATTAATCCTATGGTCAACGTGCAGGACACAGTGATTCCAGGACCCAGCAGGATTGGTATGATCGGCTGAGGGCGCGACCATATCGTATAACGATCCTGCGGTGTGGGTACCTTGACCATGAGCTGCGTCTGGGTGTAATTCATTATCCAACACCTGAATTTCAGGACCAGACTGATAGGCTTCTGGATAGGCAGCGTCTTCCATTATCCCCCAAAATATACCACTATTGCCTCCCGGGGCAATCTTCCACTCTAGGGAAAGTTCAAAATTGTAAAATAAGTCTTTGGTGATGATATTTTGCCCTCCTTTTTCTCCTGGAGTAAAGACCATGGCACTATCTTGAATCGTCCAAGAATCCGGCATGGTATCGGACAAATAGCCACGCCAATGGTCAAAATTAGTCCCATCAAAAAGGGTGAGCCACTGGTCTGTTGTCACTGTTTCTTGTTCGGGCACTGCTTTGGCCTTATTTGGCCCATTTTTAGAGTTTTGGCACGAAACGGAAATGATCGTTACCAAGGTTAAGGCGATAAAATATTTCATAATTCAGATATTACATTAGTTAATCCAATAGTCTGACCCAGACATTGCGATAAGATACGCCGCTTTGGTCCGCATGGTCTTGAAGCTTAACAGGTCCAGGCCCATGGGCACTTACTGTGGGCCAGCCAATGTACTCGGTGGTCCCTTTGAGTTCAAAATGATCTTGAATCAGGACACCGTTGTTGAGCACGGTCATGATGGGCCCCTTTGTCATCGCTCCCTGAGCGTCAAATTCTGGAGCATGGTAAATAATGTCGTAACGATTCCAAGACCCCGTTGGAACAGAAGCCATAACCAATGGAGGGGATTGTTTGTAGATCGATCCAACCATACCATTGACATAGGTCGGATTATCGTTGTTGTCTAAAACCTGTACTTCATAACGATTTTGAAGATAAACGCCGCTGTTGCTTCTGGCCTGTCCAGGGGCTATATTTTGTGGATTACTGCGCCATTCCACATGAAGCTGAATGCTGCCAAAATTTTCTTTGGTTTGGATATCACCGGTTCCGTCCACAACAGTCATGCTTCCATCAGGATTAATGGCCCATTTTGCAGCTGTGCTGTCTACCGCGCTTATCCACTGGTCGAGATTACTTCCGTCAAAAAGAACAATAGCATCACTCGGCACTCCGTTTTGCCCATAGGGGGTAACTTTATTAGGGACGGGTGTCCAAAATTCAGTTTCTTCGGGATTCGTCGGTTCTTCTGATGACCCTGACGATTCCTGAGCCGCTGAAGGCTGGGATCCTTTGCCGCAAGACAGCATCAAAGCCAGTAAGCTGATAAATAAATAGTTAGATTTGGTCATTTTGGTTTTTTATTTTGTTCGTTACACAAGTTCTATTGGGTACGGTTTGAGGTCCGTAAGCCTGTATTATTTGATACCCAATATTTTTTTGAGGCGTTCTTGATCAATTTCTGCACCCGCGAAATCATCAAATCGCTTTTGGGTCGCCTCAATAATATGATCTTGAATGAATTTGGCGCCTTCTCTGGCCCCTTGTTCTGGGCTTTTGATAACGCATTCCCATTCCATGACCGCCCAGACGTCACAACCGTATTCGGTCAGTTTACTGAACACTGATTTATAATCAATTTGGCCATCGCCTAGGGACCGATAACGTCCGGCACGATCCTTCCAGTCGCCATAACCCCCAAAAGCACCGCGTTTTCCGTCGGGATTGAACTCGCTATCCTTTACGTGGAAGGCTTTGATGAATTCGTGGTAATGATCTATATAGGCTAAGTAATCAAGTTGTTGTAAGACAAAATGACTTGGGTCATATAGTATGTTGACTGCTTTGTGACTTCCAGTAGCTGCCAAAAAGCGCTCAAAAGTAACGCCATCATGTAGGTCTTCTCCCGGATGAATTTCATAACAGACCGCCACGCCGTTGTCTTGGAATTCATTGAGCAGAGGCATCCACCGCTTCGCGAGTTCCTCAAAACCAAGTTCAACCAGGCCATCCGGACGCTGTGGCCAAGGGTGCCATGTGTGCCAGAGCAAGGCACCGCTGAATGTAGCATGGGCTTTGAGACCCAGATGACCACTGGCCTTAGCGGCACTCATTAATTGGGCTCGGGCCCACTCAGTACGTTTTTTCGGATTGTTTTTACAATCGTCTGGAGCAAAATTGTCAAACATTAAATCATAGGCTGGGTGCACAGCGACGAGTTGTCCTTGTAAATGAGTGGAGAGCTCTGTGATTTCGAGTCCATAGGAACGAATTTTGCCCTGAAGCTCATCGCAGTAGTTTTTGCTTTCTCCCGCAAGGGTTAAATCGATAAGTCGCGATTCCCATGTGGGAATTTGAATCCCCTTGTAACCGAGATCTGCGGCCCACTGACACAGCCCATCAAGACTGTTGAAGGGCGCTTTATCGTCCATGAATTGGGCCAAAAATACTGCAGGTCCTTTAATCGTTTTCATCTGTCTTATTTAAAGTGATTTCCAAACATTGCCTTTCTGGTGTGAGGCAACAGCTGTTTCAATAAATTTCATACCGCGCACTCCGTCTTCCATAGAGGGGAATTCCCCGTCGGTAAACGAATCGCCACGAACAGCTTTAGCCATACCCCGATAAATATTCCCCATGGCGTCGAAGATGCCTTCTGGGTGACCGGGTGGGAGTTTCGTGCCTTCCAAAGAAAAGGCGCTATTGTAATCGTGACCCGGTTTGAGGATTTGCGCGGGTTGCCCATCTTTTAAAAGCGTCAAATAGTTTGGGTTTTCTTGGGCCCATTTTAAGGCGCCCTCACGACCGTAAATCGCCAGGGCAAAGTTATTTTCTTCGGCGGTAGCTATTTGACTCGCTCGTAAAACACCTTTTACATGTTGGCCAAGGCGCAAGAGTACCGTACCGTCTATGTCCATTTGATTATCCTCATACAAATGGTTGAGGTCCGCCAAAATCGACTCAATCTTTTGACTAGTCACGTATTCAAGCATTTGATAAGCGTGGACCCCTATATCTCCCATACAGCAGCTAATACCAGATTTAGCTGGATCTAGACGCCAAGTTGAAGCGCGCTGCTGTGGATCGTGAATAATAGGATTAATCCAGCCCTGATAATACTGAGCGTCTACTTTTTGAATGGCGCCAATGACACCATCTTTGATCATGGCTTTCATTTGACGAATCATGGGATAGCCTGTGTAAGTATGGGTTAATGCAAATAAGACGCCTTTGTCTTTTTGAATTTGTTCCAAAATCAAAGCTTCCTCATGGGTCATAGTCATCGGTTTTTCACAAATCACATGAAAGCCACTTTCCATGAGTTTTTTGGCCATCGGGAAATGGAGGAAGTTCGGGGTAAGCACAGAAAACACCTGTATACGCTCTTGCTCAGGTAAGGCCAGCTCTGCTTCGACCATGGTGTCAAAATCAGGATAAATACGGTCCAATGGGATCCCGATTTCTTGGGCGAAGGCCTTGTTTTGGGCAAAATCTGGGTTAAAAACAGCCCCTGTAAGGGCGTACGCGTCGTACATAGAGGCGGCCACACGGTGTAACACCCCGATTAAAGAATCACCACCACCGCCAAGGACGCCCCATTTAATTTTTCGACTCATAATATTAATTTTTCTAACAATCTAACATACGATTATTCCTTGTACTCAATGGATTCATTTTTGAATAGTACGGCAAAAAATACAAATACGACTACGGCAAAAATTGCTGGCATTTGCCATATCGCCGTCCAATTATGACCATCTGCAATGATATTGGCGTCGGTAATGAGTCCGGCAATATAAAAACCACCGAGCATTCCAACCCCATAGGTCGCTAGGGTGATTAATCCTTGTGCAGCACTTTTAACTTTTTCGCCGGCCTTGCTGTCGGTGTAAATTTGTCCGGATACAAAAAAGAAATCATAACAGATGCCGTGCAGTGCAATTCCAATCAGCAGCATAAAGACACCTTCACCTGCATCGCCATATGCAAATAATAAATATCGAACTGTCCAGGCGAGCATGCCGACAAGAATGGTCATTTTGAACCCAAATTTTTTGAAAAAATAAGGCAACAACAGCATGAACAGAACTTCAGAAATTTGTCCAATGGTCATTTTGCCGGTGGCATTTTCCACACCAATTTCTGAAAGAAATTGATTGGCGTGCTGATAATAGAAGGCCAGAGGCACACAGATCAGTACTGAAGAAAGAAAGAACACTAAAAAATTTCGGTCTTTTAGTAGTTTCAGAGCTTCGAGTCCCAAAATGTCGCTTACGGTAATTTTTGAGCCGTCATCTGCTTTAGGTGGGGTTTTAGGTAAGGTAAAACTAAATACACCCAACACAGCTGAGGCAATGGACACCATTAAGAAGGTGTTTTGTAACATTCCTTTGTCTCCGGCGACCTCAGGATTCGGATCCCAATGGAAAATATAGCTAATGGCCAAACCTGCGGCGATCCAACCGATAGTACCCCAGACACGAATTAGGGAAAAATCTTTAGCAGGATCTTTCATTTGATTAAAGGACACTGAATTGACCAGAGCGAGTGTCGGCATATAGCCGATCATGTACCCCAAGACATAGGGATAAAAACTTCCGAAATCGGTAGACAAGTACATTTGGTACATCAAAAAGGCCCCAATTAAATGTAGGACCCCAAGGATGCGTTCTGCATTAAAAAAACGGTCAGCGATGAGCCCAATAATAAATGGAGCAATAATCGCGCCCCAAGATTGGGTCGAATAGGCCATAGCCGTTTCTGCACCGCTAGCGCCTAAATTATTGCCTAAAAAGGTGCCCATAGTCACGAACCATCCTCCCCAAATAAAAAATTCGAGGAACATCATAAATGACAGTTGAAATCGAGTTGTGGTCTTCATGGTTGTTGTGATTAAGTTGAGTTATGTTGTTTTGATTAGCGTTATTTTTTACAAAATAAACTTACGGAACCATTAGTTGATCAGAACGGTTTCTATCAGAGATTTGGTGGCCTCCATTCCGGGAAATGGATCAGCAACCTCGCCTTCAAATTCTACTCCGATAAAACCTGAAAAACCTGAGTCTTTGACTAGGTTAAGTATTCTAGGAAAATCCATAGTGGTTTCGTTCCCTTCATCGTCAAACGCATAGGATTTAGCGGATACTCCTTGCGCATATGGCATGAGCTCTTCTATGCCTTGATAGCGATCGTACTCCTGAACACAAGGCCCGTCCCATCGTTCACCGTTTTCACGACGCACGCAAAAGTTACCAAAATCGACCAAGGTGCCACAGTTGTCCATAGCGACTTCCTTCATAACTTGAGCGAGTAGTTTTCCGTCGCTAGATAAGCCACCGTGATTTTCTACCAGAATGGCGATATTTTTATCAGCGGCATAGGTGCTCAGTGCTTTTAAAGAGCGCACTGAACTCCTGACCCATGCTTCTGGGTTTGATGTCCCAAATAGATTCACCCGAATAGCACGACAGCCTAAAAAGGCCGCGGCATCGACCCATATTTTATGATTTTCTACAGCCTGTGCGGTGAGTGCTTGGTCTTCAACCGAAAGGTCACCTACATCATCCACCATAATTAAGACATTAGTCATGCCCAGTGAATCACTTCGGCGTTTTAGTTCAGTCAATACAGCGTCTAGCCCTTGTTCTTTCATGGGATAATTGACCTCTTCACCGACATACAAATTACTGACGTATTCGAGTCCTGTATAGCCTAATTCCTTGGCGATGGATGCAAAATCCATTGGATCGATTGTGCCGTTGTGTATTTTGCTGTGTATGGACCATTGGGCTAAAGAAATCTCAAAATTTTGTTTTGGGGTCTCTGGGGTCGTTGCTTCAGGTTTTTTAAGGTTGTTTTGACAGCTGATAAGGGCAAAAGTAGCGCCTATTGCCATAAGTTTTCTTAGAGTCATGCTTGGGTGTTTAATCGGTCGTTTGTATAAATGGTCTTCTAAGATAAATGATTTTTTTTTGTGGAGTCGGATTTATAGAGTCCGAGGAGGGTTTCATTTTAAAACGAAATCGTTTTCGCTAACCGAAATTAATTCATTCCTCATAAAGAACTTGGTTAATCAATAAAAAAACAAGAAATTAGGACACTTGCTTTTGGACCACTCTATCTGTTCATGGCAAGACGAGACCAAACAATTAAACAATCTGAAATATGGCAAAACCGAACGAACAATTCGACGCAATCGTCGTGGGTTCAGGGATTAGCGGCGGATGGGCCGCTAAAGAGCTTTGCGAAAACGGCCTAAAAACTCTAGTTCTAGAGCGTGGGCGCATGGTAAAGCATATCGAAGACTATCCTACCGCTAATAAAGATCCTTGGGATTTTGACTTTAAAAATCGTCGCACCGTTGAGCAACAAAAGCGACAGGTCAAGCAAAATAGAACCGGTTATACGACTCGTGATGAGTCGGCCCACTGGTTTGTTGATGATATTATTCACCCGTACAATGAAGTAAAACGCTTTGATTGGATTCGGGGCTACCACGTGGGAGGCCGATCGATTATGTGGGGGCGTCAATCATATCGCTTGAGTGACATTGACTTTGAGGCAAACAAAAGAGAAGGTGTGGCAGTGGATTGGCCAGTGCGTTATGCAGACATCGCTCCGTGGTACGACAAAGTGGAGGAGTATATAGGGGTAAGCGGAGAGGCCCTTGGCAAAGAAGTGTTGCCTGATGGTGTGTTCTCGCCGCCCATGGAGCTCAATTGTGCAGAACGTGATCTTCGTGAAAAAATTGATAAAAATTATGATGATGGCCGTGTACTGACCATCGGAAGAACAGCACACCTGACAGGAGATAAGGCCCATGAAGGGCGATCGAATTGCGTTTACCGCAGTCGCTGTATTCGCGGGTGTCCATTTGGAGGATATTTTAGTAGCGTTTCTTCGACCTTACCTGCTGCAGAGCGCACCGGGAATATGACCTTACGCCCGAACTCCATTGTGCATGAAGTGATTTACGACCCCAATACACAACGCGCTTCAGGAGTAAAAGTGATCGATACCGAGACAGGAGAGCACCTCGTGTTTAATGCTAAGGTAATTTTCTTGTGCGCTTCGGCGATTGCTACGGCGAGTATTTTACTTCAATCCAAGAGTGAACGATTCCCTAATGGAATGGGCAATGACTCAGGTGAATTAGGACACAATATTATGGACCACCATTTTAAAGCCGGTGCTTTTGCAGATGTTGACGGTTTTGAAGATCAATATTTCAAGGGTCGTCGTCCTAACGGAATATATATTCCTCGATTTAGAAATATAGGTGGGGTCACCGATCAATCAAATTTCTTGCGCGGTTATGGTTATCAGGGTGGCGCGTCTCGGGGAAATTATGGAGATCAGATTGCCGAAATAGGTTACGGAAAAGATCTGAAAGATCTAGTCAGTCAACCAGGTAAATGGAGTATGACTTTGATGGGCTTTGGCGAATGCTTACCGTACCATGAAAATAAAATGGAACTCGACTACGACAAAAAAGATCAGTGGGGCCTTCCTACCGTGACCTTTGATGTAGAGTGGAAAGAAAACGAGTGGGAAATGCGAAAAGACATGGTGCAACAAGCCATGGAGATGCTAGAGAGTGCCGGATATAAGAACATCCGTCCATGGGACGACCCTGGTGCTCCCGGACTTGGCATTCACGAGATGGGAACCGCACGTATGGGAAGAGATCCAAAAACCTCAGTACTGAATGAACACAACCAAATTCATATGGTCCCTAATGTATATTGTACCGATGGTTCGTTCATGACCAGTGCGAGTTGTGTGAATCCGTCTTTGACCTACATGGCATTTACCGCGAGAGCCGCAAACCATGCTGTAAACCAAATTAAAAAGGAATCCTGATGAACAGAAGACAAGCGTTAAAGAACTTAGGATTAGGCAGTGGTGCCTTAGTGGCAACACCAGCCATCATTAGCCTGCTACAAAGCTGTGGCTCGGGCTCGGGGTATACCCCATCATTTTTATCAACAACACAGGCAAACGCATTAAAGGAAATGGTTGGCTTGATCATACCAAAAGATGCTCAGGCGCCCGGCGCCGTTGATGTCGGAGTACATGAGTTTATCGATTTGTACTGGGATCAGGTCTTACCTTCGGATGATCAAATTTCCGCTCTAGAAGATGAATTTACCCAGTACTCTACCTCTGCCAGGCAGAGTCAAGTTCGCAAGGGTTTTGCCGCACTAGAGCGTGTTTTAGAACGTGATCATCAAACTGATTTTGACAAAGCTAGTGTTGAGACTTACGATACACTTTTGAGTCATTATTTTAAGGCAGATAAGGCTGAGGCAGACCAATGGTCAAAGGAATATTGGGCGTATCGTGAGGCCTTAAAATCAGACCCTCAAGCGACCGCCTCAGATGATGTCCTGGCGAGCGCATTAATTCATGAAGTGCGGAGCATGACGATTTGGACTTGGACTCAAACCCAGCAAATAGGAGAAAACTTTTTATGGTATGATCCAGTCCCTGGAGTATACAAGGGCTGCCTCCCGAATTCAGAGGCGGGCAACGGAAAAGTTATGTCCCTGTAATTAAGTAATGATTTAGACGATTAAAGAACCCTCCAAACAGGAGGGTTTTTTTAATTTAAATATCCTGGCAGACATATCGTCTGGCTCGTACTTTAAGGCGTTACAGTCAACGTACCGCGCATCATCCCTGAGTGTCCTGGAAAACTACAGATATAGTCGTAAGTACCAGGTTCGGGGGCCTCAAAAGTGATGACATCGGTTTGTCCTCCACCGAGCATCTTGGTGTGTGCAATGACCTGTGCGCCATCATTGGGAATCCAATCAGCAGCCTCTCCAGCCGATGCCGCCTCATTGGCAAAACCGGTAATATTGGTGCCCGCCTTGAGCAAAACAAAATTATGACCCATGACTCTCTTCTCGAGTTGGCCAACATGACGAAGGGTCAGCGTTATTTTTTCTCCAGCTTTAGCCATCAATTCTTTTTTGTCATACTGCATCATATCATTGCCCGTTAGCGCTAGCTTTGTTCCAGATGGAGTCACAGTTTTAGTAGTGGTTTGGCCTATTTTTAGGGCTGGTTTTTCTTCTTTTTTTGTTTCGCCGCAACTACTCAAAATCAAAGCCAATACTGTAGCGATCAAATAATTTTTCATAGGATCTTGTTATCTAAGCCGATAGGGCTTTAAAAAATTCACTTATTCTAGTTTCGTTATAATACAGCCCCGAGGGATCATGAAACCCGACGTGACCTCCGTATTTTGGGGCTTCAAGATAAATTATTTTTGAACTTTGCGCAATACTTATTGGCAAACAGGCCTCAGAGAGAAAAGAATCGTTTTGAGCATTAAGAATCAGTGTCGGCGCCTCGATGTGTTCAAGAGTGTTAATCGGGCTGTTTTTTGAGTAATAATCCTCGGCATTAAGATAGCCGTGCACTGGAGCGGTATAAAGATTGTCAAAGTCTTTTAGCGATTTCATCGCGCGCGGCGCATCGAAAGATAATTTCAAAGGGTATGCCTTTTGCTTTTGTCGATATTTTGATTTGAGTGTGGATAAAAACACCCATTGATACGCCTGATTGTCCCAACGAGCCAACCGCCGAATCGATGCGCTCAAGTCGAGCGGGGTCGATACGGCCGCCGCTGCATAAATATGCTGATAATCCCCTTGTTTTGTGCCGAGATAATTGAGTAAAAGACTCCCGCCGAGACTGAATCCAACCGCATAAATACGGCTGTATTGATTTAGTTTTACTACACGCCTCACAACTTGATCTAAATCTTCTATTTTTCCTGCGTTGTAGCTCTGCAGCTTGAGATTTTCGGTTCCAGAGCAACCGCGAAAATTCATGGCACATACATCAAACCCCGAAGCGATCAGCGCGGCAGCTTGGCCACGCATGTAGGACCGCTGAGTATTCCCTTCGAGTCCGTGCAACAAAATAACCACATACTTTGGCTGCTCGCCAGACTTACTTTTACTGTAGGACCAATCTAAATCTATAAAATCACCATCATCCAAACTCAATCGATCTCTCTGAAACTTGAGTTTAGGGGCGCGTCTAATTTTAGCCGAATAAATCGTTGAAAAATGGCCGTTTTTAAACCATCCTATGGGATGATATTGGGCATCAACTAAAGGCATTTGATTTTTGATTTAAGACGCAAATTTAGGTAATTGTTATGCGATTTAATCCTCATTGACCGGTTGATTTATCGGTACTTTACGTTTTTGACTACTGAGATAAACCCCGGTAAAAATCATCAAGGCAGTCACACAGCGAAGTGGAGTCAGCTGATCTGCCCCAACCCATAAAGCGACGACAGTAGCGACTACGGGTTGCAGATAAATAAACGCCCCGATGGTCGAAGGACTCAGGTGTTTCAAAGCATAAATATTGAATAAGTAGGTCAGCACCGTGGTTCCGAGAACCACAAAGACCAATTGGGCGATAATCATAGGGCTTAAGCTCAACCAAGAAACCTGTATGAATTCTCGATAGCCTAAGGGTAAATTAATGACTACGGCAATAGTAAAAAAGTAACGCATCAAAGTGAGCACATGATATTTGGCAGTCAATGGCTTTACAATGATCAGATATATGGAATACGACAGGGCATTGAGGACAAAGAAAAAATTACCCAAAGGGATATTTGGCGCATTGAGTTGTTTGGGTACGTCGAGTAAAATCAGCCCTATCGCTCCGGAAAGACCAATAAAAATACCGAGCGTCTTTCTCAAGACAATTACTTCTTTTAAGAAGACCCGACCAAGAACCAGTAAAATAACAGGGACCAACGTAATAACAACTGAGGAGTTTATGGGTGTTGAAAGCGACAACCCTTTAAAAAATGCAGTCATATTTAAGGCCATGCCGAAAAAAGCACACAACAAAAGGCGCCCGCAATCTTTGCGCCTGACCCGTTCTTTTGGGCCTAATAGTGACAGCACCCAAAACGCCGCACAGGCACCAATGACGCGCAATAAAATAAAGCCATAGGGTTCGATTACTTGAGGCATGAGCCCCTTGGCTATGGTGTGATTAATTCCATAGATAACCCCTGCGGCCGTGGCTGCCATAAGGGCTAAAGTTCTATGAGATAGCGTTTGTTTAGTCATGGGTCTCAATGGCCTCTGCGGCTTGCGCGACAGTCGCTTTTGAAGACCCGACAAAGATTTGATCGTCCCAGATCAGTACAGGTCGTTTTAAAAAGGTATAATGCTCAAGCAGTAGACTTTTATACCGCGCCTCGTCCAAGTCCTCGGCGCCGAGTTTGCGCTGGTGAAATAGCTTTGCTCTTTTACTAAATAGCGCCTCATAGCTTCCAGAGCGCTTGTGCATTTGGCTTAAGTCGTGAAGCGTCAAAGGGGCGCCTTTAACATCTTGCATATCAAAACTTCGAGGGAGCTTCCATTGCTTAATGATGCGCTTACAGGTACTACAGCTACTCAAATAATAGAGTTTTTTCATATCGATTGTCTTTATTGTTTTAAGCGAATGCGCTTTTGATTGTTAAGCGTTTTACGACCATCTGGCAGGTATAGGCTTCCCTCTAAAGTCATAGCCAAAAGCGTGTCTTTTTGGTTTAAAGCCACGACGTTGAGATGTCCGTTGTAATTACCTTCCCTTTGAGGTTCAGGGTTATAGTCTAGTGCCACCCAGAGATACTGATCAATGCTTTGGCCGATACTCAAGGAATAATTAACCTGATCACTTCCTAAATATAAGGCTTCAAGAATGAGGCTATCTCTCGTTGTTTCAAGTCGCGCGGTCAAGGCTGTATCTCGGGTCACAAAATTGGGATAAGAAATGGTTAATTCCGGACATATCCGCCCCTGGCACAGGGTCTGGTCTTGGGCACTTTGGTTTTGTGGTGATATGGAAATAAACGGCCCGTGAGTGCATCCTGTAATCGTTAGGAGGCAATAAAAGCCAAAGAAATGACGCTTTAAGTTCACAAAGCAAAAATACAATTGTTTTCTCTTAGACTTGTTTTTTGAATGACTTTGGAATCCCTTACTTTTGTCTCTCTAAAACAGCACTATGAAATTCAATACCAAAGCCATTCACGGAGGTCAACAGCACGACCCGGCATACGGAGCGGTGATGCCACCCATTTATCAAACATCTACTTACGCACAGACGACCCCTGGTGGCCATAAAGGCTTTGAGTATTCGCGCACACACAATCCGACCCGCTCGGCTTTGGAGGCAGCTTTAGCCAGTATCGAAGACGGCAGTTATGGTTTGGCTTTTGGTAGTGGACTTGCGGCAATTGATGCCGTGATGAAATTACTGAGTCCAGGAGATGAGGTGATTTCGACCAACGATCTTTACGGAGGGTCTTACCGGTTATTTACTAAGATTTTTGAGAAATTCGGGATTAAATTTCATTTTGTGGGTATGTCCGACGTTGCGAATATTGAAGCAAAGATCAACCAGAATACAAAACTTATTTGGGTTGAGACACCCACTAATCCAATGATGAATGTGGTGGATATTTCAGCATGTTCCGCTATTGCCAAAAAGCATCAAATACTTTTGGCTGTGGACAATACCTTTGCCACACCATATTTGCAACAGCCTTTGACTTTAGGAGCTGATATTGTCATGCACAGTGCCACTAAGTATTTGGGTGGGCACAGCGATGTGGTCATGGGTTCATTGGTAGTCAGAGATCAGGAATTGGCCGAGCGGTTGTATTTTATCCAAAATGCCAGTGGTGCCGTTTGCGGACCCCAAGATAGTTTCTTGGTATTGCGGGGTATAAAGACCCTTCATGTACGTATGCAAAGACACTGTGATAATGGTCGTGCAGTGGCTGAGTACCTCAAGAGTCATCCAGAGGTAGAACAGGTTTATTGGCCTGGCTTTGCCGATCATCCAAATCACGATGTAGCCCGCAATCAAATGCGCGATTTTGGGGGTATGATTTCTTTTGTAACTAAAGGAAATGATTTCCAAAAGGCAATTTCGACCGTAGAAAAGCTCAAGGTGTTTACGCTTGCTGAAAGCCTTGGTGGCGTAGAAAGTCTCGCAGGACACCCAGCGAGTATGACCCACGCAAGTATTCCCAAAGCGGAACGTGAAAAAACGGGAGTCGTCGATTCGTTGATTCGCTTAAGTGTAGGAATTGAAGATGCGGAAGATTTAATTCAGGACTTGGCGCAGGCATTGGCATAATGCCCTTCAACTTAGCGCCCAAATTTTGTGGGCCGATGAGGCATTTATAAGACCACAGGTCTCGAGTTAGAGTTAATTCAAGTAAAATACGCCCCCTAAAGAAATCCAAAAGATCCAGTCATTCGCCTTGTTTTCAGGTACAGGGACACCATTGCCAAGGCCAAGGGCTTGGGTATTGTATTCAATTTGAGGATTGAGCCCATCGACCCAATTTGAGAAATAATATTGCCAGCGCCAATCCATCAAAAAATCTACTGACTTACTCAATTTATAGCGCGTTCCGACACTCGATACAATGCTCCAGGTAGATCCACCCGCCTGTTGAAAGCTGTAGTAGTATTTGTCAGGGGTGGTGATGGGTGTATTGAGGTTGCCGAAGTCGCTGTAGGCGTATGGGTCAAAACCGACCCAATGCAATCCTGCAGCAAAATAAGGGGCCCAAGGACGATCCTCTGCCATAAAGTCACGGATACTCCATAAGTAATACTCTAATTGCAGGCCTACATCTAAGACAGTACTCGAGCCTTTCATCGCTCTGAGTTGATCTGATGCAAATGAGGTGGCTGACGGACCGACCCATTGACCGTAGTGCTGAAAATTAGTTTTGTGTATGGTCAATTCAGTGCGAACCTTGAATCGATCGTTGAAATAGGTGTCTGGGTTGTAGCATTGACAATCTGCTCGGTAGGCAAAATTAAGATAATGAGCGATACCAAAGCCCCAGCCAGTATTGCCGATATTGGTGGCGTAGTTTCCACGCTGACCATAATCGCCATAAAAGGCTACAGGACCACCGACGACGCCTAATTCATTTGAAAAACCGATTTGAAGACCACTGCCTACAGGGCCTTCTTTTTGGCCGAAACTCTGGAACCCCAGGGTCATCGATAAAATGAATATAAATATTTGGGGACTAAAGCGCATAAAAACTGGTTGCTGAATTCTTCAAAGATAAAAAAATAGCAAACACCTCGTATGAAATTAGGAAGTGTAATGATTTGGTAAAAAAAAAGGATTAGATCGCTAAAAGTGATTTATATTTGTAATAAACAAAAATTAAACAACCGATTTTTGACAATATCGCAAAAAAAGCCGCTAAATATTCGGATGATTTGTCAAATAATCAATCTTTGATAGACTTAACCAAATCTTAATTCTTTTTTTGTGAAACAATCGATTCAAGATTTTATTTCGCTTGCAGCAGAAAAAAATCCAAATGAGCCTGAGTTTTTACAGGCCGTTACAGAAGTTGCCGAAACGGTAATTCCATTTATTGAAGCCCACCCAAAATATCAAGGTAAAAACTTACTTGAGCGCATGCTAGAGCCCGAACGCACCATTATATTTCGAGTGCCCTGGACTGATGATTCTGGAGCTATTCGAGTAAATCGTGGATACCGCGTTGAATTCAACTCAGCAATTGGTCCGTACAAAGGAGGACTTCGTTTTCATCCCTCGGTCAATTTGAGTATTTTAAAGTTCTTAGGCTTTGAGCAAATGTTCAAAAACAGCTTAACGACCTTACCCCTTGGCGGAGGTAAGGGTGGGAGCGACTTTAACCCCAAGGGTAAAAGCGATGCCGAAGTCATGCGCTTTTGTCAGAGTTTTATGACCGAGCTGGCACGACATATTGGTCCAAACACGGATGTTCCTGCTGGAGATATTGGTGTTGGGAGTCGTGAAATTGGATATATGTACGGTCAATACAAGCGACTGCGCAATGAATTTACAGGTGTTTTGACGGGTAAAGGTCTGAGTTATGGAGGATCTTTGATGCGTCCCGAAGCGACGGGCTACGGTAATGTATACTTTGTTAAAAATATGCTGGCAACCATTGGTGAAGAGATTACTGGTAAAAAGGTGGTCATTTCAGGATCGGGGAATGTGGCGCAATTTTCAGCTCAAAAAATCATTCAATTAGGTGGCACATTACTTACGCTTTCGGATTCCTCAGGCTATATATACGATCCTGAAGGAATAGACCAAGATAAATTAGCGTTTGTTCAAGAGCTTAAAAATATAAAAAGAGGCCGTATTAGTTCTTATGCCGAGGCATACCCTAATGCCAAATTCTTCCCCGGTGAGCGGCCGTGGGGTGTAGCTTGCGACATTGCTTTGCCTTGTGCCACACAAAATGAGTTGGACAAAACAGAGGCTCAAAGCCTGGTCGATAATGGTTGTATGTGTGTAGGCGAAGGAGCCAATATGCCTTCGACCCCAGCGGCGATTGAGGTGTTCCAAAAGGCAAAAATATTATTTAGCCCGGGCAAAGCCTCCAACGCGGGGGGTGTAGCTACCTCTGGCTTTGAAATGTCTCAAAATTCTCTCAAATTGAGCTGGACTGCCGAAGAGGTCGATACGCGCTTAAATCAAGTGATGAATGACATCCACGAGGCTTGTGTGACGTACGGCAAGGATCAAGATGGTTATGTCGATTACGTCAAGGGAGCAAATATTGCAGGATTCGTGCGGATCGCTGAGGCTATGATGGCACAGGGCGTCGTGTAACAGTGATGATTATTCATGGGCGTTTCTACAATAAATAGTATTTTTCGCGGTTTAAAAGGGCCAAGCGCACGGGATGAGGATATATCAACTTTTTTTAGCACTTTTTGTGTCATTGACGCTTCACGCGCAGGGAGATTCAGCGCTGTGGGCTGGCTATTTTTCGTATAACAGTATAAAAGATATAGCTTACGGGGATGATCGGGTTTTTGTAGCGGCTGAAAATGCTATTTACACCTACGATATATGGACAGAACAACTCAGCAACATCACCACAATAGAGGGACTTTCTGGAGAAAACATTACCCAAATACATTACAGTCAAGACTATAATTTGTTGCTGGTAGGACATGACAACGGTCTAATCGAAATCATCACGAATGACCAGGTCCTTCAAATAGTGGCGATTTTAGACAAGCCCAGTATTCCGCCAAATATCAAGGCAATCAATCATTTTTATGAGTATGAGGGCCAGGTTTACGTCGCGACTGATTTTGGCATTTCAGTTTTTGATCTGGCATTAATGGAGTTTGGGGACACTTATTATATTGGAGAATTAGGGAGCACGATTGCAGTAAACCAAACCACGATTCAAGGGTCTTTTATTTATGCAGCAACAGCACAAAACGGTATTAAAAAGGCCTTACTCGACGGGCCTGATTTGATTGATTATGCCTCATGGGAAACCATTACTGGCGGAGGAATTATTGCTATTCAGACTCTGAATGATGCGGTCTATTTTGCCAGGACCAATCAAAGAGTACTCCGATTAACCCCTGAGCCTGTCCAGATCATGGCGGACTTTGGTTCGGATCCAATTGTCGACATGCGTGTTCAGGGTAATGTCTTAACCATCACAACAGAAAAAACGGTCAACACATATGGAGCCGATTTTTCACCCATCGATGTGGCAACACTTCCGCTCGAAATAGAAGATCAATTCTCTGTAGGTTTAGGATTTGCCGATCAAATTTTTGCCGGGACACAGGCCAACGGTCTGCAAAAAAAATCGAGTGGACAATTCGACTGGACCGCCATTGGCCCTCAAGGCCCTTTATTTAATAATCCATTTTCGATCGATGCTTCTTCCGGACAATTGTGGGTTGGCTTTGGCGAAGTCACGGTAAGCTTCAATCCATTTCCCTTGAGTTACAGAGGACTCAGTCAATTCAAAAATGATCAATGGAATAATATCCCTGCTGTTGATCTTTTTGGGGCGAGTGACATCGTACACATGAAAATTAACCCCCTGAATCCCGAAGAAGTATTTGCCTCATCTTTTCAGTTTGGATTGCTCAAAATAACCTCGGGTGTGCCAGAGATTCTCTATGATCAAAACACGAGTAGTCTGACAATACCTGTGGATAATCCCGGAGCAGGACTACGGATTTATGGGTCTGATTTTGATCGCGATAATAATTTGTGGTTTGTTCAATCAAAAATTGACCAAGGATTATTGCGTTTAAGTCCGTCGGGCCAAATTGGCAAAATTGACTTATCAGGAATCATTAATGCAGAGGATGAATTGGCATTGACAGATTTAAAGATCAGTCGTGAAGGATACATCTTTTTTGGCTCGGCCGAAAATGGACTTATTGGGTTCAACCCCAGCGCCAATAGTTTCAACCGTATCACTGAGGGTTCCGGTAACGGTAATTTACCGTCAACAGATGTCCGTAGTTTAGCCTTTGATAAAAACAATCGTCTTTGGCTAGGGACTCGTGAGGGATTACGTGTACTTTATAACACGACTGGATTTTTTCAAAGTGGTAATAATGTTGAGGCTCAACCAATTATTATACTCGAAGAAGGGGTGCCACAGGAGTTATTATTTCAGCAGTCGGTCACCGACATTGAAGTCGATGGATCCAATAACAAATGGATTGCTACGGCTACCTCGGGCGTTTTTTATCTATCAGCGAATGGTCAAGAGACGTTACTTCGATTTACCAAAGAGAACTCGCCATTACCTTCAGACAATGTACAAGACATAGCCATCGATGGCGATACTGGAACAGTTTATTTTGCCACCACCAAGGGTCTTGTGGCCTTTGAGGGTTCTGCCACCGACCCTCGTGATGATTTATCCCAGGCGTATGTTTATCCCAATCCTGTTCGTCCAGGGTTTCAAGGCCAGGTTACTGTCGACGGGCTTTCGGCAGGGGCAAATGTCAAAATAACAGATATCGAAGGTAACTTGGTATTTGAAGACAAAAGCCAAGGCGGAAGTATTTTATGGGATACCCGCGCTTTTGGACGTCATAGAGTTGCCTCTGGGGTTTATTTGGTTTTGATCACTTCTGAGGATGCCTTTGAAACAAAGGTTCTCAAAATTATGATTGTTCGCTGATGAGGGTGAATACGCGGGCCTTAGTTCTTTCCACAGTCCGTTACGGAGAATCTGACGTAATTGTCAAAATGTTGACAGAATCTTCAGGATTGAGGAGTTATATGATTCGTGGATTGCAAAAATCAAAAAGAGGACCATTTAGGCCAGCGATGTTCCAACCGTTGACCCAACTCCAGATTGAGGCTAAGCACAAGGATAAGGGTCAATTAGAGCGGCTCACAGAAGCCAAAGTGGCGATGCATTACACAAGTTTGCACAGTGATATTATCAAGAGCTCTATGGCTTTATTTTTAGCAGAGGTATTTAAAATGACCCTGCAGGAACAAGAATCAAACCCTCCTCTTTTTTCCTTTATTAGCGACGCCTTGTTGGCCCTTGATGCTACAGAAATGCCCTTAAATTTCCATCTAAAAATTGTTTTGGAATTACAACAGCATTTGGGATGTTATCCTGATTTTCAACCTGAGCGCTTACCGTATTTCAATATGGAAGAAGGTGTGTTTCAGCATTTAGCAATGGGCTCGACTTATAGCCCCGAGGTCATACAAGACCTTTACACTTTGGCTGAAACCTCGTTTGCAAAATTGACCCAATGGAAAACAACTACAGCACAAAGAAGGGTGTTGCTCGATTTACTCATGGATTATATGCAGTTACACGCGATAGGATTCAAGCGGCCTAAATCAATCGAAATATACCGCCAGGTTTTTGGATAGACCTGAAGTCGATTTTAATGGAAATTAGGCACTATTACGACTGGCATTAATATTACCAAATAGTGATCGGGTGACCATTTTCTCATAGACCTTTAAGTCTTGGTCATCTCCTCCTTGTTTTTGAATGCCTCGAATGCCGCGCAATGCGTATTGTTGTATGGTTAACAAGGGCAATACGATACGCTCCCGCACACCAATAGAAGCGCGCATCGCTCGAGAGTCTTCCATTAATTGCTCCAACCCAGAAACTTCTAGCAGTAATTCTTTTGATCGCAAGTATTCTTGATAAATGAGTTGCCAAAAAGGACCAAACTCGGGATCGTCTTTTAGATACTTTGTGAGCGGAAAATAACTCTTGCTCAAACTCATCATACTATTTTCAAGTAGGGTTCTAAAAAATGCCGAAGTTTTATACAGATCTTGGAGCTCAGCCAATTTTCCTTGGGCTTTCAAGGTATCTAGAGCGATACCAACACCGTAAAATCCGGGCACATTTTGCTTGAGCTGGCTCCAACTGCCTACAAATGGAATCGCTCTAAGGTCACTAAAATTCAGTTGATCGCTACCCCCTCGTTTGGCCGGTCGGCTTCCAATGTTGGTTTTGGCATAATATTTCAAGGTGCTAATACGCTCTAAATACGGCAAAAACTTCGGGTGGTTTTTGAAATCCTGATAAGCCGTATAGCTGAGTTCAGTCAATTGTTCCATAATAAGCCTTTGCTCAGCACTTATGTTGGCTTGATCTGGGGCAAAGACCTCATTGGAGATTCCCGAACTGATGAGCTGTTCGAGATTGTATTGACAAGAGGCCAAGGTTCCGAAATTAGAACTAATGGTTTGGCCTTGAATAGTCAGCTGAACCTCTTCATGCTCTATAGTGTTACCCAATGAAGCATAGAATTGATGTGTTTTGCCCCCTCCACGCGCTGGTGGACCGCCGCGACCGTCAAAAAATAGGGCCGTAACGCCATGATCCCTAGAGACTTGGGTAAGTCGTTCTTTAGCCCGATAAATAGCCCAGTTAGCCATAAGATAGCCGCCATCTTTGGTGCCATCGCTGAATCCTAACATTATAGATTGTCGATTACCACGTCTTTTTAAGTGTTTTTGATATTCACTATTGGTGTAGAGCGCCTCCATCACTTTATCGGCATCTTTGAGGTCATCGATAGTTTCAAACAGCGGAATTACGTCGCAGTTGGGCTCTTTCCAGTCACAGAGTCGAATCATGGCAAAGGCCTCCATGACGTTTACAACACTTCCGTTATTACTTATGATATAACGCTCGCAAGCTTTAGCGCCATTTTTGGCTTGAATACTTTTCATGGCATAAATTGAGGCCAAAGTTTGTTGCCCCATCTGGTCATTAATTTTATCGGCCGAGATACAACCATTTAATTGGCCCAGAAGTGTAATTTTTTGATCTGTATTGAGCTCGAGGTAATTCGCGGGAATGAGCTGGGGATACGACTCAGCAATGGCCATTATGGCCTTAGTGTGTATGCGTGAATCTTGACGAATATCGAGGGTTGCAAAATAACATCCAAAAAGCTTCATTTTCTCAATCAATTCATCCACCAAAGAGACAAATAGCCCTTCGTGCTGCACTTCTAATATTTGCTTTAGGGCATTTAATTCATCCAGAAATTCCTCTGTTCGATCTCCCTCAATAGTCGTATTTGAATTGAGTTCCTCGGCGAGCTTTTGTTCCAATCGAATCACGATGGGTTCGGCCTGGTTGAACGTAATGCGGCGCTTCATTTTGCGCACATCCTTATGGTAATTTTTCATCAGCGCGCGGCGAAGCTTTGTCGCGACTTCAAGAGTTATTTCGGAGGTAACAAAAGGATTGCCATCACGATCCCCGCCGGGCCAAAATCCAAGATTGATGAGTTCGTTTGGGAGCTCTTCCCCATCAAAAATGTGTGTTTTGGTGAATCTATAAATATTGTGCGCCGCATGATAGAATACATGCTCGAGATACCAGATTAAGCTTACAGCTTCATCGAGCGGGCTCGGTTTTGACTTTTTGAAAAAAGGAGTTTTGCCCAACTGAGCTAAAAGTAATTCAATCTCATCCAGTTTATTGTGCTGAATAGCTTTGGCTAAATCCGTAATAATACCGAGGACAGAACCAGGATAAAATTGTGTGGGATGGGCCGTTAGAACAGGCCGTACTTTGAATCGCTTAAGATAATCTTTGAGGGCCTCTCGTTGATTTTTTTCATGAGCCTCATCTTTGATACTGCGCAGGGTTCCTCGTCCTTCTGTATTATTTATGATTGAAAAAGAAGCCTCTTCTAGGGCATCAAATAAAACAACTTGTCGCTCAATGTACTGGATGAAGTTAAACAAGAGGTCTACGCTTTGTTTTTTATCAAAGTCGGGGCAGTATTTACCAAAGAACTCCTCGACAATTTCGGTTGGATTTTTCCCCTGTTCGTATCCAGAGACACAAAGCTCCTCAAAAAGAGGTAAAAGGACCCCAGTTTTGTTAATTGAATCAAAGGGCAAGGTCATAAAGATGCTGTTGTAAATTTGATATTTCGACAGCACGTGTTTTTGAAATCTTTCTTCTTTGGTGTGTTTCATAGCATTGAAATAGGCGGCAAAGTTACGGAGGGAAAGAGAGTTTTAGAAAAAATAGGGCAATAAGAATTGGTTCAAAAGTAAAATCACCAACAAACACATTAGATTCAACCAAAATCCTGATCGCACCATTTGGGCCACACTGATATGACCACTGGCAAAAACAATAGCATTAGGCGGAGTTGCCATAGGCAACATAAAAGCACAACTCGAGGCCAAAGTAATAGGGATGACCATGGTTAATAAGGGTTGTTCCAAACCTAAAGCAATCCCCGCAATTACAGGCAAAAATACAGTGACCAAGGCTACATTGCTCATAAGCTCTGTTAGAAATAAAACCAAGGTGACTAAAGCAATGAGAATCAGCAATGCAGACCACTGATTTTGATGACTGATAAAGACTTGAACTGCATCGATAATGCCACCTTGCGCAAGGGTATTGGCAAGAGCGAGCCCACCACCAAATAAGATTAAAATCCCCCATGGGAGTTTTGCCGTGTCCTCCCACTGTAGCACGCAGGGCTTTTTTCCTTGACTTACCGGAATGGTAAAAAGTGCCAAAGCGCCAAGCATCGCAATATGTGTATCTGTTAAGGCTAACGAGGGCCACCACTCATTGATTTGTCCTCTGAGGACCCATCCTGTAACGGTCAGCAAAAATAGAGTGAGCACTGCTCTTTCTTTACGTTTTATTGGGCCAAGATTTTGGAGTTCGGCATCAATAATCTCGTGTGCACTATCCAATAATCCAAGGCCGCTTGGATAGGTCAATCGTACGATGATCCAGTAAGCGATCAATAACAGTAGTCCCGCAAGCGGGACCCCAAAAGTCATCCATTGAAAAAATCCAATGTCTATTTGGTACTGCTTATTTAAAAAGGCCAACATGACACTGTTTGGCGGGGTCCCAATTAATGTTGCCATTCCTCCGATATTAGCAGCCGCAGCAATACCGAGCATGAGACTCAGGGCAAAGCGCTTGAGTTTTTTCTTGTTTTGTCGCGTTCTTTGTTTGACTAAGGCATATACAGAAAGGGCCATAGGGAGCATAACTACCGTGCTGGCAGTATTAGAAATCCACATTGAAAGCAGTGCCGTAGCCAACATAAATCCAAATACGACACCATTGGCGCGTGGCCCCGTTAGCTTTAATATATGAAGCGCCATTCGTTTGTGAAGGGCTACTTTTTCCAGAGCCAGAGCAATCACAAATCCTCCAAAAAATAGAAATACTATGGGATTGGCATAATGAACGGTAATTTGACCAATCGAATTGATTCCAAGTAGCGGAAATAAAACAATCGGCAAAAGCGCCGTAATTGAAATGGAGACCGCTTCGGTGATCCACCAGATCACCATCCATAAACTTCCAGCAAATATTTTATCCATTAATGGATTAAAAAGCGGCTCTGGGAGCAATAGAATTGCCCCAGCTATTATGGGACCTAAAGCTAATGGGATCAGTTTTTTCATCACCCTAAAATAAGCATTGAAATTAAATTTGTGCCCGAAGTGCCAGAATTAGATTACGCCCAGCGGCTGAAATACCCGAACTATAGGTTCGATAACGCTGATCGGTAATATTTTCAATACCCGCGATGAGGTCGATATGAGCGTCTAGTGAATATTGAGCTTTGACATTAAAGGTTTGCCAACCAGGGGCATATGGCCTATTTTGAGCATCAAGGGCATAGATATCTGTTTTTGATTGTTCTTCGATAGCTAATTTATCATAACTAAGCCCTCCACTGTATTGCGAATAGCCTTGAATCACTAGATTCTCGGCGCGAAACCAGAGTCGTGTGGCACCAAACCATGGGGCGGCGTGCCGTGCGGGACTGCTTGTTCCGTCTTCCATTTCCTCCGTACCACGTTGCCAGTTGAGATCGGAGGTGAGTGCAAAGCCAGAAGGAAGTTTTAGTTCTACACCGGTGTGTATTCCATAAACTCGTGACTGTGCTGCATTTTGTATGGCCTGAACACGACTTAAAACACCATCATAGATAATCTCTGTGTCACCATTCAAGGTGAAATCACGGCGCATAAGTGCATTGTCGAGTTGAGTGAAGTAGCCACTGAAATCAAGTTTTAATTTTTTGTGGAGCATGTGTGCGACACCAAAATCCCAACTTATCGCGTATTCAGGAACTAAATCAGGGTTAGGCACCACAACTGAGCCAGGCTCTGAATCAAATATTTTACCGATATCATCGACGTTAGGGGCTCTAAATGCCGTAGCCACGTTTGCCCTGAAATTCCAAAGAGAAGAGGGTTGATAAACTAGGCCAATACTTCCGGTAACCGCCTCTGTATCGAGTTTGGCGTTATCAAATGGTAGCGGATAAAAGCGCGTATCGAATTGTGCATCAAGGCCGATACCATTGTAGCGCAGTCCGCCCTGAGTCATTAATTTGGAATTCCATTGATGTTGATAGGAGAGGTAAATGGCATAAGATGTCCAATCTGATTTTGGATATCGTGCGGGACCAGCTGCACTTGTATTGTTATCGATATTGGTTTCAACGCCTATTGAATTTACTTGATTCAATACCCATTCAATACCATAAAATAATTCCCCTTTGGTACTGATCGATTTACGTAAATCGAGATTGGCTGAATAAGCGACAACATCCTCAGATCGGCGCAGCTGTATGGGGTCATTAAAGGCTCTAGTGATGCGACTTTCTTGAAAATTTTGCTCTGCCAGCCTCAAGGTCATTTCGGAGAATATCCCACGGACTTTTGTATGATTGGCCGTGAATTGATTCATCGTCCACTTTTGTGGTCCATAATCCCATTGACCGTATTGCGGCAAGTCATTTACAATTCTCAATTGCCTGTCGTATCTGCTAAATGCAGAGGTTTCGGAGTGGTGGTAGGCCAAACTGAAATCCCATTTAGAATTCGGCCGAAAAAACACCTTTTGCATAAAGTTACTTTGACCATAACCAGAGGGCGCTTGACGGTTAGGGTTAGGGTTAGGAACGATCAAGTCTTGTCCGCTGAATTGACTGACATAATAAGGCCTTAAATAGTCGTCAGGGCCATTATTCCCTTGGCGTAAATCTCCAAAACTAGTTCTTGTAAAACTACTGGTAACGGCCCATTTTTTAGATCCCAGCTGGAGGTCTGCATGAGCGGTTCGTTCAAAATTTGCCGAGGCTGTACGCGTGAGTCCCCGTGCTGAAACTGAAACTTGTTCGTCCTTGGCGTACCGTGGCCCTAGGGTCTCAAAACTCATCACCCCGCCGATGGCATCACTCCCATAAACTACAGCATCTGGTCCCAAAAGCACCTCTGCGTTTTGTAAGGACAGCGCATCCAATGAAATGACGTTTTGTATGTTCCCGCCTCTAAAGATGGCGTTGTTCATGCGCACACCATCTACGGTATAAATCAAGCGATTGGCCGCGAATCCCCTAATCATTGGACTTCCGCCACCTTGCTGACTCTTTTGAATAAAAACTACTCCGGAATTTCCGATGAGATCGGCTGTAGTTTGTGGATTTTGAAGAGCAATATCAGCAGGCTTGAGGCTGACGACTTTCAAGGGACTTTTGTCTCGCGCTTGCCGCCATTTAGTGGCTGAAACAACGACTTGATCCAGCTCTGTATTGCTAGCGTCCAGCAACAAAAGATAATTATGAGCACTCAACTGTTTTAGGCTTAATGCTCGGCCTTCGTAACCTAAGGCTTGAATTGATAAAAAGGCTTCTTTTGAGAGATTTTCGAAACTCGCTTTGCCTTCGAAGTCAGTCCAAGTATAGGCGTTGCTCACAGTATCTAATAGGCTTGCATGAACTATAGGCTCATTTGATTTACGGTCTAATACAGTTAGGGTTTGCGCTGACGCAAAACAACAGTAAATAAGGCTCAATAGATAAACGACGAAACGCATGGTGCAAACTAGTGATTAGGGTTTATTTGCCACGGACTCCCTAACTACAAAAACCGTACCTTAATTTAAATCAGTTATTTTTTTGCATCATTTGAATTAAGTCGTCGACTATTTCCGGATTGAGAAGTGTGCTGGTATCGCCGAGAGAATCAAAATTATTTTGGGCAATGTTGCGTAAAATTCGCCGCATGATTTTACCACTTCGTGTTTTGGGGAGTCCCTTGGTAAAGACCATTTGATCGAGTTTAGCAATTGGACCGATTTGTTGCGTGATCGCCGCGTTGATTTGTTGTTTTAAATCCGTTTCTGAGTCAGAGTTTTGCTTGAGAATGATAAATCCAAAGAGACTGTTTCCTTTAATGGGGTGTGGAATCCCGATAACCGCACTCTCAGCGACCAAGGCGTGTTCATTGATGGCATCCTCAATAGGTGCTGTTCCTAAATTGTGTCCTGAGACGATAATAACATCGTCCACGCGTCCGGTAATGCGATAGTTTCCTTGAGCATCGCGTGTCGCTCCATCGCCAGTCATATATTTGTCGGCATGTGCACCAAAATAAGTCTGAACATAACGCTTATGATCCCCCCATATCGTCCGTGCAATAGAAGGCCAGGGATGCTTGATGAATAACAGACCTGAGGCCTCGGAATCTATGAGTTCATTACCGTGTTCATCGAGTAATACGGGCTGTATCCCAGGTAAAGGTAACGTGGCATAGGTGGGAATGGCTTTTGTTATTCCGGGTAATGGTGCGATCATAATTCCACCCGTTTCGGTTTGCCACCAAGTATCGACAATAGGAACTCGACTTTGACCAATATGTTTAAAGTACCACTGCCACGCTTCTTCGTTGATGGGCTCTCCCACAGTTCCTAATACTTTGAGGCTGGATAAATCATGTGGGGTTACAAAGTCCAATGATTCTTTGGCCAGTGCCCTTATAGCGGTAGGCGCTGTATAGAATTGTGTGACCTTATACTTTTCAATGACCGCCCAAAACCGACTATAGTCAGGATATGAAGGAACACCCTCAAACATTACGGTAGTTGCACCATTGGCCAGTGGACCATAGATAATATAACTATGGCCAGTGATCCAACCAATGTCGGCGGAACACCAGTGAATATCGTCTTCAGAGTATTGGAATACGTTTTTGAAGGTATACGCTGAGTAAACCATATATCCGCCACAGCTATGGACCATCCCTTTTGGACGGCCTGTAGATCCTGAAGTATAAAGAATAAACAATGGGTCTTCGGCCTCCATAATTGTTGCTGAACACTCGTCATCAGCTTGATCAAACAGCGGAGCCAGCCACAGATCTCTCTGGGGTGTCATGTTGATCTTGTGATTGGTACGGGCGACAACCAAAGTCTTTTTTACCCCTGGGCATTCTTCAAGGGCCGTATCCACAATCTTCTTAAGGTCTATAGTTTTGGCTCCGCGAAAGCTCCCGTCACTTGTAACGACCAAAGCGCAATCACAATCATTGATGCGCGCGGCTAGTGCGGTAGCCGAAAAACCAGCAAATACAACAGAGTGTATGGCGCCGATTCGTGCACAAGCCAATACAGTAATGGCCAATTCTGGAATCATCGGCAGATAAATACACACTCGATCTCCTTTGTGTACCCCTTGATTTTTGAGAACATTCGCCATTTTATTTACCGATCTGGCCAGTTCAGCATAGCTGATTTCTTGCTGAGGTTCGTCAGGATTATTTGGTTCGAATATAATGGCTGTTTTATGAGCCTTATCTGGCAAATGTCGATCCAGCAAGTTTTCTGTGATGTTCAACTGCCCACCTAAAAACCATTGGACTTTGCTGTTTTTTTGATCCCATTCAAATGTTTTGTGCCATGATTTTTTCCATAAAAAGTTACGCTTTGCGATTTCATTCCAAAAAGCCTCAGGATGTTCTACGCTCTCTTGATAGGCTTGATGATAGGCTTCGGAATGTTTTAGATGATAATGACTCATGATCTCAGGTGTCTTGATTCAGTTTAATTAGTTCGGCGAGCTGGGATTCGCCAATGATGTGTTTGAAGATACAAAAATTGCCCAAGTCCGAATTTATAAATTCATTCATACTGCATTAAAATTAAACGTTTAAAAGTGAATTCTTAATCCCCAGATTTATGAGTTTTGCAGGGTCAATCTGTCTATTGGCAGGCATTATTAACTGTTTAATATTTAAAAATTAGAATTATGAGTACGTTAAGAAACAAAGTACAGTTGATCGGAAATTTGGGCAATGATCCAGAAATTGTAACGGTAGCCTCAGGCCGAAAGCTCGCAAAGTTTTCAATGGCAACTAATGAGAGTTACAAAAACAATAAAGGAGAGCGCATTACTGACACACAGTGGCATTATGTGGTTGCTTGGGGAAAAACCGCCGAACTGATAGAGCTGTATTTAGGCAAAGGAAAGGAAGTTGCTTTAGAGGGTAAACTCGTCACCCGTTCTTGGGATGATCCAGAGGGTCAAAGACGCTATGCCACTGAGGTGCATTGCCATAATTTGCTTATGCTATAAGTTTGATTGTAATCTGGGCGGCGTATGCCGCTCAGATTTTTATACGATTAGTTTGAGGCAATTACTACCTTTGCTCGAAATAATGCTCAGGCTATGACTGAAAATGGCACTATAGAATTAATGGCCCCCGCAGGGAATTTTGAATCGCTGCAGGCTGCAATCGATAACGGCGCTGATTCTGTTTATTTCGGTGTGGACCAACTCAACATGCGCGCCCGCGCGAGTATTAATTTTACAATTGAAGACTTACCTGAAATTGTCAAGCGATGTGAGCCCGAGAAGGTCAGAACCTATTTGACTTTAAATACCATTATTTATGACCACGATTTATCAATCATCAAAACCCTATTGGATGCGGCTAAAAGCGCAGGAATAACTGCCGTAATCGCGATGGATCAAGCCGTAATTGCTTATGCGCGTCAAATCGGTATGGAGATACACATCTCAACGCAAATCAATATCACCAATATCGAAACTGTGAAGTTTTATGCGATGTTTGCCGATACTATGGTCATGAGTCGTGAATTGAGTTTGCGCCAGGTGAAGAAAATAATCGATCAAATTGAGCGTGATGATGTCCGCGGACCAAGCGGAAGACTGGTCGAAGTAGAAATTTTTGGTCATGGAGCCCTGTGTATGGCTGTTTCGGGCAAATGTTATTTGAGTCTACATTCTCATAACTCCTCGGCAAATCGTGGGGCCTGCAAACAAAATTGCCGCAAGAAATATACAGTAATCGACCAGGAGAGTGGCTTTGAAATTGAACTAGACAATCAATATATGATGTCGCCCAAAGATTTGTGTACTCTTGATTTTTTGGATCAAGTTATCGATACAGGGGTCAAAGTTCTCAAAATAGAAGGCCGTGGTCGTGCTCCGGAGTATGTCGCAAAAGTGATCCAAACCTATCGAGAGGCGATTGACGCCCACACCCAAGGAACCTTTGACAAAGAGCGCGTTGCTCAGTGGATGGGCGCGCTCGAAAAAGTATACAATCGCGGTTTTTGGAGTGGATATTATTTGGGTCAAAAACTCGGTGAATGGAGCGAGGTTAATGGGTCAAAGGCCACCCAGAAAAAAGTATATGTCGGCAAAGGCGTTCACTTTTTTCCAAAGGCCAATATTGGGGAATTTAAAATAGAGGCCTACGATTTAAAATTAGGCGACACCATCCTTATTCAAGGACCAACCACAGGAGCCCAGGAACTCGAGCTCTCAGAAATGCTGGTTAATGACCAGGCTCAAGAAACGGCGACCAAAGGAGACAGCATTACCGTTCCATTGTCATTCCGGATCCGTCCCTCCGATAAGTTATACAAAGTGGTCAAAACTGAGTACGCCACGGCATAACGCCCAAAAGTATGGTTATAATCACCTTACAAAGACAAAAGTGTATCGGTTGTAATTACTGCGTTGAACTTGCTCCTGAGCAGTTTCAAATGTCTAAAAAAGACGGCAAAAGTGTCTTGCTGCATTCTCAAGAAAAAAAGGGATTTTATACGCTCAAAACACCGGATGATTCGGTTTACGAATCTGGTTGTGAAGCAGCAAAGGCCTGCCCGGTCAATATCATTAGCACCAAAATAGTATAGCCTTTTCAGAAGCTACCGAGCTCGAGCGTTTTGGCCCTGTATCAATGCATTTAGCGAATCGTAGCCCCAGACTTAATGGCTTGATCAGGACTCAAAAAACAAAGGGCGCCGTCTTCTTGTTCTGCCATTAAAATCATCCCTTGACTTTCTGTGCCGCGAATCTTCCGCGGAGCAAGATTGAGTAAAACGCAAACCTGTTTGCCAATAATTTCTTCAGGTTTAAAGTGCTCAGCAATGCCAGACACAATAGTCCGTTGATCGAGACCTACATCGACCTTTAAGACCAAAAGTTTATCGGCTTTAGGCATTTTTTCTGCACTCAATATCGTACCCACTCGAAAGTCCATTTGGGTAAAATCATCAAAATTGACAAGATCTTTTTGAGGCGTGTGGCGATCATCCATGGGCTGATTATTTAGTTTTGTTTGGGCTAATTTATTGCGCTGTTGTTCGACTTCTTCATCCTCGATTTTACGGAATAACAGCGGGCTTTTTGTGATGATATGTCCCGTGGGGAGATAAGTTGTGGCCTTTGCGATATGGCTCCAACCGAGAGATGAATCTGGATTATTCAGCCCCAACGAAGTCTTTAACTTATTTGAGGTAAATGGAAGAAAGGGTTCGCTGAGTACGGCCAAAGCTGAGGCAATCTGAAGGGCAACGTACATGATCGTGGCCGTTCTTTTCTCATCGCTTTTGACAAGCTTCCAAGGTTCGGCATCAGCCAAATATTTATTTCCCATTCGGGCGACATTCATTAATTCAGATTGGGCCTCTCTAAAACGGTAGCGCTCAATCGAATCTGCAATCACATCGGGAAACGCTTTGAGTTGATTCAGAATCAATTCATCTTCCTGCGAGAGTTCATAGGGCTGAGGCACTGCACCCTGGTAGTATTTATGCGTCAACACCGTTACCCGGTTAATGAAATTACCAAAAATGGCCACCAATTCGTTGTTGTTGCGCGCTTGGAAATCGGCCCAAGTAAAGTCGTTGTCTTTGGTCTCTGGCGCGTTGGCGGTGAGGGTGTAGCGCAAGACGTCTTGTTGGCCCTCAAAGTCTACCAGATACTCGTGCAGCCATACGGCCCAGTTGCGACTTGTTGAAATTTTATCCCCTTCTAAATTTAAAAATTCATTGGCCGGTACGTTGTCAGGGAGTATGAAATCTCCATGAGCTTTGAGCATACTTGGGAAAATAATACAGTGAAAGACAATATTGTCTTTGCCGATGAAATGAACCAGTTTGGTTTCTGAATTCTTCCAATACGGGGTCCAATCTATCCCATTATTATCCGCCCACTCTTTGGTTGCAGAGATATACCCAATAGGGGCATCAAACCAAACATATAGTACTTTGCCTTGTGCATTATCTACCGGAACGGGGATACCCCAATCTAAGTCACGAGTTACCGCTCGAGGGCGCAAGCCATCATCAATCCATGACTTGCATTGCCCATATACATTGGGCTTCCAGTCAGATTTATGCTCGTCCAAAATCCAATTTTTAAGCCATTGCTGATGTTGATCTAAGGGCAAAAACCAGTGTTTGGTTTGTTTCAATACTGGAGTGCTTCCAGAGAGTGTACTCTTGGGATTGATCAGGTCCGTAGCGTTGTGACTCGTGCCACATTGCTCGCACTGATCACCGTAACTCTCAGTATTCCCACATTTAGGGCAGGTTCCAGTAACCAGGCGGTCCGCTAAAAATTGCTTGGCCTGGTCATCATAAAGTTGTTCGGTAGTTTCCTCAACAAATTGTCCTTTGTCGTGAAGATTGTTAAAGAAGTCCGATGCAGTCTCATGATGCACAGGAGCGGACGTCCTAGAATAATTGTCAAAGCTGATGCCAAAATCTTCAAAACTCTGCTTTATAATTTTGTGGTAACGGTCCACAACAGCCTGGGGTGTGACCCCTTCTTTTTTGGCCTTGATGGCAATAGGCACGCCGTGTTCATCGCTACCGCAGATAAAGGCTACGTCGCGTCCCTGTAATCGCAAATAGCGGGTATAAATATCTGCAGGAATATATACGCCAGCCAAATGCCCAAGATGAACAGGGCCATTGGCATAGGGCAATGCTGCAGTTACGGTGTATCGTTTTGGGGTTTGTTTCACGACTTATATATAAGTCGTAAAAGTAAGGATTTTAGACTGAAGAAACGAGGCAATAATTCTGTGTAATGTCGAAATAAAAGACAGGGGGTTATCGCAGCATTATGGATTTGCTGTAATGTTGGCCAGCAAATGTGATCCGGTAAATGTATTGACCATAACTCAATCGAATCCCTGCAGACTGTCGCACATCAACTTGATGTCTGCCCGGAAAAAACATGCGGTCTGCCAGGGTGACTAACTCACGGCCCATCAGATCGTAAAGTACAATTCGGCCGTGGGCGGTCTGCTGTGTTTCAAGCTCGATAATCGTTTGATTATTTTGATATACGGGCCGATGGGTAAATCGCAACAAGGATTGAGAGCTCGGACTACTCAGGGTTTGACAATCGAGTCCAAGGTCAAGCATTTCATAATTATGGTTGAGCAAAATAGAATCAATAACTTCAGGATCAAGACAGAACCAATTGGCTAGCACCGAGGCATAAACATCGCGGAAATCATTCGACGGAATGAGATTGTCATAATCATCCCAGGTCAATAAATCGGGGTGCTCTCCGACAAATCCACTCCCGTTTAGTGCAGGGCCAAATAGCATCATGGGTGAAGCCGCCCCATGGTCGGTACCGGAGGCTCCGTTTTCATAGGGTCGACGACCAAACTCCGAAATGGTCATCGACAGTACTTTTTGATCCCAACCACCGGAGGCAAGGTCTTGGTAAAATGCTTTGATCGTTGATGAGAGATCTTGGAGCAGGGCTTGATGCTGATAACGCTGATCTGCGTGTGTATCGAAACTGCCTAGCGAAACCATATAGACTTTTGTGCCAAGCCCGCCTTTGATCAGTCGTGCCACAGCGGCCAATTGTTCGGCTAAATCTCCATTGCCATAGTTGGCATTATTATTCGAGGCCATATAAGCATCATTGATCACTCCTGAGTAGGTATAAGTCGTATTCGCCGTAGCCCGCAAATAGGTGAGTTTATCTCCATAGATACAGCCCGGCACATCAACTACGTCATGTATCGCACCATTGGTGCCAATGGCTTGTAATTGCTCAATATTTGCCACCGTGAACGCGTAATTATTATCAAAACCATCAAATATTAAATTACCGATATTACCGATCTGTATTGCCGGTGGCGCCGCAGGTGGATTCGTTAGATAGTCTGGATATAAGTCCTCAAAATAGCGTCCCCACCACCCGGTATGTTCTTCGTAATCATGTGCGGCCGAGGCCCATATATCGCTTGATCTAAAATGGGAGAGATTTTGATCTGGATAACCCACACCATGGACGACTTTCATTTGTCCATCTCCCCAAACTGATTCTAGGTCTCCCATAAAATCAGGCAAACTGAAATCGTCATTTAATGGCATCAAGTTCGGTTCAAAATGTCGAATATTGGGCCGGAGATTGGCATAGGTTGCGTAATCATAAACCGGAACGATCGTATTGAGTCCATCGTTCCCTCCATTGAGCCTAATAATGACCAAGATATTATCATTTTGACTTTCTGAAAGAGCTACGGTCAGCGGAGTCGCCTGGGCCGCTGACACGGCTTGTTGCCCCATGAGGATACTTCCTCCACCGACCAGCCCTAGGGCTTGGATAAAGCTTCGGCGTGACCAATAGTCGTGCTCATGGTCATGATGTTCATGATTTATCTGACCTGAGTGTTTTTCTTTTGAACTATATTTTTTTGGGTCCATGGCCGTCTATTTGAGTTGAAATTCGGGCCAGTTGGCCAAGTGGGTTAGTAAAAGCAAAACTTGATAAGGGGCCTCTGCCCAGCTTAAATTCCACAATCCATCATCGTAATAATTCTGTGGAATTTCCCATTTAAAGACTTGGGTCGCAACGTCATAATCTGAAGCAGTAAAGAGTTCACGAGCATTAAAGTGGTCCGCGAGGACTTTAGTAATATATGCAGGGTCGTTACTATTATTGGTTAGCTCAATGGCCAGGGTTCTAAAGCGCTCCTCTTGCCCACTATCAAAAAGCAGGGTTAAATAGGCTCTAAACAAAGCCCAACGCCCAGTAATGGTGGAGGTGCCTATCCAGGCTTGATCTCCTTGCCAGCCAGCAACATCTGGTGGATTAAACATAGTTTGGCCTAGTACGGCAGCATAATAGACAAAGGCCTCCATTAACTCATTGTTGTACGAAAAGTTAGATTCGTTCACAAACTGAAAAATCAGATCAAAAGGACTTTTTATAAGAACGCCATTTGCATTTTGGTCAAAAAAGTGGGCGCTTTTAAAGAGCTGCTTGAGCACGGGGATCAATTCAAAATCATTATCCACCATGGTTTGTGCCATAGGCGTAATGATATTGGTTTCGATCATAATGTCGATATCAGGGCTGACATAATATCGATATAATTTTCGACTAATATGTTGGGCGATAAGCGGCCCGCGCTCCTGGAACAGAATGTCGATGACGTCATGATAATTCCAGTTTCCTGTTTGCCCGAATATGGTCTTATCGCCATTGTAAAAAGTATTCGTATTGAATATAATTGGCCCACCCGGTGACGCGCTGAGATTATAGCCGGTCAAGGCTTTGGATGTTTCTACAATGTCGTCTTGGGTGTACCCGTTGCCTTCGCCCAAAGTAAAAAGCTCATAGAGTTCCCGTGCGTAATTTTCATTGGGTTCTGTATTTGTGTTTTGAAAGCCATTGAGATAAAATAGCATGGCTGGGGTCAGACCCATGGCGCGCACAAGGTCTTTGAAATTTCCCAAGGCGTGTAATTCTGCTGTACGGTAGTATTGAAACAAGTATGGCGCATAGTTATAAGTATCTAATTCGGTCACAAAATGGTTCAACCAAAAAAAGATCATACGCCCCTTAAGACCACCACTGACCATGAGATTTCCAGTCTCGACTCTAAAGTCATTGATATACTCTGGGTTTTCGGTATTGAAATCAGTAAAATCAATAAGTCTATAAAAGCCCCAAAACGGATCTTCCCGCAGCGGTGCACTGACAGCACCATCGACTATTTGGTCGATAAGATCTCCTGGAGTGTTTGTTAGCGCTGAGTTTACTGCATCATAACTCGCTCCGTAACCCAGGCGTCGATAGCAATGTTTTACTTTAATCTTATCCCAAGGATTATCAGTGCCCGGAACATAAGGGTCGAGTGTACTCGCATTACAAGATGTTGTAGCAGAATTCAATAGAAAAAGCGATGATTCGTTATAAAACTATGAAATTATAACCATTTGACTCCTTTTGTTAAGAATTGTTTAATTTTAGTCTGCTTCCCAATAAGTTTATTTGAATCATGAATCGACCGGATTACTTAACTCATGGCGCTTTGGTGGCCATTATTGCTACAGCTCGCTTTGTGTCCGAGAAAGACTTAAGTCAAGCAAAAGACTGTCTTAGCCGATGGGGGTTTCGAGTGGTTTTAGGCCAAAGTATTGGGGCTAAGCACCATCAATTTGCTGGGTCGGACACCGCGCGCGCCCAGGATCTTCAGTGGGCTTTGGACCATCCCGAGGTAAAAGCAATCTGGTGCGCGCGCGGTGGTTACGGCACTATCAGAATTTTAGATCAGGTCAATTTTGATGAATTTCACAAGTACCCAAAGTGGATCATGGGCTACAGCGATATAACGGCCCTACACGCTAGATTACAAAACATAGGTTGGGTAAGCCTTCACGCTCAAATGCCTTTGGCAATGGAACAAAAATCTCCACAAACCGCTCAGACGATCAAGCAGGCTATTTCGGGACATAATTATACCATCGCATGGTCCTTGTCACAAGTCGATTCGAGGTCTACCGGAACCGTCTCAAAAATACGTACGGGCCGCATAAAGGCGCCCGTAGTCGGGGGGAACCTCTCCTTAATATACAGCTTACAGGGCAGTCAAGATGCTATAGCTGCCCGGGGCAAGATACTTCTAATCGAAGATCTCGACGAGTACCTTTATCATGTCGATCGAATGATGTATTCGCTAAAGCGCAGCGGAATGCTCCAGGGTTTGGCGGGTTTGATTGTCGGTGGTATGACCGACATGAATGACCATAATATTCCTTTTGGTTATGACGCTAAAGAGATAATTTGGTCTGCGGTCGCTGAGGAATCCTACCCTGTCGTATTTGATGCGCCCATCGGTCACTTAAGCGATAATCAGGCCATTCCCCTTGGACTCCCCTGTACCTTGTCCGTTACCCAAGACAAGGCCGAAATACAGGTCCATGGCACAGCACAATGATTTAGGCCATTGGGGCGAAGGAATTGCAGAGCAATACCTCCAGACAAAGGGGTTTGATATACTTTATAGAAATTATCAAATCGGGCGTCTTGAACTGGATTTAGTGGCACGTCAAAGCCCGAATCTATTGATCATTGTCGAGGTAAAAACAAGAACCTCTGACTTATGGCAAGACCCAATCGCTGCAGTAGATCAAAAAAAACAGAGGCATTTAATTCGCGCAGGACATCGTTTGGCACAACGACTAAAAACACCGAATCTCTCGATTCGTTTTGATTTGATTTCCGTTGTTGGGCGGCCTTCAAACTATCAAATCAGTCATATCGAAGATGCATTTTATCCCTTTTGAAGTAACCCGCGCAAATGACTCAGAGCCACCGTTACACTGGGGATATGTTCAACCGTCAAAAGTAAACGCAATCCGTTTTTAGTTTGTTTTTCTTTGAGTTTCATCCGCCCAGAATCATGGGTTTGAACCGCGTTTATGATATTGTGAAAAATGGGCGTTTGATAAAAGGGACTGTCTTGATCTTGAATGAAATAGCCAATCATGCGTTGATTTTTTAAGACCACTCGTTCAAGGCCTAATTCTGCGGCACTCGATTTTAGTTTGGCGCACTCTAACAGGTCTTGGGCCGTTTGAGGTAATGCGCCGAATCGATCGATTAAGTTGCGTTCAAAGACCGCAAAATCTCCCTCTTTTTTCAACTCATTTAGTTCGGTATAACACTGTAGTCTCTGGGTGACTCCATTGATGTAATCTTCAGGAAAGCGCAATTCAAAATCGGTATCGACCACAGTGTCACGAGTAAAGACTTTTTTCTTGGCTAATTGATCTTTGTATAAATCTTTGAATTCTTTTTCTTTGAGCTCTTCGATGGCTTCTGCCAATATTTTTTGATAGGTTTCGAAGCCAATCTCATTGATAAAACCACTTTGTTCTCCGCCCAAAAGATCTCCAGCTCCTCGTATTTCAAGGTCCTTCATAGCGATATGAATTCCACTGCCCAAATCGCTAAATTGCTCCAAGGCGGTCATGCGTTTTCTGGCTTCATCGGTCATGGCTGAATAGGGTGGTGTGATGAAATAACAAAATGCCTTTTTGTTGCTGCGCCCTACGCGACCGCGCATCTGATGCAAATCGGACAACCCAAATTGATGGGCGTTATTAATCAAAATAGTATTGGCATTAGACACGTCCAATCCATTTTCGATGATGGTGGTCGAGACCAAAATATCATACTCGTTCTCCATGAAGCCCATCATTATGGACTCTAGTTTTTTACCTTCCATCTGTCCGTGCCCCACAGCGATTTTAGCCTCAGGAATAAGTCTTTGTATGACTCCAGCTAATTCGTGAATGTGTTCTATTCTATTTTGTACCACAAAGACTTGTCCTCCTCGCGAGAGCTCGTAATGAATGGCATCACGTAACAGTGTTTCGCTAAAACGAACCACCTGGGTATCCACCGGATAGCGGTTGGGTGGAGGGGTGCTGATTACCGATAGATCGCGAGCAGCCATCAGGCTAAATTGAAGAGTTCTCGGGATGGGTGTTGCAGTCAAAGTCAAGGTGTCGATATTTTCTTTGAGCGTTTTGAGTTTGTCTTTAACCGAGACCCCAAATTTTTGTTCCTCGTCGACAATGAGCAGCCCGATATCTTTGAATTGTACCGATTTATTGACCAGCTGGTGGGTCCCGATGACAATGTCAAGCTGTCCACTCTTGAGTCGTTCCAATATATTTTTTCGTTCCTTGGCGGTGCGGAATCGATTCAAATAGTCTACCTCTACGGGTAAGTCTTTGAGTCGTTTAGAAAAGGTCTTGTGGTGTTGAAACGCGAGAATAGTTGTTGGCACTAGTACGGCCACTTGTTTGCCGTTGTCGACAGCTTTAAATGCGGCTCTTATCGCTACTTCAGTTTTGCCAAAACCCACATCCCCACAAACGAGTCGATCCATGGGCTGTGAGCGTTCCATGTCCTTTTTGATATCTTCGGTAGCAGCGGTTTGATCCGGGGTGTCCTCATATAAAAATGAAGATTCAAGCTCGTATTGTAAATAGGAGTCGGGGCCAAATGCAAAGCCCTTTTGCATGCGCCTTTTGGCGTACAGCTCAATCAGGTCAAAGGCGATTTGTTTGACTTTTTTCTTTGTTTTGGTTTTGAGGTTTTTCCAGGCGGCACTGCCAAGCTTGTATAATTTTGGGACAGATCCGTCTTTGCCATTAAACTTGGCTATTTTGTGAAGCGAGTGTATGCTCAAGTACAATATGTCGCGATCACCGTAAACGAGTTTGATGGCCTCTTGTGTTTTCCCTTCAACCTCAATTTGTTGTAGTCCGCCAAATGTACCCACCCCGTGGTCAATATGAGTGACATAATCTCCAATCTGCCATTGAGAGAGCTCCTTTAAGCTCACGGCTTGTTTTTTGGCAAACCCATTTTTTAATTTGAACTTATGGTAGCGTTCAAAAATTTCATGGTCGGTGTACACAGCGATTTTTTGGGCTTTATCGACAAAGCCTTGGTGCATGGAAAACACCTCAATAAAGTAGCCATTGACCTCTTGAGTACTGTCCTCAAAAATATCTCTAAAGCGTTTTGCTTGAGCCTCAGAACCACAACAGATTAGGGTGGTTAAACCTTGATCGTAATCTAGATTAATCTGATCAATGAGTAAATTAAATTGTTTATTGAATGAGGGCTGTGGGGTCTGCTCGAACGAAAAAGATTGCTCCCCCGTACCTTTAGTTTCTAACCAAATATTTGGCACAGCATTTAAGTCCTGTTCCAGCAGAGATGGATTATAAAAAAGAGCCTCAGGAGTAGACCATTGTAATGGGCTGTCCAACTGAGCGTAATACTCTGTAGCTTTACCAAAGAGGTCTCGAATTTGATCGAGAATAAATGTTCGATCTTGGAGGACAACAAGGGCTTGATCGCCTACATAGGACAAAAAGCTCTGCCGCATTACAGCCCGAGATTTTTCACCGACATCTGGAATTATAGAAATTTTATTGTTCAGACCAATAGAGAGCTGAGTTTCAATATCAAATTCGCGAATGCTTTCTAGAGTATCCTCAAAAAACTCCAAACGGTACGGGTGATCATTGCTAAATGAAAAGACATCGACTATGCCCCCACGCACTGAAAATTCCCCGGGCTGAGTCACAAAATCTACACGCTTAAACTCCGCCTCAAAAAGTAATTCATTGAGCCCATCGACATCAAGCTGGGCCCCGGTTTTGAGTTTTATAGTGTTTTGTATCAATGTTTTTTTTGTCACAACCTGCTCAAATATGGCCGCAGGGTAGGTGACAATAAGCGCGGGTTTTTTGCGGCTATTGAGATGCGTCAGTACCTCTGAGCGCATCAGGACATTACTGTTGTCTGTTTCTTCAATTTGATAAGGACGGCGATAACTCCCTGGGTAGAATAATACATACTCTTGACCCAATAATCCTTCAAGGTCATTGAGTAAATACGCCGCGGCCTCTTTGTCGTTCATCACGCAGACCAATGGCCGTTGTTCTTCCTGGAAAATTTTGGAGATTATCAGACTTTGTGCCGAGCCAACCAGGCCAGCGACTTTGGTGACGGCCTCATTTTCGGATAGGCGCTGCCTCAATTTTTGCCAAGGCAAAGACTGTTCAAATAAGGCGGATATGCGGCTTGGCACCATCGGGCGACAAAGATACTAACTGGGCAACAACGGCAAAACTATCTGTAAAAATTTTACAGCGCCGGCTAATTTGATCCGCTGCTGGGTTTGGGGTATTGTTGCATGAATGATTCGGCTTGCTCCACCATCGAGATACTTCCGCCAATAAATGGGGTCCTTTGGTGTAATGCCGTAGGCTCAATATCTAAAATTCGGCCATACCCATCACTAGCTTTTCCCCCAGCTTGCTCGATTAAAAAAGCCATAGGGTTGCATTCGTAGAGGAGCCTGAGCTTTCCGTCGGGGTCTTTGGCTGTATTGGGATAGATGTAAATTCCGCCTTTGATCATATTGCGATGTACATCCGAGACCAATGAGCCGATGTAACGAGAGGTGTAGGGCCGGTCCTCTTCTTCTTTTTGACAGTATTTGATGTAATCTTTGACCCCTTGAGGAAAATGAACGTAATTCCCTTCATTGACTGAATAAATTTGGCCTGTTGCCGGAAAAGACATATTGGGGTGCGACAAATAGTAGGTGCCCAGAGCCGGGTTTAATGTAAATCCATTGACCCCATGTCCTGTGGTATAAACAATCATGGTAGAGGTTCCGTAAATGATATAACCCGCAGCGACCTGGTGCTTTCCGGCTTGTAAAAAATCTTCGATCGAAACCGGGGTTCCAGCCGGGGTAACTCTCCGGTAAATAGAAAAAATCGTCCCTACAGAGACATTCACATCGATATTGCTTGAACCATCTAATGGATCGATTAGCACGACATATTTGTTGTCATTTTGTCCATTTCGGCCTTGAATTGTAATAAAGTCCTCTTCTTCCTCACTCGCAATCCCGCAAACTATTTCTCTATTGGTCAGGGTATTGATGAAGGTGTCATTGGCAAAGACATCGAGTTTTTGTTGATCCTCACCCTGTATGTTGACCTCGCCGATTTGTCCCACAATATCGACAAGCCCAGCCTTATTGACCTCGTGATTAACCACTTTGGCCGCTAGGCGTATTGAGTTAATAAGGCGTGATAATTCTCCAGAAGAATATTTGAATTCATTTTGATTTTCAATAATGAATTCACCAAGGGTACGGTTCTTTTGGACAGTCATATGGGTTGGTTAGGAAATCAGTTCAAATATCGGGAATTTTGATAAATACATGCGATATTTGTGTTAACTTCTATGACAATGAACCCAATGATTCGCTTTGCTGTACAAGATGATGCCCCCTCAATTTTGAGTTTAATTCAGGGCTTGGCAGATTTTGAAAACGCGTCAAGTCAGGTGGTGATTACAACCGACGATTTGATCCGTGACGGATTTGGAGCGAATCCAAAATTTAAGTGTTATGTCGCCGAGTTGGATCATAAAATCGTGGGCATGGCATTGTTTTATCCACGATATTCCACCTGGAAAGGTCCGACCATACACCTGGAGGACTTAATGGTACAAGAGGCATTTCGAGGCCAAGGCATAGGCAGTTTGCTATACCGGGCTGTTTTGTCATTTGCCCTAGAGAACAAGGTGCGTCGCGTCAATTGGGAAGTCTTGGATTGGAATACTCCAGCGATTGATTTTTACCAGAAATCTGGAGCAGAGGTGTCCAAAGAGTGGCGCATGGTATCAATGACTGACCAGTCCTTAACAGCGTATTTAGATTCATGAAAGTATATAAATTTGGGGGCGCCTCAGTAAAGGACGCCAATGGGGTCAAACAAGTGGTCAATATTTTAAAATTGGCCGGTGAGGAGCCTTTGGTGGTTGTTCTTTCTGCTATGGGAAAAACAACCAATGCCTTAGAGCAAGTCGTGGAGCGTTATCTCAGTAATGACCCCAATTGTGAGGCCTATATATCTGAAGTTTTTGATTTGCATTTAAACATTGCCAAAGAATTGTTTGACCAACCCAGTCACACAGTTTTTTCGGCCATAGCAAATATCCGTCAAGGCCTGAGTGATTTTACACGCCGTAATAAAGCTACGGATCACGCTTTTGTATACGATCAAATCGTCAGTTATGGAGAGCTCCTTTCGACAACTATTGTGAGTCATTACTGTGTAGACTCAGGGATTGACCTAGAGTGGCTTGATGTCCGAAGCTGTATCAAGACTAATGCCAATTACCGCGAGGGAATCGTAGATTGGGAGGCCACTCAAAAGGCGATAAAGGCAACGATTGATCCGAGCAAAATGATCTTGACCCAGGGGTTTTTAGGACGAGAAATTAAGCACAATTTTACCACTACTTTAGGGCGTGAGGGGAGTGATTATACGGCGGCTATTTTTGCGTATTGTCTCAACGCATTGAGTGTCACAATATGGAAAGACGTTCCTGGGGTGCTTAGTGCCGATCCTCGGAGCTTTAAAGACCCTGTATTGCTTGAGCACATATCCTACCAAGAAGCCATAGAATTGGCATTTTATGGTGCTTCGGTAATTCATCCAAAAACGCTACAGCCGCTTCAGCGCAAGGAGATACCACTTTGGGTCAGGCCGTTTAGCGATCCTAGTGGTCGAGGAACGCGCGTAGGGAGCGGACCAGAATTGAAGCCATTGGTCGGATGCATTATTAAGAAAGAGCAACAGGTTTTGATCCAACTGTCAGCCTTAGACTTTAATTTTATGATGGAGGACCATATCGGTGATGTGTTCAAATGGCTCCACGCCTATCAAATGAAAGTGGAATTAATTCAAAATTCTGCCATTAGTTTTTCAGTTTGTGTAGACAATAAATACAATAGGTTAAGTGAGCTGGTCACCCGATTACAAAAGCAATTTAAAGTGTTAATTCACGATCAAGTGACGCTCCTAACTTTGCGGCATGCACCGACCAAAATGGTTCACAATGCCACCAAAGACCGTGAGGTCTTATTGCGACAAGAAAGCGGAAATACCCTTCAGCTGGTCCTAAAGAATGCGGACTGAGTCATACATTGTGTATCTTTATGCTTAAGTAAATAAATCTATCACGGGTAGTGGGATTAGTAAATGCAAAGGAAGTAGCGAAAGCCATCAAAGTGAATCACCTTGGGTTCATTGGCACAGCGATAGGTTGGGGTTTAATGCGCTTGCTTAAAATCGCCACACTCAACAAAATCTACGACCGCAACAAACACCTGAGTGATCTGGCGTTTATCAACCAATTGCTCACGGAATTTGAAATTAAATTTGACATACCTGAGGAGGATCTCAAACGTCTGCCAAAATCTGGCCCTTTCATAACAATTTCGAACCATCCTTTGGGTGGAATTGACGGTATATTACTCTTAAAATTTCTATTAGAACACGATCGACATTTTAAGATTATCGCCAATTTTTTGTTGCATCGTATCGAGCCGCTCAAACCCTTCGTAATGCCGGTTAATCCATTTGAGCAGCACAAAAAAGTAGCGGGGAGTGTCGCGGGATTCAAAAGCGCACTCAAGCATTTGAGAGCGGGGCACGGTCTTGGGATATTTCCGGCCGGTGAAGTGTCAACTTATCGCGATGGAAAGCTCCTTGTAGATCGCCCTTGGGAGGTAGCCGCGATGAAATTGATCAAAAAAGCTGAGGTGCCCGTGGTCCCGATATATTTTCATGCCCAAAATAGTGCACTTTTTTACCGATTGGCTAAAATCAGCGATACCCTGCGCACCGCAAAATTACCCTCAGAGCTTTTAACCCAAAAGCAACGCATAATTCGGGTGCGTATTGGCAGACCTATTCCTGTGGCGGACCAAAAGGAATATCAGAGTTTAGATTCTTTTACCCAGTTCTTGCGCAAAAAAACGTATGTATTGGCTAATCCTTATCAAAAAAAGCGACTAATTGAGCAAATCCCCAAGACCATCAAATTGCCAAAGGCACCCAAATCTATTGAAGGCCCAGGAGATAAGGAGCTTATGGCACAAGAAATAGCTTTGTTGCGTCAAGGGTCAAGCAGATTATTAGAGAGTAAGAATTACGAGGTGTTTTTGGGGAGTCCTGAGCAGATTCCTCATCTGGTTAAAGAAATAGGGCGATTGCGTGAAATTACATTTAGAGCAATTGGTGAGGGGACCAATAATGCAACGGATTTAGATGAATTTGATGCCTACTATCAGCATTTATTCCTCTGGGATAATCAAGCCAAAGAAATCGCTGGCGCTTATCGTATGGGATTGGGTCAAGAGATATTTAAACGATATGGTATCGATGGGTTTTATCTGCAAAAACTATTCAGATTTGATCCTGAACTGCACGAATTTATGGCACAATCTATTGAAATGGGCCGTGCCTTCGTTGTAAAGACCTATCAGCAGCGGCCAATGCCCTTGTTTTTATTGTGGAAAGGGATTGTACATACGACCCTGCGTTTTCCTGACCATAAATATTTGATAGGCGGGGTGAGCATCTCAAATAAGTTTTCAGAATTTAGCAAAGGACTAATGATTGAATTTATGAGATCCAATTATTACGACCCATATCTCGCACAATACGTAAAGCCCAAAAAAGAATACAAAGTCAAACTCAAAGACGGCGACAAGGATTTTATTTTTGATGCTACTGAGGCGGATCTCAACAAATTCGATCGAATCATTGATGAGGTTGAACCGGGTAGTTTACGTCTGCCGGTGTTGCTTAAAAAATACATCAAGCAAAATGCAAAAGTCGTGGCCTTTAATGTGGACCCACTCTTTAATAACGCCGTTGACGGCCTGATGTACATTAGGATATCAGATTTGCCAGAAAGTACGGTTAAACCGGTCATGGAAGAGTTTCAAGCTGAACTTGAGCGCAAGTATCAGGAACCCTTGGATTAGCATTAAGCCTGCCGACCTATCGTTAATTAAGCGGAAAGAGGTGTTCTATTTTATCGACAATCACACGAGCTAATTTTTCTTTGCTCTGGTGGGTCCACCCTGCGATATGAGGCGATAAAACAACATTGTCCATACTCAGAAGGGCTTTAAGCGCTTCGGGTGGTTTTTGGGCAAGCAAATTTTCAAAAGAGCTGTGTTCATATTCCAAAACATCCAGCCCGGCACCGAGGACTGTTCCGTCATTGAGGGCACCCACTAGATCGCGAGTGACCACCGAACGTCCTCGAGCGGTATTGATCAGATAGACATTATGGGCGAATTTGCTCAGAAAACGACTGTTGATCATTTGTTCTGTCAATGGCGTTAATGGTGTATGCAGACTTATAATTTGCACCTTTGCCCAGAATTCTTCTAACGATACCTGACGTGCATATTGATCACCGACTCCTGACTTGATGTCATAGCAGAAAACAGGACAATCAAAGCCTTGAAGCGTCTTGGCAAAGGCTTTGCCCATATGTCCGTACCCTATTATTCCAACGGTATATGCCGAGAGTTCTTGGCCGCGATTTGCCTCGCGGTGCCAATGGCCTTGGCGCAGCTGTCGGTCTGCCCTATTAATGTTGTTGAGCACATTGAGTAACAAGCCTAGGGCGTGTTCCCCGACCGCATTGCTGTTACCCTCGGGAGAACTGATGAGCGCTATTTTTTTTTGATGGGCATAATCGGTATCAATCGCATCGAGCCCGGCGCCAACTCGGGCGACAAATTTGAGTTTTGTGGCGGCGTCCAAAAATTCTCGATCGATAAAAATTCTACTGCGAATTACAACGCCGTCAAAGTCCTTTATGATGGCTAAAATTTCTGATCTATCTAGGTTATGTCCTTGTATGTTCTCATAACCCAGTTTAGCCAACTTTGACCACAAAATTGGATGATTTTGATCTATGTGAAGAATTCTCATGGTCCTGATTAGAAGCCTAAAATGAATTTTGCAATCAAAAAGTAGATTAGGATGCCGAATACATCATTACTGGTTGTGATAAAAGGTCCTGTCGCTACGGCTGGATCAATACCTTTTTTGTCCAAAATCATGGGGACAAAGGTTCCGATAAGTGCAGCAATCAAAATCACGACCACTAAAGCCACACCAATACTGAGGGACTCAAGATAACTTGTGTCAAAGAATAGATGACTGAACACAAGGACGATTAGCGCGATACTCAGGCCATTGATCAGGGCTAAGGCAGTTTCTTTGAGTAGTCGTCCTAGAATATTGTCTTTTAGGGTATCATTGGCCAAGCCCTGAACCACAATAGCACTCGATTGAACGCCGACATTACCTGCTGTTGCCTGAATTAGAGGGACAAATAAAAATAAATTCGGGAACTCAATCAGAATGGTGCCAAAGCCATCAATGATACTCGCAGCGCCAATACCGCCAAACATACCAATGATAAGCCAGGGGAGGCGAGCTTTTGTGAGTTTACCCAGGCTATCATCTGCTTCTACATCGGTGCTAATCCCCGCAGCCATTTGATAATCTTTTTCGGCTTCCTCACGTATATAGTCAACGATGTCATCAATGGTAATCCGACCCAGAAGCACCTTGGATTCGCTGACCACAGGAATGGCTTCGAGGTCGTATTTTTGCATGATTCGGGCCACTTCATCACCTTCGGTTGTATCGGTGACAAAATCTACTTTGGGAATATATATATCATCAATGCGGGCACGTTCTGGCGCGGTGAGCAGATCTTTAAGCGATAAGCGCCCCTTGAGCACACCATCTTTATCGACTACATAAATCGAATGAACACGAGTGACATTTTTGGCTTGTCGACGCATTTCTCTTATGCAGCCGGCCGTCGTCCAGGTATCTTTGACCTTTACAAGTTCTTTGGCCATAAGCCCCCCAGCGGTGTCTTCCTCATACTTGAGTAGTTCGACAATATCTGCGGCGTGCTCAGCATCTTCTATGCGGTCAATTACCTTACGCTGAATATTGAGTTCAAGTTCCGACACCACATCAGCAGCGTCATCGGTATCCATCTCTTCGAGTTCACGAGCAATTTCTTTTGGGGAAAGCCGCTCGAGTATTTTTTCACGGAAATCATCATCGAGCTCCATGAGGGCCTCAGAAGTCACGTCGCTTTCGAGTGATTTGACCAGATAAGTAGCGTGTTCTATATCAAGGGCATCGAGAACTTCGGCCAAGTCAGCGAAGTGAAATGAACCCATAAGATTACGGATGGATTTGCGCTTTTTTTGCGCTACCAACTGCTCTACGTTCTCTAAGAAATCAGGAGTGAGTTGAAATGCCATCACTTTCCATTTTTTGGGTGAGCGTAATGAAATCCGCAACAGACAATTGTTCCGGTCGCTGAGCAAAGATACTATCTTCTTTCAGTTTTTGAGAGATATTGAAGATTTTTAAGCTGTTTCTAAGGGTTTTACGTCGTTGTTGAAAACTGATTTTCACAACTTTAGCAAACAAAATTTCATCACATGGAAGGACGTTTTGCTCGTGACGAGTGAGTCTGAGGACCCCCGAATCTACCTTAGGTGGTGGATTAAAAACTCCAGGAGGAACAGTAAATTGATACTCAGCCTGATAATAGGCCTGAGTTAATACTGACAATATACCATAGGTTTTACTTCCTGGTCCAGCGCAGATACGCTGGGCCACCTCCTTTTGGAACATACCACAGAACTCGGGTATTTGATGGCGCCACTCTATAGTTTTAAAAACAATCTGTGATGAAATATTATAGGGAAAATTACCAACCACGGCAAATGGACTTTGGCCAAAGAGCTCGGTAAAATCAGTCTTTAGAACATCTCCATAACGCACCCGGACTTTATTTTGACCATAGTGATGATTCAGGTAATCGATTGATTCTTGATCTAAGTCAAGTGCAGTTAACTGCCAGGGCTTGTCGATCAGATACTGGGTTAAAACGCCGGTACCTGGTCCAATCTCAAGTACATAATCATAGCCCGAACCGCTCACCAACTCGGCGATCCGCTGAGCGATATTGAGGTCCTTTAAAAAATGCTGACCGAGATGTTTTTTGGGTTTGACGCTCATGAGAATTCTTGAATCACATCGAGTTCAGTTCTAAAGGCGATAAATTTGCCCGCAAACGGGGCGCTTTGCGATCTCATGGTTTCTGCATCCTCCTGGTAATAGAGCTCGAGGTCTGCTTTATTGTTACAACGATATTGAATCGAGTAAGTGGGGCCGCCTAGATCTTGATCGGTTAAAACTTTAGTCATCAAAGCGCCCTTAAACTTACCCAAACCCAACATTTCAGGAATGTGTTCTTGGCGCATCCAACTGAGCCATTGCTGTTCTATTTCTGGTTCCAGAGTGACGGTAACGTTATAAATATACATAGATGCTATTTTTGTTAATTGATCGGGTCTCCTCTTAGCGCTCTGTATTGCTTTTGTGCTTCGATGAAATAAATACTGTCCGCGTGATTAAAGATAATCTCCTCTAGGAATACTTTTGCCTGCGGCGGATTGTTAAACTCTGAACTCATAAGATCGGCCAAAGCGTACAGAGCATCATCAACATACACACTATCGGGATAGTCACGCAACAACAGTTTCCATTGTTCTTGGGCTAAACCAGGGGCTTGAGTACGCCTAAAAAGTTGTGCTAAACTATGATGGACATCGTCTGCGAGTCGGTTGGATTGACTCTGATTTTGCATGGTCTCAAGGGCTGTTATGGCCTCATTGTACTTATTTTGATAGGCAAGCAGTTGCGCTGCCGCAAAATCCTTTAAGGCCTGTTCGGCCTCCTCATCCACTGTATTTTCATTAATTAACACATGGAGCGCAATCGCATCGTTTGACATTTTTTGCGCTGTGGATGATTTTAAAATTTTCAATTGGGTTTGGGCCCATTTAAAATCACCGCGAAAATAACTGGTTTGTGCCTCTTTGAATTTAGCTTCTTGAGCCAGGTCATCATCTTTGAGAATACTTTGAACCAAAGCGTAGTTGACTAGCGCATCATTGTATTGCCCATCGAAGACTAAGAGATCCCCCAGGAGCATGCGTAATTGCCCCTCTGAGTATGGCTTTTGAGACTGATTGGCTGTCTTGTTGAGTAGAGCGATTGCCGCTGCGGATTGTACTTTATCATAGGCCAAAAAATCTGCGTAATCCAAGATGAGTTGAGTCTGATCAAAGGGCTGATATTCTTGAATTAATTTGGTATAGATTTGTTCTATTTCCTCCAAAGATCGCCCACCCAGACGTCGATCCAAACGCAATATCTCGAGTTGAGCAGAAAGTTGTATCCGGGGATCTGCCGCCGAGCTGAGAATATAACTGAATATAGTTTTGGCAAGAGGGAGCTCCTGATTGTTTAAAGCGGTTTGCCCCAGCTGTCTTAGATTACTTAAATCACCCCCGCGCAGGTAGAGCGCTTTTTCTTGTATGAACGCCTTGTTGTACTCTCTTTGTCGGGTAAATAACCAGCTCAACAAGGTGTTATACAGTGAGTCGGGACGCTCCGATAAGCGAGTAATTAGTGCTTTTTTCAACAGAATATTACCCTGGTTTTGCCGATCTTCGGTGATATAAGTTTCGAGATATCGTCGTATACTTGGAATAAACCTGGGTGTCGTCTCCATAAGCGATAAATATGTGTCAAACATAGATTCAAGCTCGCCAATTTCCCCATAAACACGCGCGAGTTGTAAATTGTAGTTCTTGTCGGGGTGCCGCTGCATCACTCCTTGATAAAGAACTTTAGCTGAATGTAACAGACTTAAATCAGTAAGTGATTTACCTATAGAAATCGTATAATTTGGTTGATCAAAAGCATAATCGATGGCTTTGTCAATATAGACCTGTGCAGAATCAATTTGACGTTGCCGATTAAAATTATCAGCGAGCGCAACATAGTAAAGTGGATAAACTCTAGGGCCGTTGAGTCTTGCTTTGAGCAGGTTTTCTGCTTCAGAAAATTGACTCAGTTGTTGGTAGGTACGCATGAGCCCTAAAACGTATTTGGGTTGTCTAGGCTGCCCTTTGACAAGCCGCTGATAGAGCCCTAGGGCTTTTTGATATTCCCCTTGTTGAAAGTAATTTTCTGCCAGACGGTCTTTCTGTGCCCAACTCGTGGCAGAAATCAAACTGATAACCAGACAACAAACCCAAATTCTCATAGGCTAAAGATACCACATGTCTCGAGATGGTCTTTGATCCAGCTTAAAAAACCTTAATGATTCGGCGCGGGGATGAAATCAAAGCCACAATACGGAATCAAAACTTCGGGAATTTTTATACCCTCTGGGGTTTGGTAATTTTCCAATATTCCTGCCATAACGCGCGGCAAGGCCAAGGCACTTCCGTTGAGGGTGTGTGCTAATTTATTTTTGCCATCCTTATCCTTGAAGCGTAATTTGAGACGGTTGGCTTGATAGGTTTCGAAATTTGATACCGAGGAGATTTCTAACCATCGGTCCTGGGCCGTTGAAAAGACCTCGAAATCATACGTTAACGCTGAGGTAAATCCAAGATCTCCACCGCACAATCTCAAGATACGATACGGCAATTGCAGCTCACTCAGGATTTCTTGAACATGGCTTATCATGCCATCTAAAGCGGCATAACTGTTATCTGGATGTTCGACACGGACAATTTCCACTTTATCAAATTGGTGAAGCCGATTCAGGCCGCGTACATGGGCTCCATAACTCCCAGCTTCACGTCTAAAACAGGGGGTGTAGCCAGTGCAACACACGGGCAGATCATTGTGATTTAATAATTCATCACGGAATAAATTGGTCACCGGAACTTCGGCTGTTGGAATGAGATAAAGGTTATCGCCCGTCACATGATACATTTGCCCTTCTTTGTCGGGTAATTGACCAGTTCCATAACCTGAAGCTTCATTCACCAAGTGAGGAACTTGGTATTCGGTATACCCCGCTTGCGTGTTTTTATCTAAAAAGTAAGCAATCAGTCCACGCTGTAAACGCGCACCATACCCTTTGTACACCGGGAATCCTGCGCCAGTGATTTTTACACCGAGCTCAAAATCGATCAAGTCATAACGTTTGGCCAGTTCCCAGTGGGGCTCTGCCTGATCAAAAAGTACAGGAATCTCGCCCTCTTGCAGCACAACTTCGTTGTCTTGATCACTGTTTCCCGAGGGCACCAAGTCATTGGGAATATTTGGAATGGTCCACAAGATTTCTCGAAGCGCCTGGGCTGATTCGGCGAGCTGTTCTTGAAGTAATTTAGATTGGGACTTGAGCTGAGTGGTTTTCTCTTTGAGGATATTGGCCTTTTGCACCTGACCACTTTTGAACAACTGCCCAATTTCTTTAGAAAAACTATTAGATTGGGCCAAAGTCTCATCGAGTTGGGCTTGGGTGGCACGTCTTTGCTCGTCCAATTTGAGTACACGCTCAAAAACCTCACGGCCATCAAACCCTCGTTTTGCCAGAGCATTGACGGATTCCTCGTACTGTTCTCTAATCTGGGATACTTGTAACATTATAGCTGGTTTAGCGAGTCAAATTTAGCGAAATTTAGATGCTTTTAGCCTTACCAGGAGAGACTTTATGCGCTAGGAATGTATTTACGGTGCGTATTTACCTAAAAATGGGCTCGGCAAAATCCATGGGTTGTGGTTCCAGGGATCCCAGGCGACCTCGGCGAGATTTACCTTTGAATCAATTAGGGGGGCATACTCTCGACCATTGACACTTGCCCTACTGCGCACATAGACTTCAACCTCTCGACCTTTGGCTGCTTCTATGGCTTTAATTTTTTGTGCCATTTGCCAAATAAAATCTGGATGAGAAGACAGCATTTTGAGCTGTTTGGGCGTGATTAGATCGCGTAAGGGATATGAAGATTTCACGCCTGTTCCTGGCTCCATAATGTAAAAACTCGTGATGCCTTTGCGGGCACGTAGCATCATACGCCAGCTCATTCGGTGACCTTCTTCAGTCCATAGTACGGACCCCTCAATCAGATGATGGCGCAATGGGAGTATTGTTTGGATTATAAGGTAGCTGACAATGAGCGCAGGAACCCAAAAATTGCTTGAGCTCAGGCTTTTGTCATAATTCATATTTTGATCTGAGCGCTGCTCAAATCGTCGAATCCAGGGGGCAAATTTTTGACGCAGCGTTTGCGGACTAAAGAATAAAAAAGCAAATCCAAGACTCATGTATGGGAATATCCCGATTTGAAAGACAACTGAATTAAACAAGTGAAACCCGACCGATATAACGAAAGCAATCATCCTGCTGCGCCGCCAAAGAAGCGCTGGAACGATTAATGCATCGAAAAAAATACCGCCCCATATCAGCGTTTTTTGAAGCAATTCATGTTGCAGCCAGGGACCGATTAGTGGGAAGTGTTTTTTGCCCTCCATAAATATAGCGATGACACTGCCGTTTAGCCAATCTGGATAGATTTTGGCCACTGCGGCATAGGTGTATACAATCCAGATTTGACCGATCATGAGGATCAGGATCCAATTAGGCATGTGCCTGCTGTATTGTTTTGACTTAAGGGCGTCCCAGGATAAATCTCTTGCGGCAGGCAGAAAAACCATGATCCAGGAGAGCAAGCATAAAAGATAATAATGGTTGTTGTAGGCTGATTTTTGCATTAAATACGACGCGGTCCAGAGCAGGGCAAAAAGAGTCATACTGAATTTATATCGAAAGCCTATCATGACTGCCAAGCCACATAAACCCATGAGTGCATAATAGGCGTACATGCCTAAACCAGGCAGGGGTTGGAGCCATTCAAAACCGATAAATGTAAACGTAAAGGTCGGGTCAATCAATACGCGTTTGACCCATCCCGTCACAATAGCCCCAAATGACTCAAGAGCGATCAATAAGCCAAAAGCGATACGCCAGAGGATCAGTCCAATATTATCAACTGATTTAAACCACACCGTCGTTGAATTTTGGGATTAGGCTTTTGGCCTGCTCAATATCAGCGGCAATAGCTGATTGAAGTGTGTTTAAGTCGGGAAAGGTCTTTTGGTCGCGAATTCGACTCAGCAGTTTAATTTGGAGTCTTCGACCGTAAAGGTCAGCGTCAAGCCCTAGAAAATGAGTCTCAACTCGCTGATCCACGCCGCCTACCGTAGGATTGGTTCCAATATTGGTCACACCAAAATATTGTTTTTGATCAATTATGGCGCTACTGAGATACACCCCTTGCTTTGGGCAGAGCTTATAGGATTCCTCGATTACAAAATTCGCTGTAGGATAACCCATTGTATTACCGAGAGATTGACCGCGAATGACCACACCACTCAGCGGATAATAACTGCCCAGATAGGTGTTGGCTGTATCGATGTCTCCTGAGTCCAGGGCATTGCGAATTTTGGTCGAGCTGATGGCTACGGCGTCTTTTTGTTGGGCTGATATCTCGGCTACTTCAAAGCCAAATACTTCGCCAAACTCAATTAAATCATTGATGTTGGCGGTGCGATTGCGGCCAAATCGGTGGTCGTATCCGATTACTATCTTTTTTGCTTTCAGCTGATTGACCAATAGGTCTCTGACATATTCTATGGCAGTGAGTCTCGAAAATTCCTTGGTAAAGGGTTGAACCACTAAATGATCGACCCCCAACCGCTCTAATTGTTCGATTTTTTCATCCAGCGTGTTGAGTAGCTTCAAATCCGTTTCTTTTTGAACCACCATTCGCGGGTGCGGAAAAAAGGTAAGCAACACAGCATTTAGATCCTGAGCTTTAGCCTCATCGACGACTTGACTTAAAATCTTACGATGACCCAAATGGACTCCATCAAATGTTCCAATGGTCAATACGCTTCCGCGCAATGGATTGAATTCACTGGATTTGTTATGTACTTTTAATTTATGTTCCATTAAAGTGATTCATGGTCTGTCCAAGGCCACTTAGCCCAAAAGAAGGAATTATTTCTAGGGTTTTTTCTAATCGCTCAGGCATGAGTTCACGCTCTTCTTCGGACCATTGTCCAAGGACATAGTCGATTTGTTGTCCACGACCAAAGGTGTTGCTAATGCCAAAACGAAACCTAGGGTAGGCCGAAGTCTGTAATGTATTTTGAATATCTTTTAGGCCATTGTGTCCTCCATCACTTCCTTTTGATTTGAGTCTAATTGCGCCAAAAGGGAGATTGAGATCATCAGTGATCACCAATAATTGTGAAGGCTCGAGCTTCTCTTTTCTTAAATGGAATAAAACAGCTTTTCCACTCAAATTCATAAACGTACTCGGTTTGAGCAAAATAAAAGTGCGGCCTTTTATTTTGTATTCTGTTCGGGCGCCTAATTTTACACTTTGCCACTCGAGTTGATGGTGCTTAGCAAAATGATCTAGGATTTGAAACCCGATATTGTGTCGTGTATGGATGTAGTCAGGCCCAATATTGCCAAGACCCACAATGAGAAACTTTTTCATAGACACGAGGTTTAATGTGTACTAACACAAAAATCTACTGGTAAAAATAAAAAAAGCATCCCGTTACAGGGATGCTTTTGTATACAATTATTGTAACGAGATTAAGACTCTGCCTGAGCTTCTGTCTCTGGGGCTTCAGCACCCTCTTCTGTTGCCTCACCATCTTCGTCATCATCATCATCAACTTCATCCTCCACAGCGGCGCGTGAGGTACGTACTTGACAGATAACCGTATTTTCGCCGTGCATGATCTTAAATTTATCCTGATCAATAGCGCCGACATACATTTTATTTCCAATACGCATTTCCGTGATATCGGCTTCAATAAAATCTGGCAGATTTGCCGGAAGAGCTTTAACACGCAGTTTGCGATTAACTATGCGTAGGGTTCCTCCGTTACGCACCCCTTTGGAATTTCCTAAAAGACGCACAGGAATTTCGAGAGTTACTTCTTTGTCATCAAAAATTTGATAGAAGTCAATGTGTAAAATTCGGTCTGTAACCGGATGGAATTGAATATCCTGAAGGATACATTCAACCTTAGTCCCATTATCTAGTGCAATTACGACAGTGTGTACTTCTGGAGTATACACTAAGTCTTTAAAAGCAAGTTCATCTGCTGAAAAGTGAATGGGTGCATCTCCTCCGTATACCACGCAAGGAACCTTTCCAGCATTACGTAAGGCTTTGGTTGCTACCTTGCCCACGCTTTCTCTTTCGAGTCCATTGATTGTAATTGATTTCATTTGATTTTGTAAATATATTAACCCAGAGGCGAGTTTTTCTCGCCGTGGGCCGGCAAAGGTAATTGTTTATTTTAATTTTTGCTAAAGCGAATTCAGGTTTTTTTACCTGATTTTGAGGTCAATACTCGCTGGTAACAGTCACGAGGATGCCCTTTGGATTTAAACTGAGCAAATGTTAGGCGAATATAGGTGGCGCTGAGCGATCAACTATTGTGACCTTACATAATGAACTTTGAGCTGATGGACTTGTTTTGATTGACGCGAATCATGACATCGGCAAAGAGTTCAGCGCAGGTCAAGACTTTTATTTTCGGACATTCTTGACGCAATGGTATAGAGTCCGTGACGATCAATTCGAGCAATTTCGAGTGTTCAATGCGCTCATAGGCCTTACCAGAGAGAATAGGGTGTGTACAAATCGCGCGTACACTTAGAGCTCCGCGCTCCATCATGACGTCTGCAGCTTTAGTCAAGGTACCAGCAGTATCGACCATGTCGTCGACCAATACCACATTCTTGCCCGAGACATCGCCGATAAGCTCCATGTGCTCTATCACATTGGCTTTGGCCCGTTGTTTATAACAAATGACCACATCGCTGCTCAAGGCTTTGGAATAGGCGTAAGCTCGTTTAGACCCACCCATATCCGGGGAGGCAATTGTTAGATTTTCGAGATTTAATGCCTTGAGGTAAGGCAAGAAGATGGTTGAAGCGAACAAATGATCGACGGGCTTTTCAAAAAACCCTTGGATTTGATCGGCGTGAAGGTCCATGGTAATAATTCGCGTGGCCCCAGCAGTTTCAAGCATTTTAGCGACGAGTTTAGCGGCTATTGGTACTCGAGGTTTGTCTTTTCGATCTTGTCTGGCCCAACCGAAATAAGGAAGCACGGCCGTTATGTGTCTTGCAGAAGCGCGTTTGGCTGCATCTAACATAAGGAGCATTTCCATCAGGTGATCGCTGTTCGGAAAAGTCGACCCGATAATAAATACCCTACTTCCGCGAACTGATTCCTCAAACGACGGTTGGAATTCACCATCGCTATAGGTTGAGGTGATGACGTTTCCTAGAGGAATTCCAAAAGATTTAGCGATAGATTGGGCGAGTTCCTGGCTTTGCTTGCAGGCAAATATTTTTGGTTGAGGTGTGAGTTTGGACATGAGGTTGTTAATAATTGTCTTACAAATGTAATCTTCAACGGGGGCAAACACAAAATTGCATTACAGAAATAATCGCATTTTGAAAATATTTTTTATTTTCGCCCTCCATTTAAGCCTTGGTGGCGGAATTGGTAGACGCGCACGACTCAAACTCGTGTTCTTCGGAGTGTGGGTTCGATTCCCACCCAAGGTACTAACCCTTCAGTGATTTCTGGAGGGTTTTGAATTTTTTAGACTTGGCCAGCGTCACAGAGCTGGCCTTTTTAATAGAAATTGCGATATTTGAACGTCAAAATTGACACAGGCCATGAGTGAATTTGAATTATTTTTTTCCTTAGGACATAAGCATGTTCTCGACATTAATGCTTATGATCATATTTTATTTTTGGCGGCTTTGACCTTGTCCTATGATTGGCGTCATTGGAAACGACTATTGGGTTTAGTAACCTTATTTACCATAGGTCATACGGCCTCAATTATCGCTGCGTTTTACGGCGATATTCAGGCTCCAGCAGCGATTATAGAATTGTTGATTCCGATCACCATCATTACGGCAGCACTGCATAATATTTGGGGTGCATTACACCGCAAAGAACAGAGTGCTGTAGGCCTATTATTTTTGATAACTCTAATCTTTGGGGTGATTCACGGATTTGGATTTGGGCGCTATTTCAATCAAATAGCCGAAGGGACCGGCGGTCAGGGATTTCTCGCTTTTGCTTTGGGTATTGAGTGGGCACAACTGGTGGTGGTGGTGTTTGTCCTTTTAATGGGTTTTATTGTCCAACGTATTTTAGGCCTCAACAAAAGTGATTGGTCACTTATATTATCCGGAGTGATCATTGGGCTTTCATTGCCGATGATTTTAGAGCGATTATAACCCCAGAAACTGATTAAATCCCAGTATCTTAGAACCCATGCAAAAACATTCTTCAAAACAGCAGAAATACGACAAAGCTTATCTAAAAATGGCTTTGGAATGGGCAAAGCTTTCTTACTGCAAAAGAAGGCAAGTTG
>CBFIFD010000006.1:0-82920 GCA_965661835.1 Flavobacteriaceae bacterium | reverse complement strand
TAGTCGTTGTAGAAGATGGTTCTAGCCTAAAATCTGAAGGTGTTTTATCGGACTTTCAATCTCTGGACATCACTTATTTCTGTAAAAACAACTCGGGTCCAGGGGATTCAAGAAATTATGGAATGGATCGTGCAAAGGGGGATTACTTTATCATCTTAGATTCCGATTGTATACTTACTCAAGAGTATTTAGTGGCAGTGGACCGAGAGCTGAATGAATCCTTCGTTGAGTGTTTTGGGGGACCAGATGCCGCCCATCAGAGTTTTAATTTACGTCAGAAGGTGATAAGCTTTGTGATGACTTCTTTTTTTACCACTGGTGGGGTTCGAGGAAATAAGCGAGGACTTAAGCGTTATGAGCCTCGAAGTTTTAATATGGGTCTGAGTAAACAAGCGTTTGAGGCCTCCGGAGGGTTTGGTAATTTACACCCAGGCGAAGACCCAGAACTCGTTCAACGACTTTGGGAATTAGGTTATGACACAGCATTTTTTCCACAAGCACTTGTCTTCCACAAAAGGCGCATTACTTGGGCGAGTTATGCAAAACAGATTTTTAAATTTGGTTTGGCACGCAGTATTTTAAACGCGATGCGCCCAAAATATGGCTCCTTGATTTTTTGGTTACCTGTTATTCTGGTCATTACCGCAATTACCTCTGTTGTTTTGGCTTTATTCGGTTCTCCCGAGCTCGTCTATATAGCCTTAATATATTTATGCATTTTGGCCCTAGTAGGAATGCTAAAAATACGATCTGTAATTGCCTTTTTTGCTGTTCCTATGACATTTGGCATTCAATTACTGTCATATGCTTATGGCTTTATTGTGGGGTGGTTTTATTTGAGACTGTTAAAACGCGATGCGCGACAGCAATTCCCCGATATGTATTTTAAAGGATAGTGTTATGAGTTTATTGCAATTCAACAATAATCAAAAACTTCGAAGTTTTTTATTTTTTTTGACTTTGGCAGCATCAATTTGGTTTCTGACAAAATTTTCAAAACCCTTGATCGCTGAATTAACACTTAATATTGAGTACACCAATGTGCCGCGACAAACCCTTGTATCGCCCCAGGCACCACAGGATATAACGGTCACAGTCAGTGCCAATGGGTTTAAGCTTTTGTCTGATGTTTTTGGTGATAAAACCCTAAGATTGGATCTGTCTGCAGGGCGTGTCATGGAGCCCAATAAAATTCGATTTAGCCAAGATCAATTGCTTGCTTATTGCTATGGCGTTTTGCCCGTAGCAAGTGTGATTACTCTACAGACCAATGAATTAATTGTTCCTGTCGACCGCATGTCCTCTAAAGAGGTTGACGTACAATTTAAAGGAGACCTCAGTTTGGCCCAAGGGTTCAAAATGATTGGCATACCTGTTATTGATCCTAAAAAAATTACCATATATGGTCCGTCCCAATTGATTGATAGCATTGAAGGGATTAAAACTGTGGACATGCGACTAGAAGATTTGAATGCAGACATGCGCCTGTCCATACCACTTGAGTCCATGGGATCTTCCAAACTGAGTCGCTCTAGAGATAGTATTATCTGGTCCGCACAAATAATAGAGTACACCCAAAAGCAGATCGAATTACCCATAGAAGTTATTAATATCCCCAAAGGTCGTGAACTTCAGATTTTTCCCGAAGCAATGACTTTATCTATAGAAATACCAGTCAACGAATACGCGCTTTACGATCAATCAAATTTTAAATTAATTTGTGACTATACTGAGCGAATTTCAGAGGATAGCTTTATGATTCCTCGACTTAGTTCATTGCCTGAAGGCGTGTACAAACCAGAATTAAGCCATAAAAAAGTAGATTATGTCGAATTTACACAATAGGCCAAAGATTGTAGGGCTTACTGGAGGTATTGGTTCGGGGAAAACCACAGTGGCCAATATGTTCGCATCTCATGGTATTTCTGTGTATAACGCAGACCAATCGGCAAAAAGACTGATGCAAAATGATGCCGAATTAGGACGTGAATTACAAGGCCTTTTGGGTCCACGCACCTATGATAAGCATGGACATTTAAATCGCGCTTGGGTGGCGAATCAACTCTTTGGTAATGATATGTTACTAAGTCAATGGAATAAAATAGTTCATCCTCGAGTGGCTCAGGATTTTGAGCATTGGGTCAATAAGCAAACAGGGGCCTATGTGATCAAGGAAGCAGCGATTTTATTTGAAACCAATGGTCACAAAAATTGTGACCTAAGTATTTTAGTGACCGCTCCTGAGGAGGATCGTATTAAACGAGTGATGCAGCGAGATACAATAAAACGTCCAAAGGTTGAAGCAAGGCTCAAGTACCAATGGGCTGATGAAAAAAAAGTCCCCCTGGCTGATTTTGTGATTAATAATAGCGATTTGACATCATTAAGCCAAAAAGTCTATGATCTTTACGTTTTATTGAGCAAACGTTATGCACAAGGCTGATTGACGTTGTAACCAAGCTCAACTTGGAATCTACTTCCACGGTTTTGATGTCCTTTTAGGCAGTGTGTTAAGTTTTGGTTAAAGCAAAAGACCCTTGAATGTTAAACTCTTAATTTTAACATATGAACAAACGCTTGTTTACCTTACTCATCGTTTTGATGTCGCTCTCTCTTTTGGGCATTGTGTTTGTTCAAGGCTATTGGATACGCAATGCATTTACCACCAAGGAAGATCAGTTTACACTTGGAGTACGGCAGCTCCTTATCGATGTTGCGCGGCAAATTGAACTTCGTGAAACAGAAAATTATTATCAGCTCTACAGTGGTCTTGTCGACAGTCTAGACACCCCGGAGAATATCAATGTCACAGAATTGATCTACCGCATCGTCAATGAAGATAAGAACGAAACGATTATTTTTTCAGATGGTATCATAGAGGAAGATTACAAATTATCCTCTTATTTTTTCGAATTTGAGTTTGATTCTATTGCTTTCAAAAAGATAACTAATCAAAAAACAACTACTAAAATTGTCAGTTCTCTAGACGACCAAGGCCAGGTGACCCAAACCATCGTCGATTTTGACCGTTTACGCGATTTTGAAAGGAAGCAATTTGAAGAGGCCGTGTCAAATATCGCCTCTCGAATGCCGCTACACAAACGTGTTAGTGCTGATGAAATTCAAGAGTTAATACAAAGTCAAGCCGCTGAGCGCGGGATTAAGTCGAAATTTGAATTTGCCGTTTACAGCAATGAACTGGCAACCAAGGTTCGTTCTCGATATTTTGAACTGAATCCCAAAAGTACTTATGGCGTGCCTTTATTTGTCAACGATGCATTCGATGCTCAATATCAGTTGTATGTTGATTTTTCAGATAAAAACAAGGAAATATTTAATTCCTTTTTTGGTATGGCCTTATTGTCACTGATATTCACTTCGATCATTATATTGACCTATTCTAATACACTATCTCAACTAATGCGTCAACGTCAAATATCTCGAATTAAGACAGATTTCATCAACAATATGACGCACGAGTTTAAAACGCCCATCGCTACGATTAATTTGGCTCTGGATGCCATGAAAAACCCCAAGGTAGCTGATGATAAGGACTTTATAAGCAGATATATGAAAATGATACGGGAAGAAAACCGTAGGATGCATGCTCAAGTAGAAAACGTGTTACGTATTTCTAAGCTTGAAAAAAATCAATTAGAGCTGCCCAAGGCACGCATCAAATTGCATGAAATAATCGAAGATGCTATAAGTCATGTCACCCTGATGATTGACAATCGTACAGGTAGCCTCACCGCGAATCTAGATGCGGCAAAGTCCTCTATATTGGGCAATGATTTGCACTTAACCAACGTTATGGTTAATATATTGGACAATGCGATTAAATATTCTGATGAGTCTCCCGAGATAACTGTCACCACAGAAAATATAAAAGACAGTATCATTTTGAGGGTCACTGATCAAGGAATCGGTATGACGAAGGCTGTACAAAAAAGAATATTTGAAAAATTTTATCGTGAACCCACTGGAGATATTCACAATGTCAAAGGTCATGGATTGGGTCTTCCTTACGTCAAGCGTATTTTAGACGATCACAATGCTGATATTTTTGTCGAAAGTGACAAAGGAAAGGGGAGCACGTTTATCATTAAATTTGACCTAATTTCTTAACCTATGGAAAAGCAGAATAAAACAATCTTATTGGTTGAGGATGATCCAAATTTTGGAACAGTCCTCAAGGATTATTTGACTATGAATGATTATGATGTCACCCACGCCAAAAATGGCTTGGAGGGCTTTGAAAAGTTTAAAAAAGATCATTTCGATTTATGTATCCTCGATGTGATGATGCCCTACAAAGACGGGTTTACCTTAGCCAAGGAAATTCGGGATAAGAATCAGGAAGTGCCAATCATCTTTTTGACAGCCAAGGCTATGAAAGAGGATGTACTTAAAGGATATAAAATAGGCGCAGATGACTATTTAAATAAGCCATTTGACAGTGAAGTATTGCTGATGAAAATAAAGGCGATTATTCAACGTAAGAGCGCTGATTCCAAAGGGGACAGCAAGCAATTTGACTTTAAATTTGGTGCATTTAAACTCAATGCCAAATTGAGATATTTGACCTACAAGGACGAAAAGCCTATCAAACTCTCTCCAAAAGAAAATGACTTATTGCGTCTTTTGGCACTGCACAAAAATGACCTTATGCCAAGAGAACTTGCCTTGACAAAGATTTGGCGCGATGATAATTATTTTACCTCCCGTAGTATGGATGTTTACATTGCAAAGTTGCGAAAGTATTTAAGTGTCGATCCACAAGTTGAAATCATAAATATTCACGGCGAGGGGTTCCGATTGGTTGTAAAAGGTGAAACAGAGCTTTAAGACCAGTGGTACGAGTCGATATACTCGTAAATTTTTTCCAGTTCTGATTCTGATTCAAACCACTGAATGTCTTGATTTTTTTTGAACCAAGTCATTTGTCTTTTGGCAAAGCGCCTTGTATTTTGTTTAATCAGGTCAATGGCTTGATCTAATTCTATTTTTTTATCAAAATATTCGAAAAGTTCTTTGTAGCCCACCGTGTTGAGTGCATTTAATTCTCTATAGGGCCAAAGCTGCCGTGCCTCTTCAATAAGACCGTTCTCGATCATTTGATCGACCCGTAGGTTAATTCGCTGGTAAACCTCACTACGGGGTGCAGTTATTCCAATTATGACAAACTTAAATGGACGTTGCTTAATCGATGTTGTTTGCCACGACGAAAAGGAAACTCCAGAGCTGATACACACTTCAAGAGCCCGAATGATTCTCTGTGGATTCATGAGATCTACCTGATTGTAATAATCTGGATCTAATCGTTTTAATTCTTGTTGAAGCCAGTTGAGCCCGAGGTCTTTAAATTTCTGATTTAACTCTGCGCGCAGTGCTTTTGGCACCTCAGGAAAGTCGTTCAAGCCATACAATAAAGCATTGATATACAGGCCGGAACCACCGACTACGATGGTCTTTTGCTTTGTTTTTGAAAAGTCGGCGATAAGCGCCAAGGCCTCTCGCTCAAAATCCCCAACAGTGTATGAGTCCTGTATACTTTTGTGTTGAATTAAAAAGTGCGGTGCAGATTTGAGTTCAGTGTCACTTGGCACAGCCGTCCCAAGATACATTTCTTTATAATACTGCCGTGAATCTGCAGAAATGATATTGCAGTCCCAATACCGTGAGAGTTCAATGGCTAATTTGGTTTTACCAATAGCCGTTGGCCCAACTACGACAATAATTTGGTGTGCATTATTCATTTAATTCTCTTTTGGTATTAAAGCTCGTCAAATTTACACCCACAATTCCAACAAAAATTAGCTTCATCTTTTTGTTGATCCGCACTACAACTGGGACATGATTGAGTATTGAGCTCTGGTTCGGGAATCGATGTTTTGGCATAAGCGACACTCACAATTCCCGTAGGTACAGCGATAATGCCATAACCCATAATCATAATTATCGAAGCGATGAATTGTCCTAACGGGGTCACCGGGGCGATATCTCCAAAACCTACCGTCGTTAATGTAACAATACTCCAATAGATGCCTTTGGGAATACTTGTAAATCCACTTTCGTCTCCCTCAATGAGATACATGAGTGTTCCTGCGATCATGGATACAATCAATACAGCAAATAAAAAAACTAGGATTTTTGGTTTCGATAATTTCAGGGCCTCTTTCAAACGATGTCCTTCTTTGATGTATCGAGTTATTTTAAGAATTCTAAATACGCGCAACAGACGCAATGCGCGCAGGGTTGCCAGTGCCCCAGAGCCACTGATAAAAAGCGAGAGGTATAATGGAAAAATAGCGACTAAATCGACCAGGCCGAAAAAGCTAAAGATATAATGCCTTGGTTTATTGATCGTTATGATGCGTAAAATGTACTCAATGGTAAAAAGAATGGTTATGACCCATTCTGCACGAACGAAAAAATCATACCACAGTGGGGGTAGTCCTTTGACACTTTCAAGCATGACAAAGAGAACACTGGCCAGTATAAAAAGCAACAGGATGATGTCAAACCATTTTCCTGCAGGTGTATCTGCTTCATAAATAATTTCATGAAGTTTTTTTTGCCAAGGTTTTAGGGATGATTGATTCATAGAGCCAGAGTTGTTGGACTAAAAATAGTGAAGATTTAAAACATACAACAGAAATACCGCCTACTCATTCATTGAGATTGATCACCTTTAATACTTTATTCTTGCGTAAATACGATTGAATAATGTGTTGGGCGTCTCTATTATCTTGCATTGGGTTGATAATAGACTTCAAAATTTCTGGATTTTGAATTTGATGATTCAGCGCATAATACCCATAGCCTTTTAAGACTCCATGTTCAATTAAAATACATGAGCGTTCCTCTATATTACGACCTTTATCAATAATTAATAGGTCATTCGACTGATATCGATTTTTATCGATAAATTCTAAAACTCTCAGGTTGTATTCTTCTGGTGATTCCATTTGGATACAGGCACCATTACATTGATCAATGCTGTGAGAAAAACAGGCTTCTTTACTTTGATATAAACCATTGAGTTTCTGACAGAGCTCATAGTGTTGGGTAATTTTAAATAGCGCAGATTTGGCTTGAGCAAAAGTCGTAAATGTAGTAATTGACTTTTTTCGTCGATCAGTACGTTCTATTTTTAAATTGATATAGCCATGATCATCGGTGAAATGAGCGAGCTGATAGCGAAAAATTGACTTTCTTAAAGACCTGTTGTACAGTGGTTTGTGCATCTTTATTTCATCACTTTCTTTGAGTAGGGCAATCAGTTCATTACCCGTTCGCTCCACTTGGACATCTGTTGTTTCTAATTGAAGTTTTTTACTTTTTCGATCTTGTCCTGTAAAGTGCTGGTTCAGTCTTTTTTTGATGTTTTTGCTTTTGCCGATATAAATTAATTTGCCCTCACGATTACGCAAATAATAGACTCCAATTTCGGATGGGGCTTGCGCTATAAGCTCCAGAAGCTTGGGTTCAATTTGTTTTTTAGGATTAAGGCGAATTGATGATTGGACGATGTCCTTTTCAATATCTCTGTCCAAAAGCAATTGAAATAATTTTACGGTGGCTTGCGCATCACCCTGCGCGCGATGTCGATCACTTAAAGGTATCCCCAATGCCCGGACAAGTTTACCCAGGGAATAGCTGGCATGTCCCGGTAATAGTTTTTTGGATAGCTCAACGGTACACAGGCTTTTACGCTCAAATTCATATCCTAATCGATCAAATTCTGTCCTTAGAATTCGATAATCAAATTGGGCATTATGCGCGACTAAAACAGCATCTTGTGTTATTTCGACGATACGTTTTGCAACCTCATAAAACTTAGGGGCCTGGCGTAACATCTGGTTATTAATGCCGGTGAGTGAAACGACAAAGGCCTGAATAGGGCGTTCGGGATTAACTAAGCTAACAAACTGATCTACGATTTTGTGACCATCAAAGCGATAAATGGCAATTTCGGTAATACCCTCTTCGTTGTACTTTCCACCGGTTGTTTCAATATCAACTACTGCGTACATAAGCGTCTTGAGATTAATGGGCTTGTCTCGGACCAAAAATGGCGCTACCCACACGAATCATATTACTCCCGAGCTCAAGCGCTATTGGATAGTCTCCACTCATACCCATGGAGAGAATCTCAAGATTATACTGTGATTTATGCTGGTCATAAAATGATTTAAGGATGGAAAATTCTTCCTTTATTTGGGCCATATCTGAGGTAAATGTCGCCATACCCATGACTCCGGTCACGCGCAGATGGGGTAGTGGATTCGCCGTTAAGCCCTCTAAAAAACTTAGAGCTTCTTGGGGGCTAAACCCAAATTTCTCATCCTCCCGAGCGATTTTAATTTGTATCAGACAGTCAATAATGCGGCTATTTCGCCCAGCTTGTTTATTAATCTCTTTTGCTAGTTTTAAGCGATCTAAAGAATGAATTAGCGCAACATAGGGGGCAATATATTTGACCTTATTGGTTTGAAGATGTCCGATCATATGCCACTGAATATCTGGTGGCAACGCATCCCACTTGCGGGTCATTTCTTGTACCTTGTTTTCGCCAAAAACACGGTGGCCTGTATCATAGGCGCTCATTATGGCTTCGTTGGGCTTAGTCTTTGAAACCGCAACCAAGGTGACAGAATCAGAAATTTGAGATTTTAATTTATTGAGATTGTGACCGGCAGTTTCACTCATATTTTAATTTTATCTAAATCTTGATGCAACTTGTTCGGCCTTTTTACTTTGACTGTAATCGTAAAAACCTTCCCTGCTTTTGACCCCGAGCTTTCCAGCTTGAACCATATTGACCAGTAATGGACACGGCGCAAATTTGGACTCCTTGAATCCTTGGTGCATCACATTTAAAATTGATAAACAAACATCAAGACCAATAAAATCCGCCAGTTGTAAGGGCCCCATAGGATGTGCCATGCCAAGTTTCATAATTTGATCTATTTCAGCGACTCCGGCAACACCGGTGTGCAGTGTATATATAGCTTCATTGATCATTGGAATCAATATTCTATTAGCGACAAAACCGGGGTAATCTTGCACAGATACAGGGGTTTTTCCCAGCTTTTCGGCCATATTTTTTACAGTGTCATGAGTGGTCTGGCTGGTTGAGTATCCCGAAATAATCTCAACGAGTTTCATCAGCGGCACGGGATTCATAAAATGCATGCCAATAACACGATCAGGTCTATTGGTGACCGCAGCAATAGCAGTAATAGAAATTGAAGAAGTATTTGTGGCCAGAATTGTGTCATCTGGACAAAAGTTGTCTAAATCTCTAAAAATACTCATTTTAAGCTCCTGGGCCTCAGTCGCTGCTTCGACAACAAGACTGGCGTATTCAACACCTTCTTCAAGATTGGTATACGTGGTAATATTTGCAAGAGTTTGCTTTTTGTCATCTTCGGTTATTGATCCCTTAGACAACATACGGTCAAGATTGCGTTCTATGGTGCTCAGACCTTGGTCCAAAGCTTTTTGAGAGACATCGATGAGTTGTACGCGAAAATCGTTTTGCGCAAAGGTATGAGCAATGCCGTTGCCCATAGTTCCTGCGCCAATAACGGCTACATTTTTCATGGTATTAATTCTTAAAGTTTTCGATAATCATCAATGCTACTTTTAGGGCCTGAGCTCCGTCATTTAGATCGACAATCGGGACAGTATTTTCTTCTATTGCATCCGCAAACGACTCCAACTCATCGAGGATTGCATTGTTGGATCCAATAACCGGATTGTCAAAATAAATCTGCTTTTTTTGCCCTTCAGCATTGGACAAGATCATCGCGAAATCATCCGGTTGTTCTGGAGCATTTTTCATCTTGACCACTTCACAGGTTTTCTCGAGATAGTCGACTGATATGTAGGCATCTTTTTGAAAGAAACGCACTTTGCGCATCTTTTTCATAGATATTCTGCTCGAAGTGAGGTTGGCGACACAGCCATTTTCAAATTCAATTCTTGCATTGGCAATATCCGGTGTTTCGGAGATGACGACAACACCACTAGCACTTACATTTTTGACAGGACTTTTTACCACACTCAAGACCGCATCGATATCGTGAATCATTAGATCAAGGACTACTGGGACATCAGTGCCTCGGGGGTTGAACTCGGCAAGTCTATGGGTTTCGATAAACATGGGCGACTCGATTTTATCCTTAACCGCCGTGAAGGCTGGGTTAAATCGTTCGACGTGCCCAACCTGACCTTTGAGTCCTTTTCCTTGGCCAGAGCAATAAGCTTTTCGGCCTGTTGCGTAGTTTCGGTAATTGGCTTTTCAATAAATACATGCTTGCCAGCGTTGAGAACAGACATAGCCCCGTCAAAGTGATGGGTTGTCGGGGTAACAATGTCGATGAAATCACAGGCTTCAATAAGATCTTCGGGACGCTCAAAATATGGGTAGCCCAAAGTTTTCTCTATGTCATGAGCAAGGTCTTGATCGGCATCATAAAATCCAACCAATTCGAATCGCTGACTTTGTTGTAACAGCTTTAGATGAATTTTTCCTAAATGGCCTGCACCAAATACTCCGGCTTTTAACATGCAATTTGAATTTATACAAAGATACCGTTTTTACCTAAAAAATAGCTGGCTCAAGCGGGCCAAATTCGCCCTTGGTTTATTAGTTTTGTTTTGGGACGTATACGCGTGATTTGCGTTTAAGGCCTAGCTCTTAATATGAAAGATTCATTTAAACACAAAGGAAAGCGAAAGTTATTGCTTGAAAAATTAAGACTCAAGGGAATCACTGACGAGCGGGTATTATTGGCTATGGATCAGGTCCCGCGCCATTTTTTTATGGACAGCAGTTTTTTAGAGCACGCGTACAGCGATAAGGCATTCCCAATAGCAGCAGATCAAACCATTTCACAGCCGTATACGGTCGCAAAACAGACGGAGCTATTAAAGACGGCACCGGGTCATAAAATTCTCGAAATCGGAACCGGTAGTGGTTATCAAAGCGCTGTTCTTGTTGCTCTGGGTGTAGAGCTATACACGATTGAACGTCAAAACGAGCTGTTTAAAAAAGCCTCGTTACAATTGAGAAAAATGGGTTTTAAACCAAAACAAATGATCTTTGGCGATGGTTATAATGGCCATTCGGAGCAAGCACCGTATGATGGAATTATTGTCACCGCGGGAGCCCCATTTGTGCCTAAACCGCTTTTGTCTCAACTCAATATTGGTGGGCGATTGGTCATTCCCCTGGGAGACAAGGATCAAATCATGACACTTTTTGTGCGCGTTTCTCAAAACAAATTTGAAAAAAGTACTTTCGGTTCTTGTAAGTTTGTTCCTCTATTGGCGGACAAAAATTAAATTGTTCACGCCATAAGGTCGAGACACAAAGCGCTTATGGTTTTAACCACTTGAGTCGGGTAGAGGCCCAATTCGGGAGCGCCCTCACATAGATGCACGTAGCGCATTTGATCACGACCCGCGATGGCTCTGATAGCGTTCCGGACTTCGGCGACAGACAAGCCGATGGGACTCTGTGCACTGCTGCCCATGTCCGCTATGACATCAAGATCAACCTCAAGTCCAAAGTGATCACCAATGACTGGTGCTACCCAGTCTTTGAATGCTTGATTGCGCTCTGAAATCGGGGTGTCTAGCCAACGATCCAGGGAGTAGTATTGAACGTATTCATTTTGATCTATAAAATTGGCGATACCCGGTGATAAGGTGTGCTTGTGAACCCCAAAAATCTGATATTTCTTAAGATCATGATCGATTAGGGCTCGATGGAAGCCATTGCCACTGTGTCGATATGGGTCTGGACGCAGATCGGTATGTGCGTCGATATTCAAGCAATTCATGGATTGGTTCATGGCCTGGCGTGCTGCTTTAAGCAGACCATGAGCATTGTTGTGACCGCCTCCAATTACTACAGGAACAAAACCACCGGCGATCAGTGGCTCAATTACAGCGGTTACCCGTCGATCCAAGTCCGAGATGAGCTGGTCAAAGGTCTTTTGATCTTTTGGGTTGCGCCAGTCGAGCGAAACGCTTTGCTCGTTCAGGTCTTCACAATTAATGTGACCTAAAACGGCAATAGCGTCTAATGGGCTTTGAGCCGTAAGGGGTAAGGAGCAGAAATGAGCTAAAAAAGCGTCCCACCCGTCAGCCGCTCCAGGGCGCCCTCCATTGGCGCGAACGCCTATATCCTCGGGGATACCGAGCAGTAAATATTTTGCTTTTGAGGCGCTGAGGTCCTCAGGAGAGGTAATGAGTGAAAGCTGTTCGCCCAGGCGAGTCTCGCCATGCCTTTTGAAGGTGATCTGTTCGATGTATTCCGGATCGATATAGGCTAACCAGTTCATAGGAGCCGCCCGTTTAAAATGACCTGATCAATATGATTTTGACCGAAATCATAGGGGATATGGCTGTAATGTTTTAAGGGATCAGTAATAATTAAACTCGCCATTTTGCCACGTGTAATCGATCCGTGTGTCGCCTCAAGCCCCATAGCGTAAGCTCCGTTTATAGTCGCTGCATTAATTGCTTCAGCTGGGGTCATTTTCATGCGCATGCACCCAAGAGATAGAATTAAGTTCATATTGCCTGAAGGAGCAGATCCTGGATTAAAATCTGTTGCCAGGGCTATAGGGAGTCCTCGGTCGATAATTGCTCTGGCTGGTGTAAATGGGATGTCAAGAAAAAGAGAGCATCCGGGCAGGGCCACAGGCATGGTTTGACTCTGCTCGAGCGCATTTAAGTCTTCGTCGGTTAATTGTTCTAAGTGATCTACACTCAGGGCCCCCATCGCTACGCCCAGGGCGACCCCGCCTATGGCATTGAATTGATTGACGTGTATTTTTCCTTTCAAACCAAATTTGGCCCCGGCTTGCAAAACCTGTTTTGTGTCTTCTAAATTGAAATACCCCTCTTCACAAAAGACATCAATATACTCGGCCAGTTCCTGGGTAGCCACCTCAGGGATCATGCCTTGACAAATGTGTTTAATGTACTCCTGTTTTCGGCCTCTGTAATCTTGGGGTAAGGCATGAGCACCTAAAAAAGTGGTTTTGATGGCTACAGGATATTTTTTGGCTAATTGCTTTGCCACACGCAGCATTTTTAGTTCGGCTTCTAGATTCAATCCATAACCACTTTTGATTTCAAGAGCCCCTGTGCCCAGATAGGCGCATTGCTCTAGACGAGCGGCAGCCTGCTGGTATAATTGTCTTTCGGAGGTTTTGCCGAGTCGCTTTGCACTGTTTAAAATACCACCACCCAGTTCGGCGATTTCTTGATAACTTTTACCTTCAAGGCGCTGAACAAATTCGTCCACACGATCACCGGCATAGACAATATGGCTGTGACTATCGCAGTAGGTTGGCATCACAATACGTTCGCTGCAGTCGATGATTTTTTTGGTCGCATTCAGCGGGGCGGTTTTCATAGGGCCAAAATCTTCTATCCGGTCCTTATTGATGAGCAACCACGCATTGTCTAAAGTGGGTAAATCCCGCATGTCTGAGCCTGCAACACGCGAAACCTCAGCCTCCCGAATTTGGATGAGTTGATGAATATTGATTAGGAGTGTTTTCATATGGCTGAGCGCTACATTGACCTTCCCAATTTAAGGATTGTCAAAAACTAATTGTAAAGATAACAATACTCTGTACTTATTTGTAAATTTGACAATGGCCAAAAAGACAAATGCACTGAATACCAAATGTGTTCACACTGGTGAGCTCCCTGCTGATCGATATAAAAGCGCGGTCTCGCCCCTGTATTTTTCGACGGCCTTTGACTACCAAGATCAAAATCTTGATCAGTATCCGCGTTATTTCAATACACCCAACCAGATTGGGTTAAATCAAAAAATCGCTGCACTAGATGACTGCGAGGCTGGTTTGGTTTTTGGTAGTGGAATGGCGGCGATTACCTCCACATTATTGGGGCTATTGAGCAGTGGAGATCACATGGTCATACAGAATTCAATTTATGGAGGTACTTTTAATTTTGTGGCCAACCACATCAATGATTTTGGTATTCAATACGATTTTACACAAGGACTTCGTGCTCAAGATTTTGACGATCAGATCACCCCCAAAACAAAACTCATCTATATCGAGTCTCCATCTAATCCTTTACTCGAGATAATAGATTTTCAATCGATAACAGATTTAGCGCACAAGCACAACATAGTCGTGGTTATAGACAGTACCATGGGTTCTCCGGTGAATCAATTGCCGGCTCATTTCGGCGTAGATGTAATCATCCACAGTGCGACAAAATATATGTCAGGACACAGTGATATTTTGGCCGGCACTGTTGCCTGTAGTAATGAGCTGCGCAATCGAATCGCAAATCGCGCCAAAATGTTGGGTGGAAACCTGAGTGATTTAACCGTTTGGTTGCTCGATAGAAGTATAAAAACTATGGCTCTACGCGTAGAGGCTCAAAATAAAAATGCCATGATTATGGCTAAGTGGCTCGAACTGCAACCACAGGTATCTCGAGTATTCTATCCTGGTCTCGCCAGTCACCCTAATCATGATTTGGCAAAGCGACAAATGTGTGGATTTGGGGGAGTGGTTTCATTTGAGCTGAACAGAGACACCTCCGCAGTTTCCTTTTTAGATGGGATGAAACTCATCAAACGCGCCAGTAGTTTTGCTGGAGTTGAATCGACTGCATTAATTCCTGCCATTACCTCGCATTCATTGCTTTCTCCAAAACAGCGCGATGAGCTCGGTATTTCTGAGCAGCTGATCCGATTTTCTGTGGGTATTGAGGCTGTTGAGGATTTACAAAGTGATATATTACATGCATTACAAGCCATTTAAACGATGATAAACAAAGTTATTCCAGTAGATATTTTGGCATTTGGAGCTCATCCTGATGATGTAGAAATGAGTGCAGGAGCGACTATTGCTAAAGAAATAGCTGGGGGTAAAACTGTTGGAATAGTCGATTTAACGCGCGGTGAACTCGGAACGCGCGGGACTCCTGAAATACGTCAAAAGGAGGCTAAACAAGCCGCCGAAATACTGGGGGTGGCCTTTCGCATAAATTTAGGACTCCCTGACGGATTTTTTCAAAACGATAAGCCAAGTCAGTTAAAGGTAATCGAGGTGCTGCGTCTGGCACAGCCTAAAATAGTGCTGTGTAATGCACTGGAAGACCGACACATTGATCATCCCAAAGGAAGCGATTTAGTGGCGCATTCATGTTTTTTATCGGGCCTTAGAAAAATTGAAACGACGCATCTGCAAACGGTGCAGGAGCCCTGGCGTCCCTCACAAGTGTATCATTATATTCAATGGAATGATATCGAGCCTGATTTTGTTGTAGACGTGAGTGGATTCATGGATCAAAAATTAGCCTCGGTTTTTGCCTATAAAAGTCAATTTTACGATCCAAGTAATACAGAACCTGAAACACCAATATCTACCCAAAACACCAAAGACAGTCTCACGTATCGATATCGAAATTTGGGTCGTCTCATCGGAACGGATTTTGGCGAAGGATTCAACACCAAAAGATATCCTGCTACGCGCAGTCTCTTCGATCTAATTTAATTTTTATAAAATATTGTGGAACGCGGCTTTTTCAATTATATTTGCCTCCGCTTTTTGACCGATTAACTCTCTCGTTTTTTGAAGCATTTATGGTGGTTGTAGCTCAGTTGGTTAGAGCGCTGGATTGTGGTTCCAGAGGTCGCCGGTTCGAACCCGGTCTTCCACCCAAAAAAACCGGCTTTATGCCGGTTTTTTTTATTGTTTTACTTTTGTTCTATTGTTGATTCCTCAAGTTTATCGGCGTAAATTCTTTGAGGACGATTGGCTACCTCCCATGCCGTTTGAAATATGAGCTGGGTCCTTTTGGCCATCAATGGATATTCGATCTTGTCCGGGGTATCTGAAGGTTTATGATAATCTTCGTGAACACCATTGAAATAAAATATGATCGGAATATTTTTTTTGGCAAAATTGTAGTGATCACTGCGATAATAAAACCTGTTTGGATCGTTTTCATCATTGAATGTATAATCCAATTCCATTTCAATGTATCTCCGATTTACCTCTTCGGATAAATCGTGTAATTCTTGACTGAGTTTATCGCTGCCGATCAAATAGATATAATTATCGTTACCTACTTTATTGGGATCGATTCGACCGATCATATCTGTATTCAAATTACATACGGTTTGCGCTAAAGGGTAAATCGGGTTTTCGGTGTAGTACCTTGAGCCATAAAGGCCGATTTCCTCACCCGTAACGTGCAAAAAAACAATGGAGCGCTTGGGACCAAGACCTTTCTTTTGAGCTTTTTTAAAAGCTTGTGCGATTTCCAACAGGGCCACAGTACCACTTCCATCATCGTCCGCTCCGTTGTAAATCGTGTCTCCTTTGGCGCCTACATGATCGTAATGTGCCGACAGGACGATATACTCTTGTGGCCATACTGATCCAGGGATTATGGCAACAACATTTTCACTGTCGGTCCTGATGTACTTGGATTTAAAATACACCTCGGGTATATTTTGAAAAAAACCACCCCCTGGTAACGCGCCACTTATTCCCTCCTTAATGTAAAAGTCTCTCAAAAAATTTGCTGCTTTTTTTTGTCCCGGTGTCGCCGTCATGCGTCCTTGCATTGAATCAGCAGCAAAACTGTAAAGCAGTTCACTTAAATCATCTGCGGTAATTGAATTGGCAAAATCAATGCGCTGTTGATCTAGTTTGGATTCGTCGCCGTTTTGTGCATATAGGGCAAGCGTACTGAGGATAATGAGCGTATTGAGGTGTTGTTTCATGGAAGACATTTAGTGGGTGATATATGAAAAATCAAAGATACGTTTAAGATTAAAAAAATCCTCTAAATCTTGGTCCAAAGACTACGGTCTTGTTATATTTGTACGCTATGAATTTCACTCTACAATATCGTGTTATTGTTGCCATTTTCTTTTTGTTGGTAATTACTACGCCTGTGGTAACCCAACATTGTCTGGCCTTAGATCATTCAGCCATTGAGTGGACAGAAATTGATGATTCAGAAAAAGAATCGTCCAAAAAGCTACTTGATGATTTATCCAAGGATTGGATCTCTTATGGGGCACATGCTAACGGTATTTTTTCTTTCGAAGAATTATCTGGTCTCAATGCAGGATATTTTTTGAACCCGCAGCGTGAATCCTTCACTGTAATACTCGACCCTCCCGAGTACTTCTAGACATTTTATCGTTTGTTTAATTGTCTTATTCCGGAATATTCCGGACTTTAATTATTTTATATGTTTAGTAGTTTTAAAAAAGATTTTGCGGCGAGTATCGTCGTGTTTTTTGTTGCGTTACCCTTGTGTTTGGGTATTGCCTTGGCCAGTGGGGCTCCACTATTTTCGGGGTTAATCGCCGGAATAGTTGGGGGTATTATCGTAGGTGCGCTCAGTGGATCCGAAATCGGGGTCAGTGGGCCAGCAGCTGGTTTAGCCGCCATTGTGTTAGTGGCGATTACCGCTCTTGGTGGGTTTGAAAATTTTATTGCCGCTGTGGTAATTGCAGGATTTTTTCAAATCGCCATGGGGGTATTGAAACTGGGAATTATCGGACTATATTTTCCGTCCTCTGTGATTAAGGGGATGCTGTCTGGTATTGGTTTGATTATCATAATCAAACAGATTCCATATTTTTTTGGGTATGTCGGCTCAGGAGCCCAGGAGGCCTCTAGTCTTTTTTCGTTGTCTTCATTTGAGTTGGGCGCTGGCCTGACGGGTATATTATCGATGATTATCTTACTTACTTGGCCAAAGATTCAGTCCAAAGTACCCTCATTTATTCAATGGATTCAGGCCCCATTGTTGGCCGTGGTATTTGGCGTAATTTATGTTGTTTTTATGAGTGATGGACCATGGTCTATCCAAGCAGACAGTCTCGTTTCCGTGCCGGTAATCGGTGAAAGCGGCGGATTTGAATCACTTATTGTTTTTCCAAACTTTGACGCGTTTTTGCGTGTTGACGTTTGGATAACTGCGGCCACAATTGCCTTGGTCGCGAGTCTAGAGACCTTGTTATGTGTTGAGGCAACCGATCGCTTAGATCCCGAGAAAAGAGTGACTCCGACCAATAGAGAGCTTTTGGCTCAGGGTGCGGGAAATATAATTTCTGGTATGATTGGTGGTTTACCAGTAACTCAGGTAATTGTGCGCAGTAGCGCGAACATCCAGTCTGGTGGAAAAACCAAACTCTCTGCTATCATGCATGGTTTTTTCTTAGTCATATCTGTATTGGCGATACCAAATTTACTGAATCTAATTCCCTTATCGGTCTTAGCGGCGATTCTTCTTGTGGTTGGGTATAAACTGGCTAAGCCCGAACTTTTTATCAAAATGTACCAACTTGGTTGGAAGCAGTTCTTGCCTTTTATAACGACCATTGTATTTATTCTAGCTACAGATCTTCTCACGGGTATTGGGGTTGGTTTATTAGTCGGTGTGGTCGTAATTTTGATTAAGAGTTATCAAAATTCCCATTTTCTGCACATGGAAGAGAATCACAAAGGGGGTGATACCTACAAAATGACCTTGGCAGAAGAAGTCACATTTATCAATAAAGGCGCGATTCAAAAAGAACTCAATGCCCTTGAAGAGAATAGTTTCTTAGAATTAGATGTCCAAAAGACGCGTTATCTAGACCATGATATTATTGAAATCCTCAATAATTTTGTGGAGCGGGCACAAAACAAATCAATTAATATTAAACTCATTTCTGAAAAAGGAGTGGTCGATAATCCAAGTGATTACAGTGCCATTTTTTATTCAAAAAAACACAAAAACTAAAACAAATGAAAGCTCATACAAAAGAAACCCAAGCATCAGTAACGCCTGATAAGGCAATTGAGTTTTTGAAAGACGGTAATGTACGTTTTCAAAATAATCAAATGATCACAAGAGATTTAATGGATCAAGTCTCGGATACCGCTAGCGGACAATATCCGTTTGCGACAATATTGTCTTGTATCGATTCGCGTGTGTCTTCTGAACTTATATTTGATCAGGGTATTGGAGATATCTTTAGTGTACGTATCGCCGGAAATTTTGTCAATGAAGACATACTCGGCAGTATGGAATTTGCCTGTAAACTAGCGGGAACCAAAGTTATTGTGGTCATGGGACACACAAGTTGTGGCGCTGTTAAGGGCGCATGTGATCATGCTCGTTTAGGTAATCTGACCGCGCTAATCAATAAAATTGAGCCGGCAGTAACCGACACGGTATTACCTCATGCAGAATACGAGCGTAACTCGAGTAACTTGGAGTTTGTAGATGCCGTAGCCAAAACCAATGTCTTAATGACTCTCGACAATATTCGCAGTCAAAGTGAAGTGCTCAAATCTATGGAAGAGGAAGGGGCCATTAAAATTGTCGGAGCGATGTACGATATCGCTACAGGTGCCGTAGAGTTTTACGATTAATTCCAATACGCTAAAAATTAAAGCCTCCTGCACGCAGGAGGCTTTTTTATGGAATATGTTTATTGTTTAATCAAAGGAATAGTTTGATTCCTTGTTCCGTCAGTGCATTCAAGCCAGTACATGCCTGGGCTCAAATCACTAACTATAATTGAGTTTGTTTGGGATTCAAGTATTCCCTTTTTGAGCACTTGTCCCAGATTGTTGACGATACGGTAGCTAAACTGGGCTTGAATAGGGCCTCGTAATTTGATAAAGTCAGAACTTGGATTAGGATATATCGTGAATAAATCCGATTGGTTCTGGTGAATCTCTAAGTTATTTTGATAAACCCTGACGTAATCAATTTCCATAGCGTCTTGAGTGAAACCCGTTGGGATGATCTCGGGTAGAATAGCTACATTGAGCAGTATATATTGATTTAGGTCAAAGGGCCAAGTATCCATATTTTGCTCGGTGGGTTCGTATATATAGTGTACCTGATTATCGACAGAAAATATCAAACGCGTCTCACTCCACTCTAATCGATATACGTGAAATTCATTCGACACATTATCCACATAACGCCCCCCGACATTAACCGTACCGCCATAACTGGATGGTGTGTGCGTCGCACTAGAAATATAATTTTGATCATCACCCCAATGCTCCATAATGTCTATTTCTCCGCACGCAGGCCATGAAGTTGTGCCGTACTGGGAATAAAAGTACCCTCCAGGCTCCGTAATATTTTGTCCTAAGGTCCATATCGCTGGCCATGTTCCGACGCCAAAAGGCAGTTTTGCTCGTACTTCGACCCGACCATAAGTAAAGGCAAATTTACTGTTTAATCGTGCTGAGGTAAATTCTTTGGTAATGCCCTGTTGTGTGAAATTTTCTCGAATGGCTGTTATCTTCAACGTACCGTTACTTACAAAAGAATTCTCCACGCGATCCGTGTAATGTTGTATTTCGCCATTATACCAGCTTTGTCCATTGGGAATTAACGTCTGATGGTGCCATTTTTCCGAATCAAGAGGCCCAGAATAGTCAAATTCGTCGGACCACACTAACGTCTGCCCGAAAGCGCTGGAACAAATCATTAACAATGAACATAATACAACATGAGATGAAGCCTTCATTAAGCAGTCCGGTTTAAATTAATTCGGTCACAAAGATACAATCTATAAGTGGTAATATTTTGGTACTTTTAAAAACCTAGTTAATTGGTTTATTTTATGGCACAGTCTCAAAGTCAAAGTCGATATCCACAACTCGTGTTTTTGGTGTTGGTTGTTTTTTTTGTGATCTCATTTATTACCAATATTTTGAACTCAATCATCGTTGCGGTCAAAGACAGTTTTGATTTGAGTTTGAGTGCTGCAGGGCTATTGCCCTTTTCCTTTTTTATAGCCTATGCCGTGATGTCGATACCAGCCGGTTTTCTCACTGAACGATATTCTAGTAAGAGGTTATTGTCACTGGCATTTCTTGTGATCATCTCCAGTTGCCTATTATTTGTAGTCTTACCAAGTTATGGGTTCTTCCTAGCCACCCTTTTTATTCTCGGTTTGTCTATGGCGGTCTTGCAGGTCATTATAAATCCGATGCTCCGCTATGCCGGAGGAGAAGAGCATTTTGCCTTTAATTCTGTAATGGCCCAAGTGGTTTTTGGTGGGGCCTCTTTTTTAAGCCCCTGGCTTTACATGAAACTGATTAAAGACGAGTCTCTGGTCTTGATCAGTTCGATATTCCCTAATTTAATTCCGGAGAGTATGCCATGGCTCACTCTTTATTTATTTTTTGCCTCATTAGCTGCTCTAATACTAATTGTAATTCGGTTGATTTCTTTTCCCGAGATCGAATCACAGGAACATGAACAGGTAAGTGCAATATCTGCTTATCGAGCCTTATTGAAGAATCGATACGCCTACATGTTTTTTTTAGGAATTTTCGCTTATGTTGGCTTTGAACAAGGCGTGGGCAATTGGATGGCTGAATACCTTAAAGAATATCATGGGTTTATGGCAGATAATATTGGTGCGGCTACCGTTTCATATTTCTGGGCAATGCTGACTGTAGGTTCATTATTTGGTTTGTTGTTATTGAAACTCATCGACAGCAAAAAAGTACTGTTGCTCAGCAGCTTATCGGCTGTAACACTGTTGTTGATTTCATTGTATGGACCATCCTCCTGGGCCATATATTCATTTCCGGGCATTGGTTTTGCCATTTCGGTTATGTGGTCGATTATTTTTTCTCTAGGATTAAATTCTGTCAAAGACCACCATGGGGCGCTTTCCGGTATTTTATGCACTGGAATTGCCGGTGGAGCCATTTGGCCCTTAATCGTGGGTGCAGCAGGGGACTGGCAAAATTTACAGACTTCCATGACCCTATTGATTATTCCCTTGGTGTATATCTTTTCAATAGGGATTTGGGCTAAGCCATTAGTGCGCAATAAAACATTAGGTCAATAAATTGAGAAAACTCCGTAACTTGATTAAATGAGTAAAAACAAAGTCCATAGAATAGGCATTGATATCGGAGGCACCAGTATTGATTTGGGTTTAATACATTCAGGCCGATTGATTGAGCAAAAGCGTTTCGATGTCGTTTGCTTTAAGACCAAGGACGAATTATTAGATCAATTAATAAACACCATTGGATCTTTTGATTTAACCGATGTCCGTGGGATCGGTATAGGTGTCCCGGGTATCATTGATCCTAGTAGTGGGATAATTGTCGACCTGCAAAACCTTCCTATTTGGTCTAATTTGCCGTTAAAAGAAATTTTATCTCAAGAATTTTCCGTACCCGTAAAAATGAGTAATGATGCGGCCTGTTTTACCCTTGGACATGCCCGATATGGTCAATGCAAGTTGTACAAAAATTTTGTAGGACTTACTCTGGGAACCGGTTTGGGTATGGGAATAATTATTAATGGTGGCTTGTACACTGGAGTCATGGCCGGGGCGGGTGAACTCGGTATGTTGCCATACAGAGATGGTATCCTTGAAGACTTTGCGGCAAGTATGTTTTTTAAAGACCGATTCGGTTTATCTGCCCGAGAATTAAATATTCAGGCCCAGCAGGGGCAAACCTCAGCATTATCTGCATTTACAGATTATGGCTACCATTTGGGTAATGCCATTAAAATAGTCATGTCGATGATTGCTCCAGAGGCTATCATACTCGGTGGTTCGATCACCAAGGCCTCTTCTTTTTTTTGGCCATCAATGAAGGCCTCGGTGGATGACTTTGAATACACACAGCAACGGGAACATACGAAAATCATCTTGTCTTCTCAATTAGATATGGGTGTGATCGGAGCTGCCGCGTTAATCTAAAGTCAATTTTTTGTTTTTTTTAGGTTAGGAGTTCTTTGTTCAAAGTTTATTGTTTTGTACATTGACCAAAAAAATAAACATGGTAAAATTTTACAGAATTTTCGTTTTGTCCTTGTTTGCTGGACCATTTTTGATGGCGCAAACACCCGCACAACGTGCAGAGATTACTCAGGATTATGATTTGGCTAAACTCGCTGAGTTACGTGCTGAATTTTTAGAAGTAGAGCAGGAGCAAAGAACTCAAGCCCTACAATTAGCAGCAATTAATGGATGGCCTGAAACGATTCAGGGTGAAGATGGTTTTTATGGGGTCCTAATTGGGGTTTATGAAAACGGTCAACCGAAGTATCGCGTTACCCACAACAGAGAAGGTGGGATTACGACGCGGGCTAATACATTACATAGTGGTGGAGTCACCGGATTGGATTTGGACGGTCAAGATATGATCGTTGGTGAATGGGATGGTGGTTCTGTTCGAGCAACCCACCCGCTACTTACCGGTCGTGTAGATCAAATTGACGGGTCAACCAGTAACAGTGATCACGCAACGCACGTGGCCGGTACACTCATCGGAAATGGGGATGTCGTCAACGGTGCAGCCAAAGGAATGTTACCTGAGGGTACGCTTTGGGCACATGACTGGTTCAGTGATTATCCAGAGATGATTGCTGCTGCAGCCGATGGGCTTCTAGTCTCCAATCATTCTTATGGTTCCAATATAAATAACGTGCCACTTTGGTATCTCGGTTATTATGACAACGACGCTCGTGGTTTAGATAATATACATTACAACGCTCCCTATTATTTGGCTTGTGTTTCTGCAGGAAATGACCGCCAAAGCGGTGTCAATTCCGGTGATGGAGGATTTGATTATTTGACCGAAATGGGAAATGCAAAAAATGCAATGACTGTGGCGGCGACATTCCAAGTCTTGAATTATACAGGGCCAACGAGTGTTGCTATGTCCGGCTTTAGTAGCTGGGGTCCGACAGATGATGGACGGGTAAAGCCAGATATATCAGGAAAAGGGGTTAACATGTATTCCTCAGTAGGAACACAAGGTTATGCCAATTACAGCGGAACCTCTATGTCCAGTCCAAATGTTGCGGGGAGTCTCATTCTTTTACAACAATACTATAATCAGCTCAATGGCTCATTTATGAAAGGGGCTACCTTAAGAGGGCTTGCGATTCATACTGCTGATGAAACGGGTTCTGCGGACGGTCCAGATTATCGTTTTGGATGGGGTCTTTTGAATGTACAGCGTGGTGCGGAAGTTATAGGTGGAAGAGATGACTCTTCTTATTTGATTGAGGAAACCTTAGAATCAGGTGAAACCATTGTATTTAGTGTGAGTGCTGATGGAACAGAGCCGCTAATGGGAACAGTAGCCTGGACCGATCCAACTGGAACTCCATTGCCCGCAAATGCATCGAGCAACGATGACCCAACACCAATGTTGGTCAATGATGTGGATTTTAGATTGATCAGTGATGCTGGTGTTGAGGCTCTTCCATGGCGACTGGACCCATCGAACTTTACTGCTGCTGCGACTCAAGCAGATAACTTTGTAGACAACATCGAAAAAATTGAAATTGGTGGAGCCATAGGGTCATACACCGCAAAAATCTCTCATAAAGGGGCGAACCTAGCTGATGGATCACAGGACATTTCAATCATTATTTCTGGAATGGGAACGCCAGACTTTTTCGCCCTGACCCACGATGGTCAAGTTTATATTTGTGTTGGTGATTCCTCTGCTGATTTTACGGTAGACTTTAACCCGCTCAATGGTTATACTGGTGGTGTTTCATTTACGGCCAGTGGTTTACCCGGAGGTGTTAGTGCGAGTTTCTCTGATCCAACGCTTTCCGATACAGGAGCGACAACAATGACCCTGAGTGGTGTTGAAAATCTATCTGCGGGGGATTACAATATCGTGATTGACGTTGTTGGAACAGGGGAGACCCAATCTATTCCTGTGACCTTATCAGTATTGAGTGACAACCCAAGCACTGTGCCGATGTCGGATTTATTAGATCCAGTTAATGAGGCTATTGATGTTCCAATCGTTTATGAGTTACAATGGTCCAATGGTGGTCCAACGGTGACAAGTTATGACGTTGAAGTATCGCGGGATATAGATTTCACTAATGTGCAATTCGCGCAAAGCTCAGAATTTCCATCATCCTTGATTTTAGGTATGCAAGAAGGCTACACGTACTGGTGGCGCGTTCGCGGAAATACAGAATGTGCTGTGGGTGAATGGTCTTCTGCCTTTACATTTACAGTTGCAGGGACCCTTGGTATTGTATCACAAGAGGCTCTAGGTTTGTCGCTATATCCAAACCCGGCGTCACAAGCCTTTAATTTACGCTCTGAGACACCAATGCAGCGTGTTGAACTACGTAATGTGCTCGGTCAAGTTATTTTCGCTCAAGATATCCAAGGCACTGAAACTCAGGTCGTGGTTGACACATTGAGTCAAGGAACCTATTTTGTCCGTGTATATCGAGATGGTGTTGTCGCTAATTTGAAATTAGTCAAACAATAAGCTTCTTTCAATTATAGAATTAATAAAAAGCCCGGTTGTTACCGGGCTTTTTTACTTCAATCAAAAGACCTTTGTTCCAAGGAATGCGAACAGGGCCTAATATTAATTAAATGGTGCATTAAATTGACTGAGGTAGTCCGATCGTTTTTGCATCATTAACTCGATAAACCCCTTGTTCTCTTTGTAATTGCGATTCTTTTTAAACTTAATGACTGCACCCTCTGCGTGAATACTCAGCCACTCAGAGTCATATACAGTAAGCTTGTGATAAGGGATGATCCAGGCCATTCTTTTACCTCCATTAGTTCCATAGAGTATAATGCCTTTGGGTCGAAGTTCAATATTTCCGTAAAGTAGATCTTCTAAGTTATTACTTAAAGGCCAAAATGCCTCACTGAATCCAACAATCATCATACGTCGGGATCCAATTCGTCCCATTTTTATGCGCTCAATAAGCCCAAATGAAGCGCCAAGAGTGGCTGTTACGCATTGATCAAAGTCTTCATTAGGATGTGTGGTGTCATAAACCATAGGGCTTTGGTATTTAATTTTTATTTCTTCGGCAGCGTTCGCTACAATACAATATATTTTGCCAGTCTCTTGCCCATTTTTTTCGCCATGAGAAGGGTCTTTGGCATGTAGCACATATCTTCTGTGGTAAAAATTCTTTTTTCATAATCAAAGAATTGTCTTAAAGACTTAAATCAGAAATTAGAGGTCTTGCTTTAACGACTTGAGGCATTTTTTCCAAAAGGGAAAAAATGATGGCTTGTAAGGGGCTTCAGCCGCCAGCCAATCGCGCTGGTCAATTACATGGGCGGCATAATTTAATTCAGGGTGTTCTTTAGTGTAAAACGTACTTTGTGGAAACTCCTTTTTTAAAGCCTCGAACGATCCGATAAAAATTTTAATATCTGGGATATTTTCAACGGCCAAATCTTTAATAAACCTGATTACTTCGCTGCTTATAGGATAGCGTTTGATATAGTTCGGTTCGAGCAATAAAATACGATTGGCCTGTGTGTCTGCATGCCAATTAGGATCAAGGTTATAAGGGGTGTAGAGGCAAACAGCCTGATTCTGATTCTCGGATGACATCAAAGTATTATTATCTTTAAAATCGTCTGCCAGAGTGTCAAAATCAGCCGTAGGATTTGTGGAATAATCGGCGAGTATACTTGGGATCGGTTGATTGGGCAAATCTTCATAGCTGTAATCTAAAAATGTACCCCACTGGTCCGTATTGCAAAAGTGATTGATATTATCTTGATTGGCCCAATATTTTTTATTGGCGTTTGACCCGGCGACCCATTGCCAGCTCAGCGCATTACTCGCCCAGTCTCCATCAATTAAATGAGAAAACATCCACTGGGCTGGAATTCGCCAGTGAAAATGACCAACATTACAAATTACACTGGCTAAATACATTCGCATGTGGTTGTGCATGTAACCGGTTTCATATAAATCTAAAATGGCCTTATCGATGGCCTGAATACCGGTTTTGGCCTTAATTATCGCCTGTGGAACGCCATGAGCGTTTACATCTTGTTGTACATGCTTTAGGTCCTGATTAATACTTGCTCCGTGATGTTGCCATTGTTTTTGCCAGAAATCACGCCAAGCGAGCTCTTGAACAAATTTCTCCATTTGATAAATCTGAAATCCACGCGCTCGCAGCCGTTGATATACAAATTTGGTAGAAATAACTCCCCGAGAAATATAGGGAGAGAGGCGACTTACGGCACCGTCTAAATAGTTTCTTGATTTGGCATATGCTTTGGGATCAATAGCGTCAATACGGGCAATGATTTCTGAATATTTTGTTGGAAAAACCGACATACTTGATGATTAAAGATTGAATATACCTAGCGCTTACTGATTTTATTGCCGCTGATATTGCGTTGTCTACTACATTTAAATCGATTGATGTCTGGATTGCGTTTTTTGAGATGTTTTTGACTCACGCCACTATTGACACGTTTACGCCAAAGATTGAAACTACTTCGCTTTAGGGTTTTGCGCATCAGTGCAATTACTTTTTTCTCGGGTAAGCCAAATTGATATTCTATCGCCTCAAATGGTGTACGATCTTCCCACGCCATTTCAATGATTCTATCTAGTTCAGCCTCGGTAAACTCTCTTTGATCACTCATGTTCCTGGTGTTTTTGCCAAATACGCTCGTGGTTTAAAACATAACTCCCTAAATGTTCAAATGTGCATTGCCCTGGTTCAATTAGAGATAAAAATGGCTTTTTGTTCTCTCGTGCATACAAATGGTAAAGCGTTCCAATGTTGGGCTCAAAATTAAATTCAGCCTCTAGGATGCGGTTGTTTTCTTGAATTTCCTCGAGCAGAGATTGATACTCCTGTTTAATGGCATCAAATCTGGCTTGAGTCCGATGATTAAAAGCCTTGACGTAATTATTTTTCCAAGTAGTTAAATCTTCTGTAGTAATTTTTGGTGCGCTGACTGAGGTAGCATAAGGACGAAGCGCGGCATCATAGGTTCCGGTTTCTTCATTAAAAACAACGAGATCAGGTTTTTTCTTCTCTGGCATAACTACTTGGTTATGTTTATGAGTTTCGTGTTGGGTTTTAGCCTTGATTTTTGGTCAAACGCTCCAATTCTTGCATGACTTCTTCAGCCTCTTGCACCTTCTGATCGCTGAGTTTTCGATTTGTAGTCGAGTATTTGTGCGCCTGCTGCATGAGATCTTTATATTTTTTCTCAAGTTGCTCTTTGGGGCTAGATTTTTTGAAAAGTCCGAACATGATGTATCATTTAAAATGAGTACGAAGATACAAATTGTTTAACGAAACAGTAAAAAGATTAAACAAAAAGCTAGATCGGAATATATTTTGTGATCAAAATAGAAAAACCAGCGTGGAACGCTGGTTTTAATTATTCTGCGGAGAAAGAGGGATTCGAACCCCCGGAGGTGTGACCCTCAACAGTTTTCAAGACTGCCGCATTCGACCACTCTGCCATTTCTCCAGTGCGGTTGCAAATATAGTACGCTTTTGTAGAATTATACAAACCCTAATCGATTATTTTGACGACGCATCTTGTTGTGAAGGATGACTTGTTTAAATATTCGGACTACCTTTGTTTTATGGATCCAATATTACAATATCTACTGCTGGTCTTGATCGGATTTGTCGTTGGTTTTATCAATACCATTGCGGGCGGTGGGAGTCTTTTGTCCTTGCCATTTTTAATTTTCATGGGATTACCACCAGCAGTGGCCAACGGAACCAATCGAGTGGCTATTGTCATCCAAACCTTGATGGCTACGTTGGGGTTTCGTAGCAAAGGTGTTTCGACCTTTCCATTCAACACCTATATCGGAATATCTGCAGTACTCGGGGCATTAATTGGCGCCAAAATCGCTGTGGAGATTGATGAAGGATTATTTAATAAAGTGCTGTCAATCATCATGCTTGTTGTCATGATGATCATCATATTTAAACCTGAGATCAACCTTAAGGAAAAGGCAGAGCGTCTTACCGGGCGTTACCTTTGGCAAGGTGTTGTTGTTTTTTTCTTTTTAGGTATTTATGGTGGTTTCATTAATGCTGGAATTGGGTTTTTAATTATTCTTTATCTCCATTACGCTCATCATATTAACTTAGTGCGCACCAATGCGACCAAGGTATTTGTGGTGCTTCTATACTCTCTGGCAGCCTTAGTTGTTTTTATCTTTAATGATAAAGTAGACTTTAAAATTGGTTTGATATTAGCCTTGGGTAACGCCTCTGGAGCGTGGATTTCTAGCCGTTTGTCAGTTAAAAAAGGGGATGGATTCATCAGAAAGTTCCTGATTGTAATGATTGGCGTTTTAGCCATTAAACTTTGGTTTTTCCGGACCTAAGACCAGTTTGTCCTATCTTATTTGACCAGCAGAGAATTCAGTTAATTGTTGCTACCTTTGTAAAAAAAGCAATGCCACATAAAATAATTGATCAACTCAACTGGCGTTATGCCTGTAAGTCTTTTGATGATCAAGTCAAATTAAGCAGCGCGCAGATTGATCTACTTAAAGAAGCGTTTAATTTGACGGCTTCCTCTTACGGGTTGCAACCACTAAAGCTTTTGGTTATTAGTAATCAAGAACTCAAAAAAACATTGGTTGGGGCCTCAATGAATCAAAAACAAATTAAACAGTGCTCTCACTTATTAGTTATTTGTACAAAAACCGCGGTCAGTCCTGATTTTGTCCGGTCGTATTTTGATCTTGTGATGGAGCAGCGTGGCACTCAGGAACAAATATTAGCCCCATTTCGTGATTTTTTGCTGAAAGAAATGAGTGAAATGACTCCTCAGAACCAAGAAATTTGGATGGCAAAGCAGGCCTATATTGCCTTGGGTAATTTACTCACTGTATGTGCCACTCAGGGGATAGATTCATGTCCCATGGAAGGATTTGATCCGCAGCAGTACGATGAAATCCTCGGATTATCCGCACGAGGCCTTAGAGCGGTCTTGCTATTGCCAGTAGGGCGCAGGAGTAAAGAGGATCAATTTGCCTCTTTTGCCAAAGTACGCCGGGGTACTGATCAGGTGGTTATTGATCTTGAATAGTTGGAGTGTCTTGTAGACACTAAAGCAAAATAGATTTCGATTTATTTAATGATACCGCCGCAGCTGACACGTCCGCCGGCATTACCCGTAGGTTGTGTAGTCAAATCATCTCTTCCTTCGTGTATGATCACCGCCTTACCCAATAAATCACGGGTCTCATCTCCGCATCCAATGCACCATTGGTCGGTTTCGAACATTAATTTTGCGGTTCCATCACTTTTGGCGTTCAAGTTGCCAATATCGCCACGATGATATCCCTTGGGATCGCCCCATGATCCATGCTTTTCAAATGTTGGATTCCAGTGCCCACCGGTCGAGGTACCATCTGCAGCCGAACAATCCGCTTTTTCATGAATGTGCATCGCGTGAATACCAGGCTTAAGTCCTTCGAATTCACTCACCAGACGAACTCGCCCATATTCTTGAACAAAAATAGCCAAACCGGTTGCAGTACTTCCACTTTTTGATGCCAATTGGACAACAACAGTTTCTTTGTCGGCATTCATTGAAGCCTGAGGTGTATTTGTGGTGGCTATTGTATTTTGGTTATTGGTTTTGTCCTCTTGTTTAACGTCATTTTTACAGCTTATCGTTAGAAATACGCTAGCGAGTAGAATAATTGTTCCTTTTGACATAATACTTATTTTATTCTCTAAATTACAATAAAAATTACCAACAGACGCAAGAACACGGTGAAACAAAACAGCTTACATACTACTGGTATTGTACCAAAGTGTGAGTAAAAGTCGATCATAGTTCGCACTGGAAAAATGATTTTTCATAAATCCGAATTGTAGGTTAAGCGCCGGTGTTACTTGATAACCTGCCCCGAAATAAAGACGGTTTTGACCAAAAACAGGCCGCTCAAGGTTTAGGAAGACCTCGTCAAATACAGAAAGAAAAACTTTTTTTGAAACAAAGTAATTTATTCGTGTCATGTACCGTGCTCTGTGGGCAAGATCGTAACCCTCGTCCTGATTTGAGAGAAATCTCTGTTCGAGACGGTATCGATTAATCCACACACCACGATCAAAAGATCGCCGAAATAAAAGTTGTTCGTGTATTCGGTGTTCACTCAGATTTTCTTGATCTGGTAGGTTTTCAAAACTAGGATCTGTTGCAATATATGCGTATCCAAGACCCATTTGAAATTCTGGAGCTAATCGATAATTAAGGGTTGAGCGCAACAACAATTGATTAAAATTTTGGCCGTATTCCCAGCTCCGATGCTGAATATCAGTCAGTGTGGTTAATTTACTGCTGAATTTGTGTTGATTGACAAAAACAAACCAGCTTCCTATCTCTTGTTCAGGCTCCGACTGTGCCATAAGTGGCCCTTGAGCAACCATAAACAGCAACATTAAAAAACATTGTGCTCTGCATCTTAATATTGATCTATTCATCGATTTTTTGATTTACATGGGGTTTGAAATAAGGGACCGAGATCTCTGATACCTTTTGTGTGAATTGGGTCCAGGTTGCACTGTAAAATTCTGAGACTTGATTCATCGCAGTTTCTGCAACAGCACGCGTATTTTCCCATAGCTGATACTCTGTCGCGGTAGGACCATCAGGTCGACTGCGCAGGTAGCTGTAGTGCTGTCTCCAACGATCAGCAACACTAGGGGAGCCATCCGCAGTAATTCCTTGACGCTTGTCTTGCTTACCTACAAATAAATCCTGCAACTCTGTAAGGGACTCATCGAGCTTTTTGATTTCATCAATTAGTTCCTGATTATCTTGGGTTTCATCGAGTTTGAGGTCCTTCTTAAGGCGTTCCAGCCCCTCTTTATCTGATTTGATTTGCGTTAAAATAGAATTGATCTCTAAAGATAAATCTTGGGTGGCCTTGATCATTTCCATTGTTTTTTGAGCGCTTTGAGCACTGACTTGTTCAATTCTTGGATCCGCATTAACGGTAATTTTTTGTCGCGTGCCACTGTATTTTAAGTTGTCTTTTTGCCCGACACTCAAAACAGCATAATACACTCCTGGAGATAAATAACCTCCGCCGTATTCTTGCTTGGCCTCTCTGGGGTTTCTACTAATCCAAGGTCCACCTTTGGCGTCCATATACCATTGCCATTGATAAATACCGGATTCCTCGGGGATGGTCTTTTGTAAGGTTCGTACGAGTTGCTGACCTTGATAAATTTTAAGATAGAGCGAATCTGTCTTCGGCTCCGATTGAATTGTGGTGTCCTCAGCATTCTCGAGAATGCTATTGAGCTTAGTTTTATTAATCCAGTATTTAAAGCCTACCCCAGAATTACGATTCTCTCCTTGGAATAAGGCATCTGCTCCAAAGCGACTTCCTGTAGGTTGTTGATAGCTTACCTGGTATCCTTGAGGCGGTTCGAATAAATTCAAGGCTTTATTCAATTGATTTTGATCCATGGCTAGGGCGCGTAGGGGTCTGATATCGTCAAGGACCCATATCGATCTTCCAAAAGTTCCAATAACCAAGTCGTGTTCTCTAGGATGAATGAGCAGGTCACTCACAGGGACTGTCGGAAAACTATGGGTCCATTTGGTCCATTGCTCTCCTTGGTTGAGCGTGTAGTAAAGTCCGTCATCTGTTCCCAAAAACAATAATTGATCCGTGATTGGATCTTCAACAATACTCAAGGCGAAACTACCGACGTCTTTGTCACTAACTATTGCGCGCCAGGATTTACCATAATCTGTCGTTTTATAGACATAAACACCATCATTGAGTCGTCGATAATCGTTAGCAACCAGCAGGGCTGTACCCGCTTTTTTATTAGACGCCTTAATTTGCGTAATCCAGGATCCTTCAGGGAGTCCTTTAATATTATTTTCTAAACTTTTCCAGCTTTCCCCACCATTTTGACTTAAATGTACGCGGCCATCATCAGTCCCTACCCAAAGAATTTCAGGGTTCAATGGTGAAGGCTCAATGACTAAAATTGTGGTGTGGTTTTCTGCACCGGTCGCATCCATAGTAAGTCCGCCGCTCTCATTCTGCTGCTGCTTTTCTGGGTTGTTGGTGGTCAGGTCTGGCGATATAACGCGCCAAGTAAGTCCTTTGTCGGTACTTTTATGGACAAATTGAGAGCCGAAATACAATGTATTTGGATTAGTAGGATTGATGTTGATGGCGCTATTCCAATTAAAGCGCAAGCGCACGTTTGGATCGGGATGTGTCGGTCGTACATAATAATTGTTGCCGGTTTCATGATCATAACGTGAAACATAACCCTCTTGACTCATACTCCAGCCAAATCGAGAATTTTCCGGGTCAGGGACAACATCAAAACCATCACCAAATGAAATTTCTTGCCAATAACTATTGCGAATTCCCTGACGCTTCCATACATAGGCTGGTCCGCGCCAACTTCCATTATCTTGCATGCCCCCATAGACATTGTAAGGGAGCTCCATGTCGGCGGCAATATGATAAAATTGTCCGACAGGTATATTGCCCATAAATCGCCATGTTTTGCCGCCATCACGCGTTAGATTGAGGCCACCATCGTTGCCATCAAGCATGAATTTGCCATTTTTGGGGTGAATCCACCAAGCGTGATGGTCCGGGTGCACTCCGTTATTAACTCCGTAAGCGGGCATGAGTTCTTCAAAATTTTTACCCCCATCAATGGATACATTGACGTAAGTAAATACCGAATATACCTTATGTTGGTTTTGCGGATCAACAAAAATATCTGAATAGTAAAAGGGACGGTTGCCAATGTCATTTTTGTCATTAATCATGCGCCATGACCCGCCACCATCATCACTGACGTAGAGTCCATTCTTTTTTGCCTCGACTAAGGCGTAAATCCGATCTGGATTACTCGGTGCGATTGCCAAGCCTATTCGACCAAGCTCACCCTTGGGTAAGCCATCATTATCTGTGATTTGTGTCCAATGCGCTCCACCATCGTGTGTGATAAATAGTCCTGATCCTTGGCCTCCTGATTTGAAAAACCAGGGTTCCCGAAAATGCTCCCACATGGCGACAATAATCTTATTCGGATTTGTTGGGTCCATAACCATATCGGCCACACCCGAATGCTCATTAGTCTTTAAAATATGAGACCAAGTTTTTCCTCCATCTGTGGTCTTGAATACACCACGCTCTGGATGCGCGCCCCAAGGTGAGCCGATCGCACCCACATAAACAGTATTTGAATCATTTGGATCAACCAATATGCGGTGAATATTACGCGTATCCTCCAGGCCCATGAGTTGCCAACTGCGTCCACCGTCCAAAGATTTGTATAAACCTTTGCCACCGTTTAAACTATTTCTGGGGTTTCCTTCCCCAGTACCCACCCATATCACAGAGGGATTACTTTGGTCGATAGTTAGCGCTCCAACAGAGGCTGTTGCTTCTTCTTCAAAAATGGGAAACCACGTTTGTCCGCCCCCCGTCGTTTTCCAAACTCCACCCGAGGCCGTCCCCGCATAAATAATGTCGGGTTGATCCAAAACGACATCAATGGCAGTTACGCGACCGGACATTCCGCCCGGGCCAATCTCGCGAGGGTTTATACGTTTGAAAATCTCAGGATCAATGGCTTGTGTAAATGCCTGTGATGTAGGATATAAAAAGCTGATTATAAGTACAATAACTTTTGTTAGTCGCATGCTGTGTCAATGAGAATTAAAGCGGGGAAAGTTACTAAAAATTTATTGATCCAAAGGGTGTGGTAGCCTGATGAAAAGTAATGAACGATGAACTCTAATTGACCAGTGTGCTATTGTTCCGAAGCCTGAAGGACCAAAAAATTATCGTCTAAAGTAACCTCATTTATCGGTGCGTTTGTGGTGTAAGTGTTCCAGCGACTGCTGGGAGTAAGCCAGATCAAATTTTCATTGATTTTGATCCTCAGGGGCATAGAGAATCCATCAATCACATCGGTGTATTTATATTCAAGCTCATTTTGATTGATTTTGTAGGTCAATACAGGGAGGTTTTTGTGGCGTAAATATTGTTCCCAGAAAGCCCTGAGGTCAAGCCCTGAGGCTTTACCGATGTAATCTTCTATTTGCTTTGAAGTGACGGTTTGGTGTTTGAATTGCTCATTGAGCCCTACAAGAATTTGTCGCCATTTTTGATCGTCATCAATAAGTTGTCTTAGGGTATGTAATAGATTCGCACCTTTGTAATACATATCGCCACTGCCTTCGTTATTTACATTGTAGGCACCTATCAAAGGACGGTCGTTGAGTATTCGTTTTTTGGTTCCTGTAACATACGCACTTGAAGCTTGCGAGCCGAAATGGTAATCTAAAAATAAATTTTCGCTGTAGGCTGTAAATCCCTCGTGAATCCACATATCAGCAACATCCTTGTTGGTAATATTATTGGCAAACCACTCGTGACCTGATTCGTGAATTATGATAAAATCAAATTTCATACCCCAACCTGAACCACTGAGATCTGTTCCTCGATACCCGTTGCGATATCCATTACCATAGGTTACACTGCTTTGGTGTTCCATTCCTAAATAGGGAACCTCTACCAGCTGATAGCCATCTTCATAAAATGGATATGGGCCAAACCAATATTCGAATGCCTCAAGCATTTTTGGAACCTGTTTGAACTGATTTTGCGCTTGTTCTAGATTATAATCGAGCACCCAATAGCTGCAATCCAAGTCACCGTTGATTCCTGGGTATTGCTCTGAAAATTGCACATAATGACCAATATTTACATTAACTCCATAATTGTTAATGGGTGAACCCACGCGCCAGTGGAAACGATGTGTCGTCTGATTTATATCTTCCCTGGCAATTAATCGGCCATTACCAACGCCGACCAGTGGCTTTGGCAGGGTAATATGCAGGTCTATCCCCCGATCTGGCTCATCATAGGGGTGATCCTTGTTTGGCCACCAGACACTAGCTCCGATACCTTGATTCGCGTTGGCGATAAACGGACGTCCAAGCTCATCATTATTCCAGGTGAATCCTCCGTCCCAAGGAGGGTTTTGTGCCTCGACTGGGGCGCCGGAAAAATAACAGGTCAGCGAATACTCTGTGTCTTGTTGGTGATTCTGATTGGTTGTTATCCAGTATACAGGTCCCTGGTGTTGATACGAAAGCCTTTGTCCATTTTGCACGACGCTATCAATTGTCATAGGGGCTTGAAGGTCAATTTGCATGATTTTGTGATTGATCCCTAACGACTGATTTGTGCTGAGCTCATCGTATTGTTGAGGCGCAATGCGATAACTTATGGTGTTTGTTCCAACGAGACTTTTCTGTTCAGGAAATACGGTAACATCTAAGTCGTAATGCTGAAGATTCCACCAAGCTCGCTCGGGGGTAATCGAGCCCCGAAGAGAATCCAATCGCGTAAAATTTTGTGCGAAAAGATCGTTGGTGAGTAAGAGACTCAAATACACCGATAGGATAAGGAATGAACGCATGATATTAAGAATGATGGATCACTAAAGTACAAATCAGGTGACTAAATGATGTAAATCACCGAATTTATTTAATTAAGTCTAATCAAACCCTTGATAAACCTTACTCACTCAGTTGCGGCTACTGAATTCATTAATAGGGATAACTATTTGCCTCAATCACCCGATCTGCAATACGTTTGCGTAATGCGACGATATTAGGGTATTCATGATATTTTGTGAATCGCTTGAGTCCCATGAGCATCATACGCTGCTCGTCTCCTGTTGAGGCGCTAATAATGGCTTCTTTGGCTTTTTTTTGTACCAGATCTATCGCGTTGTAAACGTACAGTTGGACCAGCTCTGCTTGGGCTTTACCCTTTTCTGGGTCATTACTTAGTGTTTTTTGTGCGCGAAGCAATCCACTTTCGCACATATATATGGCAATCATTATATCTGCGGCGGCGAGCAATAATTGTTGGTGCTCTTCAAGTTCTGGACCAAAAGTTTGTACGGCATGACCGGAAACCATGAGAAACACCTTTTTCATAGATTGAACAAGGGCTTGTTCTTGCGCTAAATCTTGACTAAAATCAGGAGTCTCAAAGGAGGGTATACCAGTGAGTTCATCCGCAACGGCCATGGCGGGATTAAGTAAATCGACATGTCCTTTCATCGCTTTTTTGATGAGCATTCCCACACAAAGCATTCGATTTATTTCATTGGTACCCTCATAAATCCTGGTTATACGGGCATCACGCCAGGCTGCCTCCATTGGGGTATCGGCGCTAAAGCCCATTCCTCCGTAAATTTGAATCCCTTCATCAGAACAACGTTGTGCGCTTTCAGAGACTGCCACTTTCAAAATAGAACACTCGATGGCGTATTCTTCGACACCTTTCAACTCTGCTTCTTGGTGTGTGTTGCCCGCAGCTTTTCTCAATTCTATACGATCCTCAATTTTTTTTGAAGCGCGATATGTCGCACTTTCATCGACGAAAGCCGCTGCGGCCATCTCTGCAATTTTGTACTTGATTGCACCAAACTGTGCAATAGGTTGGTTGAATTGTATGCGTTCATTCGCGTACTGAACCGAATTAGATATGATTCGTCTTTGTGCATCCAAACACGCTCCGGCGAGCTTTATTCGTCCTACATTGAGTGCATTCATAGCGATTTTAAATCCTTCACCGCGTGCACCCAGCATGAGTTCAGTAGGAACTTTGGTCTCATTAAAGAAGACCTGTCGTGTAGAAGAGGAGTGAATCCCGAGTTTGTGTTCTTCATCTCCCATACTAATTCCATTTTCAGGATCATTCTCAACCAAAAATGCTGTTATATTTTTATCGTCTTCAATGCGGGCAAAAACAATAAATAAACTGCAGAATCCTGCATTAGAAATCCACATTTTTTGACCCGTAATTGAATAGTAACTGCCATCTCCATTGAGTACCGCTTTGGTTTTACCACTATTGGCATCACTGCCCGCTCCTGGCTCAGTCAGGCAATAGGCGCCAAACCATTCTCCGGTGGCTAATTTGGGCACGTATTTTTGTTTTTGTTCTTCGGTACCATATAAGGTTATGGGCATAGTCCCAATACCTGTATGAGCCCCGAAGGCCGTGGCGATTGATCCGGTACTACCGCTGATATAATCACAGACAAGCATGGTGGTTACAAACCCCATACCAAGACCTCCATAGGCCTCAGGAACGGCGACACCCAGCAATCCAAGATCACCTATTTTCTTCATTACCTCAAGGGTAAGCGCGTAGTCTTTTTGCTCAAATCGCGGTTTGTGGGGCCAGATTTCTCGGTCCACAAAATCTTTGACTGATTCGATCATCATGTGTTGTTCTTGACTAAAATCTTCGGGGGTAAAGACGTCTTGGGGATCGGTTTCTTTGATAAGAAACTGGCCGCCGCGAAGTAAATTATCAGAAGTCGTTGTTGTGTTCATGGGGGGGGGGGTTAATGGTTTAATGTGTTTTGTGTTTATCCTAAATATTCAAAAATTCCTGCAGCGCCTTGACCTGTACCGACGCACATAGTGACCATGCCATAGGCACCCTGAGCCTTTTGCTGACGTAACTCGTCGAACAATTGAACCGAAAGTTTGGTTCCTGTACACCCTAAGGGGTGTCCAAGAGCGATGGCGCCACCATTGACATTGACAATTTCAGAATTGAGATCAAGGGTGTTAATGACCGCGAGTGATTGAGAAGCAAATGCCTCGTTTAATTCAATAAGTGATAAGTCATTTTGCTTTAGCCCTGCTTTTTTTAGGGCCTTTGGAATCGCCTCAACGGGTCCGATACCCATGATTCTTGGCGCTACACCCACTGTGGCGTAGCTCACCATGCGGGCGATTGGTTCTAAATTGAGTTCTTTGACCATAGATTCGCTCATGACCAGAACAAAGGCTGCTCCATCACTCATTTGCGACGCGTTCCCGGCAGTAACTGATCCATTTTGGGCAAAAACAGGACGTAATTTATGCAGGGCCTCTAAAGAAGTATCGGCACGAGGGCCTTCGTCTTTATCAACAGTATACTCTTTGTGCTGACGTTGACCGCTTTGATCGATATAGGTTTCTTTAACCCTGATTGGGACGATTTGATTGGTAAAACGATCGCTGGATTGCGCGGCTAAGGCTTTTTGGTGTGACTCAAAGGCAAATTCATCTTGCGCATCGCGTGACACCTTATATTCATTGGCTACAGCCTCAGCAGTAAGTCCCATACCCCAGTAATAGTCTTCGTTGCCTTGTGCGACGATTCCATAATCAGGTGTTGGTTTGTACCCACCCATGGGGATGTAACTCATCGATTCGGAGCCTCCGGCTAAAATACAGTCGGCCATGCCACTTTGAATTTTAGCACTCGCCATGGCAATGGTTTCAAGTCCTGAGGCGCAATAGCGATTTACGGTAACCCCTGGAACCTGGTCTGTTTTAAGGCCCATCAAAGAGATTAAACGGGCCATATTGAGGCCTTGTTCTGCCTCAGGCATTGCGTTGCCCACCATGACGTCATCAATTCGATTTTTATCCAATTCTGGGACTTGATTCATCAGGTAAGCAATGGTCTCTGCCGCCAATTCATCAGGGCGTTTAAACCGAAATAAACCTTTAGGCGCCTTTCCGACAGCGGTACGATATGCTTTGACTATATAGGCTGTGGTCATAGTTTAATGTATTTCAAAATCAAGGTTAATTGACTATTCTATAGATTATTTAATATTTAATTACGTAGTGGTTTACCGGTACGAATCATTTGTTGTAATCGTTCTAGTGTTTTACGCTCACCGCATAGACTCAAAAAGGCTTCTCGTTCCAGATCGAGCAGGTACTGTTCACTGACCAATGTGGGCTCGGACAAATCACCTCCGGCCATGACATAGGCCAATTTATTGGCTATTTTCTTGTCGTGTTCCGAAATAAAGTGCCCGGCTTGCATAGCATCTGTACCCACCAAAAACATACCTAAGGCTTGTTGACCGAGTACTTTTATATCACGGCGCTGTTGCGGTTGTGTATATCCGATCTCGGCCATCATCAGTGCGGTTTGTTTTGCCACAGCGATTTGTCGGTCTTTATTGACCACGACGATGTCTTTTCCTGGTTGCAGAAAGTCAAAATCATAGGCCTCATGTGCTGAGGTAGCGACTTTTGCCATGCCAATGGTCAAAAAATACTCCTGTAATCGATTGAGCTTGACGTCATTTTTACCGTAACCATCTGAGGCGCGTAGGGTTAATTCTTTACTACCGCCACCACCCGGGATCACACCGACGCCAAATTCTACCAGCCCGATATAGCTTTCGGCTGCAGCAACTACGCGGTCTGCGTGAAGTGTGAGCTCACAACCTCCGCCCAAGGTCATTCCATGCGGGGCGACCACAGTCGGAATGCTGGAGTAACGCAGACGCATGACGGTATCTTGAAAATATTTAATCGCAGCATTGAGCTCGTCGTATTCTTGTTCCACGGCCATCATAAATATCATTCCGATATTTGCACCCACAGAAAAATTAGCGCCCTGATTGCCAACAATCAATCCTTCGTAGCTTTTTTCCGTTAGATCAATCGCGGTATTTAATCCAGCGAGAACATCGCCACCGATACTATTCATTTTACTTTTAAAGGCACAATTCAAAATGCCATCTCCTAGGTCATGGACGACCACACCTGAGTTTTGGAACACAATGTGTTCTTTATTGATTTGATCCAGAACTATGAGTGTCTCTTGACCAGGGATATATTGATAATCCTTTTGATTCTGGTCGTAAAAGAGTTTTTTGCTGTCTTGGGTGGTGTAAAAACTATTTTGGGTTTGCGCCATTTCTACAACCCATTCTGCTGGCTTTAATCCTAAATCTTCAATCAGCTGTATTCCTTGGTTTAATCCAATAAAATCCCAAATTTCAAAAGGGCCGTGCATCCAGCCAAATCCCGCTTTCATTGCTAAGTCTATAGCAAATAGCTTTTCGGAAATTTCAGGAATTCGTTGGGCAGCATAATGAAACATGGCGCCAAAATTGGCTCGATAAAAATCACCGGCTTTGTCAGTACCTGAAATCAGAATAGGGTAGCGGTCCGCGACATGATCAATGGATTTGGTTTTTTCCAGCGTGTCGAATTTCACTTTTTTTGCTGGGGCGTATTCCAGTGTTTTGAGATTGAGGGCATGAATGACTTTTTTGCCCGCACTGTCGACTACTTTTTTGTAAAAGCCCTGGCCGGACTTGCTGCCCAACCAATTATTCTTTAACATGGTTTCGACAAACGACACGGGTTTAAAGAGATGATGCGCTTCATCATTGGGGCAATTTTTATAAATGCCATCGGCAACATGTGCTAAAGTGTCCAGCCCCACCACATCGACTGTGCGGAAGGTGGCACTCTTGGGACGGCCGATTACGGGTCCAGTAAGTTTGTCCACTTCTTCAACACTCAGGCCGAGATCCAACACCTGATGAAATAGGCTTTGGATCCCAAAAATACCTACACGATTACCGATAAACGCTGGTGTGTCTTTGGTGACTATCGTGGTTTTACCCAAAAACTTATCGCCGTAGTTCACTAAAAAGTCTAAAATTTCAGGATCTGTTTTCGGTCCAGGTATAAGTTCGAGTAGTTTGAGGTATCGGGGTGGATTGAAAAAATGAGTGCCGCAAAAATGCTTCTGGAAATCCTCACTTCGTCCGTGGGACATGTCGGCAATCGGAATGCCTGATGTGTTACTACTGATTATTGTTCCTGGGCTTCGGTATTGCTCAATCTGTTCAAAAACTTGTTGCTTGATGTCAAGCCGCTCCACGACAACTTCAATAATCCAATCGGAGTTTTTGATTTTTGGCAGGTCGTCCTCTAGATTTCCCAAATGGACTCTACTGTCGAATGACTTGTGGTACAGAGGACTGGGTTTAGTTTTTTTGGCATTTTCGAAAGAACTCCTAACGATGCGATTTTTAACTGATGGATCACCCAAGCTAAGCCCATGGTCTTGTTCCTTGTCGGTTAGGGTCTTAGGGGCGATATCAAGTAACAGTACTTCAACACCAATGTTGGCCAGATGACAGGCAATTCCACTGCCCATGATACCAGAGCCAATAACGGTCACATTTTTAATTGTTCTTTTTGACATATGAATCAGTTTTATGGCGACTGAATGATTTATTATTTTGAGCCAAGTCCATAATGGACTCTGCGACTTTAGAAAAAATGTTAAGCTCAGACTCGGTGATACTCCGACGCACTAATTGATCAAAACCCAAAACAACATCCTTAGAATATTCTCTCATTTCTTGGCCAAAATTAGTCAGGCAAATCAGCACGCTACGACCGTCTTCTGGATGAGGTTTACGCTCGATGAGTCCACGCTCCTCCATAGATTTGAGTATTCGCGAAAGACTCGTGGCCTCCATACCCATTTTTGGACCCAGCGCCGTTGAGGGAGATCCTTGTTCTGGATCAATACTAATGAGTGTAAAGCCTGTTGCCATTGTGCTGTCGAGCTTTTGAGCCTCTTCTTGATACATTTTGGAAACAGCCATCCAAACATTACGCAGGGTATGGTCGATTGTTTTGTATTTCATGATTTAAAGATAAATAATTTATTATGCATGCATAATAAATTTAACAAAAAAATCCCCTACCGCTACGATAGGGGGTAAATTTTAGTCCGTGTATATTTTATCGATCAATGATTGATAATGAGTCTTGATGACTTTCCGTTTCATTTTCATTGTCGGGGTAAGTAGCCCCAGTTCAATACTCCAAACTTCAGGGGTCAGCTCAAACTTTTTAATTTGCTCCCATTGACCAAATTTTTTATTGTAAGCGTCAATTTCCTTTTGTATTCGCGCAATGATTCTGGGATGTTGACTCAGCGCAGTAAGGTCTGTAGGTAGATCTAGCTTTTTGTTATTGCCCCATTCGGCAATAAATTCCCAGTTAGGCTGAATTAGCGCTGCCGGCATTTTTCGATTTTCTCCGATGACCATTAATTGTTCAATAAAACGCGATTGTTTCAGTGTGTTTTCCAAAACTTGTGGGGCAATGTATTTTCCACCGCTGGTTTTGAACATTTCTTTTTTGCGATCGGTGATGCGTAAAAACCCGTCCTTGTCGATTTCGCCGATATCTCCGGTATGGAAATACCCGTTTTTAATGACTTCTGCGGTTAGTTCTGGGTCTTTGTAATAGCCCATCATTATTTGAGGACCTTTAACCAGAATCTCTCCATCTTGGGCTATTTTAATCTCTGTATCTGCAATCGGTTTACCGACAGTACCAATCCGGAAATTACCCCGGCGGAAATCATTGACTGAAACCACAGGTGAGGTTTCTGTGAGCCCATATCCTTCCAAAATTGGAATATCAGCTGCGTTGAATACACGAGCCAGACGCGGTTGTAAGGCAGCACTCCCAGAGGCGACCGCACGAAGTTTACCACCGAGCGCTTCCTGCCATTTCTTGAATATTAGTTTACGAGCTATTTTAAGCTGAAACTCGTACCACCAGCCATTTTGACCGTACGGCTCATAGACTAGACCTAAATTCACGGCCCAGAAAAATAATGCTTTCTTGAGGCCAGTCAAAGCAGCGCCTTTTGCATATATTTTGTCATATACTTTTTCTAAAAGTCTAGGAACTGCAGTCATCACATCTGGATGAATTTCTTGTAAGTTTTCACTGATTGTCTCCAGGGATTCGGCAAAATAAACTTCGACACCACAATATTGATACATGTAAGAGAGCATGCGCTCGTAAATATGGCAAATCGGCAAGAAGCTCAGTGCTTTTGATTTGCCCATTTCAATAGGAAGGCGATCGGCACTGCGGCGAATATTGGCCGAAATATTTTGGTGACTCAGCATGACCCCTTTTGGCTTGCCGGTGGTCCCTGAGGTATATATGATAGTGGCTAAATCATTTTCTTCAACTTGGCTTTTGCGCGTTTCAACCTCTTGTTGGTTACTCGGGTCAGAACCCAGTTCTAAAACTTCTGTCCAATGTGCGCAATCGTTGAGCTGATCAAAACTATACACGTGTTTTAGTGAGGGCACTTGATCTTTGATCTGAGCAATTTTGGCGAAAACATCAGCGCAAGAAACAAAGCAAACCACTGATTCGCTGTGGTTGAGGATGTATTGATAATCTTCCTTAGAACTCGTGGGATAAATAGGGACATCTTGCACACCGATTTGAAGTGCGCCAAAATCACAGATGTTCCACTCACTGCGATTGGTGGTCGAAATAAGTGCAATTTTATCATTGGCCTTTAATCCAAGGCGCAGGAGTCCACGACTTATGGCGTTACCTTGATTTAAGAATTCTTCACTGGATACAGAAATCCACGATCCATCGCGTTTATCTGCAAAAGCGGTAGCTAAGTTGTACTTTTCTTTTTGGTAATACGCAAAGTCAAAAAGTCTAGTTGGCTGCATCATAAAACATGGTTGTTAATTGTCTTTGCAAAATAAGGAAATATTTTTTGAGGGCAATTGACAAATATTCAAATGCAACATCTGGCCTTAAAAAGGTCTCATCACGATAATTCCTCAAGCCATTTTCGTGCATTGACAAATGCGCTGAGCCAAGGGGACACCTCATCTTTGCGCTGCTCTGGGTAATTGGCCCAATTCCACTGAAATATCGATCGCTCGATGTGCGGCATTGTTACTAAATGGCGTCCAGTTGGGTCACACATCATGGCGGTATTATAATCACTGCCATTAGGGTTTGCAGGATATTGTTCATAGCCGTATTTACCGACAATATCGTATTGCTGCTCAGGCATGGGCAAGTCAAATCGCCCTTCGCCGTGGGAAATCCAAACCCCGAGTGTCGCGCCTTCAAGATTTGACAGCATCACACTATTATTGGGTTGAATGGTTACACTGGTAAAATTACTTTCATGTTTCTTAGAATTATTGTGACGCATTTTTGCCAAGCGTTCATGTTCGGGATTGATTAAATCTAATTCCAAAAACAACTGGCAACCGTTACAGATACCAACAGAAAGAGTATCCTCTCGCGCAAAGAATTGATCTAGGGCTTGTTTGGCTTTTTCATTGTAGCGAAAGGCACCGGCCCAACCTTTGGCCGAACCGAGTACATCAGAATTCGAAAATCCACCTACGGCCCCGATAAACTGCACATCGTCAAGTGTTTCACGCCCTGAGATGAGGTCGGTCATATGTATGTCTTTTACCTTAAATCCTGCCAAATACAGTGCGTGCGCCATTTCTCGCTCGCTATTACTTCCTTTTTCACGGATAATGGCGGCCGTATATGTCCGCTGATCTTCAGACCAACCGGCAGATTCAGGCAATACTCCTGAAAACTCTTGGGGAAAATTAAAGACCAGGGGTTGGTGCTTAAAGTTCTTGAATCGCTCTGAGGCTAATGGCGCAGCCGTTTGATGCTGGTCCATAAGGTAGGAGGTGTGGAACCAAATATCTCTATAACGGGCAATGTCAAAACTTATGTGCTGGTCACCGTAGCTCAACTCTAGATTTGGCCCTTGAATAACTGTTCCTAAGGTCACCGCATCTACGCCCTTGGCTTTCAGCACGGAAGTGGCCTTTTCAAGGTCACTGACCTGTATGACTACACCCGCATTTTCGGCAAAAAGCAGGGTGCTCAAATCAACTTCAGCAGTCATGGCACTCACGTCTAATTGAGCCCCGATATTAATATTGCTAAAACACATCTCAAGCAATGTGGTGATTAATCCCCCCGAAGCCACATCGTGCCCAGCCACAATGAGTCCTTGACCAATCATGTCTTGTATGGCATTAAACGTTTGGGCTAAGTATTGAGCATTGCGAATATCCGGTGCTTCATGGCCGATTTTATTTTTGGTCTGTGCCCAGGAGGAGCCTCCCAGTTTGGGGTTCATGCCACTGCAATTAATGTACAAAACAGGGCCTTGATCTAACCTAAAATTAGGTTCAATAACGGCACTAATATTATCACAGTGACCAGCAGCCGAGACAATTACAGTTCCTGGAGATTTTACATCGCGATCAGGATATTTTTGCTTCATTGAAAGGGAGTCCTTACCCGTGGGAATATTAATACCCAACTCGAGAGCAAAATCACTAATTCCTTTTACCGCATTGTACAAACGTGAATTTTCACCTGGATTATTGGCAGGCCACATCCAATTCGCCGATAAGGAAACACTTTTGAGACCTTCGGAGAGTGGAGCCCAAACAATATTAGTCAGCGCCTCGGCGACGGCATTTCGAGACCCAGCCACAGGATCGATTAGTGCGGCTATAGGACTGTGGCCAACCGATGTCGCAATACCGTGTGTCCCTTCATAATCCAGGGCCATAACGCCGCAATTATTCAAAGGTAATTGCAAGGCTCCGGTACATTGTTGTTTGGCCACAAGACCCCCGACACAACGATCGACTTTGTTGGTGAGCCAGTCTTTACACCCTACCGCTTCTAGGCTAAGGACAGCCTCTAAATCACTGTGGATTTCTTTATTGTTGGCGTGCACTAAGTCAAAAGTGACGTCTTGGTTGTAATCGGTCAAAACGGTCTTAGGCGAACTGCCAAACATGTCGCTCAAATCAAAGTCCATGGGTCGTTCCATAGAGTGTTGACTTTGGATGACAAACTTATGATCCCCGGTTACCTCACCAACATCGTAGAGCGGAGCACGCTCACGCTCGGCAATTTTTTGCAGCAGGGGTAGGTCTTTGGGCGCAATCACAAGCCCCATGCGTTCTTGAGATTCATTACCAATAATTTCTTTGGCCGATAGGGTGGGGTCACCCACTGGTAATTTGTCCAGATTAATGTGTCCTCCTGATTCCTCAATCAGTTCACTCAGACAATTTAAATGTCCTCCAGCACCGTGATCGTGAATCGAGACGATTGGGTTTTGTGTTTGTTCAACCAAAGCGCGTATTGCATTGGCCGTTCTCTTTTGCATTTCTGGATTTGATCGCTGAATAGCGTTGAGTTCAATACCACTGCTAAAGGCCCCTGTATCGGCACTCGATACAGCTGCTCCACCCATTCCGATTCGGTAATTGTCTCCACCCATAACCACGATGCGGTCTCCAGTTTTTGGTTTGTCCTTTTGAGCGAGTTCGGCTTTGCCATAACCAATACCTCCTGCGAGCATGATAACTTTATCAAATCCCAAGATTTCGTCTTGCTCTTGATGTTCAAAAGTCAATACGGAACCACTGATTAAGGGCTGTCCAAATTTATTGCCAAAATCAGAGGCCCCATTGCTTGCTTTGATCAGTATGTCTAGAGGAGTTTGGTAAAGCCAAGGACGCGGCTCAATCTTTCGTTCCCATGGACGATTTTCTTGGACCCGAGAATAGGCAGTCATATAGACAGCGGTCCCAGCCAAGGGTACTGATCCTTTCCCACCGGCCAATCGATCGCGAATTTCTCCACCACTTCCGGTAGCAGCCCCATTAAATGGCTCCACAGTCGTGGGGAAATTATGTGTTTCTGCTTTGAGAGAAATAATACTGTCAAAAGGTTTTTTGTTGAAAAAATCAGCTTTATCGGCGCGCTGTGGGGCAAATTGAGTGACTTTAGGGCCAGCGATAAAAGCGACGTTATCCTTGTAGGCAGAAACGATTCCGTTAGGATTGGTTTTGGACGTATTTTTTATCATTGAAAAAAGAGAATCATTTTGAGTTTCTCCGTCGATGATAAACGTGCCATTAAATATTTTATGTCTGCAGTGTTCGCTATTGACCTGTGAAAATCCGAAGACCTCACTATCGGTGAGCGGTCTGCTGAGTTTTTTAGCTAAATTTTCTAGGTACAAAACTTCCTCATCACTTAAGGCAAGCCCCTCGCTGAGGTTGTAGGCCGCAATATCTGTAATTTCTTTAACGGCTTCAGGTTGAATATCCAAAGTGAATAAGTCTTGATCGAGCCCTTTAAAAACCTGGGAGAGCATCGGGTCAAATTTGTCTTGAGGAGCCAAAGGCCAATACTGTTCGATACGTTCAATTCCCGAAATGCCCATATTTTGGGTTATTTCTACGGCATTGGTGCTCCAAGGGGTCACCATGGTAGCGCGGGGACCAACGAAATCACCAGTGATATGTTTGTGATCGATTTTGGGTAAATTCCCGAATAACCAGGATAATTTCTCCAAGGTCAATGCGTCGATTTTTTTCTGAGACGAGACCGCAAAAATGGTTTGATTGATGTTGCCGAAAAAGAAAATCATGTAAGCAGATTTAATCTTACAAATTTAGGCATTTTTACCGCCGCCTCGTGCAAGAGATATAAACCGTTTAATCCGGTTTTGTTCATAACCTTAACACTGTATTTGACACATACCTAATACAAGTTTTTATCTTTATCGCCTTAATTAAACGAACTATTATGAAAATACGTCTATTTTTTGTCTTTGCTGTAGGTTTTGCCCTTTTTAGTGCAGAGGCACAAAACACCCAGCGTGCCTCGTCTGTCGCCTATGGACAATTTATCAGAAAGACAATGCCTCTTCGCGACTTTCCGACGATTACCGCTGAGGAATTTCGGGTCAATGAAATCACCATTATTGAGAATAATCTCAGGGCTAATGAAAAGGTCAATCAGCAAGCGTACCCACAAGATGGCATCGATCCATTGCGCCAACGTGATTTTGGCGGTATTTCGCGCATGCCAATCGAAGAGAATTTTGATGGCTTGACCAACACCGAAGGTGGAGGGTTTACCCCGCCTGACCCCACAGGGGCGGCTGGACCAGATCATTATCTGAACGCCGTTAATGTGGCCATAAAGATTTTCGACAAACAAGGAAACGTATTAGCCGGTCCTACGGCGCTAGGTACTTTTCTTGGATCGCCCAGTAACTCAGGTGATCCAATTATACTCTACGATCATTTGGCGGATCGTTATTTCGTCAGCGAATTTGGAACAGGAAGTTCATTTCTTGTCGGAGTCTCCGATTCACCAGATCCAACCGGGGCCTACAATGTATATCAATTCAATTTAGATGCATTCCCCGATTATCCGCACTATAGCCTATGGCATGACGGATATTACGTGACAGCCAATAAATTTTCGGGAAATACCACATATGTGATGGATCGTGCCGCTATGATTGCTGGAGATCCTGATCCTGCCATAGTCGGTTTTAACCTGCCAGGTGTGGTCAATAATAACAATACTGTATTCAGTCCTGAACCGGCCAACTTAACAGGGGCAGATTATCCGCCAGGCGCACCGGGATATATTGTGTACCTCCAAGATGATGGATGGGGTGGAGGAATCGCCAACGATCACTTGAAGGTTTGGGAAATCACCATGGATTGGGCGAATCCAGGAAATTCAAGTATTTCACAGCCTTTTGAGATTCCAACCGATCCATTTGATTCAGTTTTTGCGCCATTTGGCACAGGTGATGTTGCCCAACCCGGAACAAGTCAAAAAATCGATATGATCGGGGGTATTATCTCTTATGCGGCCAATTATCGCAGTTTTGGCGGTCACAACTCTTGGGTAATCACATTTAATGTCGACGTAGACGGAAATGATACCTCTGGGATTCGATGGGTTGAATTGCGTAACTCAGGAACCGGGGCCTGGTCGTTGCACCAAGAGGGCACTTATGCTCCAGCCGACGGTAATAGTCGATTTATGGGGAGTGCCGCAATGGATGCTGCCGGAAATATTGGCATGGGATTCAATATTGCCAGTGCGACTTTGCCAGCAGGGATTAAATACACTGGACGCTATGATGGAGACCCGCTGGGTCAAATGACTGTGGCCGAGACCTCAATTGTAGAGGGTGTCGGGGTACAGACTTTTTCGAATCGTTTTGGGGACTACTCTCACTTGACTATGGATCCTGATAATTTTACGTTTTGGCACACGGCTGAATACTTTACGGCCAATAATGCCTGGCGATCTCGAGTGGCTGCATTTACACTTTCGAGTGGATTCAATGCGGATATTGGGGTCAGTAATATCAGTGAGCCCAATAACGGTATATTAACGGCCAGTGAGTCTGTCACTGTGGATATTCGCAATTTTGGACTGAGTGCTCAGAGTAATTTCCCAGTGGAGCTCTATTTAGATGGTAGTTTAGTCGCTACAGAAACATATACAGGAACGATCAATCCAAATGAAGCATTACCCTTTACCTTTAGTCAAACGGTAGATTTATCGACTTCTGGCCAGACCTATGTACTCGAGGCCAAAACAGACCTCAGTGGAGATGAGTTTGCTGCCAATGACGATTATATTAAAGAGGTGCGTCACCTGCTAGGGAGTGATGTCGGGGTAACCGAAATTACCGCACCATCCTCCGGATCAGGGTTAGGACTGGAAACACTTACCGTTACCTTAGAAAACTTTGGTGCTTTGACTCAATCTAATTTTGATGTGACCTATACCGTTAATGGAGGAACTCCCGTCACAGAAACCTTTACAGGGAGTTTAGATGCTGAGCAAAACGCGAATTTTAGTTTTTCACAGCAGCTTGATCTCACGGCTCTAGGGCCTTATGAGATAACCGTAAGCACGGCTTTAGGTGGTGACCAAGATCCATCAAATGATAGTGTAACCGCCACCGTAACAAATTTGCTTTGCCAGCCTAACCTCAACTGTTCTTTTGGTGACGGATTTGAGCTTTTTGCAGTCAACGAAATCAATAATCCGTCTGGATGCGAGGGATATGGTGATTTTACCAGCCAAGTCGCAAACTTTGATCCAGATTCAGCTTACGATTTAACAGTGACCACCGGTTATGGTGATCAATTTGTGACCGTCTGGATTGATTTTAATGACGATTTTAATTTTACTTCGGATGAAAAGGTAGTGGACAATTATGTGATTGCTCCGGGTCAAGCTTCAGGAACCTATACTGAGACTATGACCTTGACGATTCCGGCCGCCGCCAACCCTGGAACTCACTTGATGCGTGCCAAAACAAATTGGCAAGCTGATGTGCCTGAGAATGCCTGTGAGGAGACCACCTATGGTGAGACCGAAGATTACACAGCAAATATTGGCGGTCTTAGTAGCGATGATTATCTCTTTACTGAGGCTGAATTATTGGTTCGTGAATCTGAAAACGACTTATTTGACATCGAGTTGCGCACCAATTATCAAGGTCCACTTTATTTTGCCTTGTATAATGTCGTGGGACAACAATTAAAATTCAAAACACTGAGTCAGTCAGGTCCTGATCTCTATCAAATAAAACTGGACATGGCACAAGCTGCTTCCGGAGTGTATATTGTGAAATTATCCGGACCAGAACTCACCACCTATCAATCAGCCAAACTGATAGTTAAATGATAGGATTTGAGTCTGCTTAGGAGTTTATGTGAACCCAACGGCACGGACATTAATAAAAACAGCCCCAATTTGGGGCTGTTTTTATTTTCTTTTAAGCCGGGCCATAAAAAAACCGTCAAATCCTGTTTTACTGGGCAACAGTGTTTCTTGCGTTTCAAGTACAAAATCCTGTCCTGCGTCACTCCTTAAAAAGCTCTGAATTTGTTGCTGATTTTCTTGGGGTAGTATAGAGCAGGTCGCGTACACTAAAACGCCTTGAGGCTTGACCATCGTCGAATAATCACGTAAAATTTCACCTTGAGTCTGAGTGATTTCTTTCAAAAATCCCGGAGTTAATTTCCACTTAGCATCCGGATTACGTCTTAAGACGCCAATACCTGTGCAGGGGGCATCGATCAGCACCGCATCGCCCGATTGACGTAATTTTTTTATTGTTTTTCGCGAGTCGATGAGCCGAGTTTCGATATTATGTATGCTGTTTCTTCGTGCTCGGCGCTTGAGTTCTTCTAGTTTATGCCCAAAAATGTCTAAGGCGATGATTTGACCTTTATTTTCCATGAGCGCCGCTATGTGCAATGACTTTCCGCCTGCACCAGCACAGGCATCAATCACGCGCATACCTGGTTTGGGTTTGACACAGTGCGCCACGCGTTGTGAGTTCAGGTCCTGCACTTCAAAAAGTCCTGCCTTAAATTCTTTTGAGGTAAAAACATTTTCTCGTTGGTTTAACACCAACCCTTCCGGAGTTTGTGTTGCTAATTCGGTTTCGATGCCACCATCGGCTAAAGCACTTTGCAGGTTTTTGCGTGTTCCCTTTAGGGTATTGCAACGCAAGACTACCTCAGCTTGGTTGTTGAGCGCTTTTAATTCTTTGGCCCAATCTTCCTTGCCAAAAGCCTCAACACCTACTTTATCCAGCCAGTCTGGGATAGACTCTCTGATAACGCGAACCTTGGATAATGCATCAAAACGGCCTTTAATTTTTCGAGTTGGTTTTCCTTCAAATTGAGGCCAATCAGGTAATTTTATCCCTCTGAGTGTCGCCCAAACAACAAAAAGTCTGAACAAATTATCGCGATCAAAGGGCTCTTTAACCTCAGCGATTTCTTGGTAGAGCCTCTTCCAACGAACAATGTCATACGTTGTTTCAGCAATAAAGCTACGATCCCTTGAGCCCCAGCGTTTATCGCGTTTTAAAACACCACGCAATACCTTATCAGCGGCCTTTTGCTGATTGAAAATGTTGTTTAGGCCGTCTATAGTGGCAAAGACCAAATTTCGATGCAATCGCATATAAATAATATATAGGGCCAAAGGTACTATTCTTTATTTCATTAATTAACTTTATAATTGATAACTCCTCAGCCTGTTTGACCGAGAATAGCAATGTGTGAGAATCTTATTATGAAATACATTAGCATTACAAAAATTTCCTTGTTCTTGAGTATCGCCTGCGTGTTATGCTCTTGCGAGTCGCAAAAAAAATACACTCAAGTTCAAGTCGAGCCTATACTAAGTGACTCCCTGAATATACGTGCCATAGAGGTGGTGAGTGACCAAGAGATTTGGTTTGCAGCCAATCGCGGACGAATCGGGGTATACAACGGTCGTGAATTGGCACAAATTGTCCTACACCATAATGACAGCCTATTACATTTCCGGTCCATTGCGCACAATGGTATCCATGCCTTCGCTTTGACCATTGATCGCCCAGCCCTGTTGTATCGTCTCACCTATGATGGGAAACAGATTATTAACGCAGAATTGGTTTACAAAGAGGATGCCCCCAAGGTTTTTTATGATGCTATAGGATTTTGGAATCAAAAAGAAGGCATTGCGGTGGGAGATCCTACTGAGGATTGTTTGTCTGTAATAATTACCCGTGATGCAGGCGCCACTTGGCAAAAGTTAGCCTGTGAGCAATTACCGTCGTCTATCGATGGAGAGGCCTTATTTGCAGCCAGTAATAGCTCATTGGCACTTTTTGGGGACCAAGCCCTAATCGGATCTGGGGGGACAGCAGCCAGGGTCTTCAAAACAACGGATAAAGGTAAGTCGTGGTCTGTTGTCCCAACACCTATAACACAAGGGGCCTCCATGCAAGGAATTTTCTCAGTTGCTGTGTACAACCAAGATATTGCTGCATTATTTGGTGGTGATTGGGACCAGCAAGAAAATAACGCCAATAACAAAGCCGTGACACTCGATGGCGGCCAGAAATGGGAGCTCTTGAGTCCAGAACAGGGGCCGGGATATCGATCCTGTGTGCGTTTTGTTCCTGGCGCAAAAGGACGTTCCCTAGTTGCCGTGGGGACCCGTGGAATCAGTGTAAGTTATGACCAAGGTCATAATTGGACCCCGTTGTCTGATACGTCCTTATACACCCTGCGTTTTGTCAACGATACACTTGCCTATGGGGGTGGCCCCGGCACCTTCTCGCGCCTTAATTTTGAAAAACGTTAATTATTTACTCGGCCTTTTTGTTGGCGACCTCGCATATTCATGCGTTTTATAAGTCTTCGTTTGAAACGTTCTTTGCTCAAATGAAGCTGGAGCATTTGTCGCGGTGAGAGGATGTCTTTCAAAGCGTTTTGCATATCGCCGATAAGCTCTTGTTCTTTTTGTTTATGTTGTGCAATCATGGCGAGTGTTGCGTCAATTTTTTCGTCACTCCAATTGTCAATATCGCTTGGTTTGGTTTCCCTCATGACTTTTGACAGTGTACGTTGAGACGCCATGAGTTGCGCGTCAAACTCATTGTAAACTGGCCAGAATTCTTGAGCTTGTTCTGGGGTCAAGGATAAAGCCCGTGTGATTAAACCTGTTTTGATGGCTCTTAGCTCGTCAATATCGGGACCATCACTCATTCTAGGATGGCCTTGACTCAATACAGAACTGGTACTCAGTAGGCCAATAAGGACCCATAGATATGTTTTGTTTCTCATATGAATTAGATTAATTGATTATTTGAAATTCTGTGTAATAATAGTCTTGGGAAAAGGCCTCCTCTTGGAGGCTATTGTATTGTTCGTCTTGGACAATGATAAGGGTTAAATCCTCTTGATCAAGCTCGTTTATCAACTCTGTCTCATTGAGCAGTATCTCAGCATACTGGGTTAATGGGTCTGACGACCACTGTGAGGCCATAGGTTGATTGTAATTTAATTTCTGTAATTGTGGTGGGTTCAACGCCGTCCAAATTAGCATTAGGGAAATGGCCGCTGCAATGGAGGTCCACCAAAGTTGTTTTGAGTTAGCGGGACTTAAAAATCTCATTTTAGCCCTGATTTGGGGCCGATCGGTGGGTGTCTCAATCTGTAATTTATCTAAAATATCACGCTCGAGCGACTCAAAATAATCTTGAGGTGTGGTCAAGCCGTGGGTATTAAATTTATGTTTTCGATGATATTTATTACTCTGTTTCTTCATTCGGTGGGCGACTTATCATATAGACTGTGCTCAGACTAAAAGGTTTTATTTACAACATGATTTTTTATTTTTTTTTGCGCAATGTGATAGCTGCTTTTGACTCCGCCTAAACTCAATTCCAGAATTTCTGCAATGTCTTTAAATTTCATGTCTTGAAAATAGCGCATATTAAATATAGTGCGTTGTCGTAAGGGGAGGGTAATTATGATTTGAGTCAACATGGCTTTTGCGTGCTCCCCATTAAAGTGTGGATCTGCCGTGAGTTCCGTATTACTGAGCTCATTGCATTCATCATTTAATGATTGGGCCTTATGTTTTTTAGATTTCTTTAAATGAGTTAAGGCTTCATTGGTAGCAATACGAAACATCCAGGTGTAGAGTTTGCTTTGCCCTTTAAACTTATGTAGGTTTTTGAATATTTTGATAAAGGTATTTTGTACCACATCGTCAGCATCCTCATGGATCAGTACAATCCCTCGAACATGCCAATATAGTGGTTCTTTATATTGACTAATGAGTTGCGCGAATGCCAAATCTCGCGTTCGTGAATCAAGAAGTCGTGAAAGAATATCTTTTTGGGATATTTTGGGCATTATTGAATGACTGATCTAACGTTATTATTTGGACTGTACTCATCCTGAAAAGTTTAACGCAGAATGCTGGCTTTGGGTATAATACCTCGCGACTATTTCCAAAAACAACGCATTTCATCGATAAAATGCACATTTATAAGATAAAATGTATAAAAAATTTGGAGCGTAACAAATTATCCGTATCTTTGACCTATAATTAAATGAGTCGCTAGCCCCAAGGTGACTCAATAAAAAGAGAGAAGCGAAGCCCCAATCGCTTCTTTTTTTTTGCTCAAGTCCGAAGTATTGGGTGAAGTTTTGAGGTTTTATTATTGAAATGATTGCATCTTCACCAGGTTGTGGTAAATCCCTTGAGCGGCGAGTAACTCATCGTGTTTGCCTTGTTCTACTATTTTACCTTTGGCCATGACCACAATTAAGTCAGCCTTTTGTATGGTGGAGAGTCTGTGCGCAATGACAATTGAAGTCCGATGTTGCATCATTTTATCTAAGGCATCTTGAACCAATCGCTCACTCTCCGTATCTAGGGCAGAAGTCGCCTCGTCTAAAATCATGATCGGTGGGTTCTTCAGTACTGCACGGGCAATACTTAGTCTTTGTTTTTGTCCACCACTAAGTTTATTTCCACTATCTCCGATATTGGTGTGAAGACCCTCTGGAAGATTAAGGACAAATTCTTTGGCGTTTGCAATGTCCAAGGCATCAAGAATTTCTTGCTCGCTTGCCTCGGGTTTTGCCACAAGTAAATTTCCATAGACGGTATCATTAAACAGGATCGAGTCTTGGGTCACAAGGCCCATAAGCCCACGTAAATCCTCGATCCTCAATTCCCTGATGTCTTGACCGTCAATGGTAATAGAGCCTTTTTGCACATCGTAGAAGCGTGTCAATAAGTTGGCTACAGTACTTTTTCCGCTGCCACTTTGTCCCACTAAGGCCACGGTTTGTCCCTTTTTTACCGTTATGCTCAGATCATCTAATACCCAATCTTGTTCATACTTAAAACGGATTTGATTCAACTCAAGAGCCTGGTCAAAGCTGCCTTTTTCTGAGGCATGTTCTGATTCTTTAATATTTGACTCAGTGGTCAACACCTCCAAAACTCGTTCTGCGGCTGCATTTCCTTTTTTAACGCTATAACTGGCCTTGCTGATGGCCTTGGCAGGCGTTAAAATATTGTAGGCAAGACCCATATATACAATGAACGCCTCGGGGGCTAGCGTCTGCTCCACAAGGACCATAGATCCACCAAACCACAACAATATGGCGATGACCAAAATCCCTAAAAATTCACTAATCGGAACGGCAAGGCTCTGTCGGTGCATCAGTTTATTCGAAAATCGAAAAAAGCGCTTGGTACTGGTCTGAAAACGTTCTTGGAATTGTCTTTGGGCATTAAATCCTTTGATGATTTTAAGGCCGCCCAGGGTCTCTTCAACAATCGAAAGAAAGATGCCTTGTTCTTTTTGAACACGACCACTTTTTTGTTTTAGACTTTTACCGATGTAAGCAATGGCAAAGCCAGATAGTGGAATAAAAATGAAAACAAACACAGTGAGTTTGGCACTGATCAAAAGCATCGCGACAATCGTGAAAAGGATCATCAAGGGCTCTCTAACGAGTAATTCCAAAATAGACAAAAACGAGTGCTGAATTTCGAGTATATCTGAAGAAATTCTCGCAATAGTATCTCCCTTTCTTTTTTCTGAGTAATAAGCGATCGGCAGAGCAACTGTTTTGCGGTAGACCTCGTTGCGCAGGTCTTTTAAAACTCCATTGCGCAAAAAAGTAATAAAATACATAGCCGTGTAACCAAATAGGTTTTTGAGTAAAAACGTACTGATTACCAGTGCAATCATCCAAGTTAAGGCATAGAGTTCCCCTTGAGTTTCTATCTGCTGGGTAATGTAATAGTTCATGAGGTCCTCACCGTACTGTCCGATATTACCAAGGCCCGTGAATTGAGGCATGATCGTTACTTTGGTCGCATTTTGAAAGAGCACTTTGAGCATTGGCATTAGAGAAACAAAAGCCAGGGTGCCGAATAGCGCATAGAAGATATTGGCGATAATGTTTAACCATGCATATCCTAAATAGGGCTTGGCAAAGTGAATAATGCTGCGGAAGTACTTCATTAATTAAGATTTAGATCCTTTTTGATGGCCTCTATTTTAGGGTCCAATTCCTGGCCAGACTTTCCTCTTACACTGATATAGTATTTGATCTTTGGTTCTGTTCCGCTTGGGCGTGCCGCAATCTTGGCGCCATTTTGTGTGTAAAAAATCAAAACATTGGCCACAGGTAAGTCCAGCTTAGATTCACGTTCATTCACTAGGTCCAAAACAGATTGATTTAAGTAGTCCTCTATTTTGACCACAGGGCTATTGGCTATAGTTTTTGGCGGTGCCGTTCTAAATGAGGTCATTATGGACTTAATTTCTTCTGCACCTTGACGACCTTTTTTTACTTGTGAGATCAAGGACTCTTGGAAATATCCATAACGTCGGTAAATTTCTTGAAGATAATCCCATACAGAAGAACCCTTGCCGTTTAGATAGGCGGCAATTTCACAGATGAGGAGACTCGCGGTGACCGCATCTTTATCGCGCACAAAATCACCCACCATATAACCAAAACTCTCTTCTCCGCCACCGACAAAGTCTTGCTCCGGGTAATCCTTGACCATTTTGGCAATCCATTTAAACCCGGTTAGTCCTTCCTTGTAATCAACCCCAAAATCCTCTGCGATTAAACGCATCATTGGCGTTGATACAATAGTTGAGGCGACAAAACTATTTGTATTTCTTTGAGTTGTTGTCAAGCGATTGAGTAAAAAATGCGTTTTGATAATCATGGCTTGATTACCATTGAGAAGGGTCAATTGACCTTCTGAATTGCGCACAGCAATACCCAGACGGTCACAATCGGGGTCGGTTCCAATAACGAGGTCAGCATTGCACCGATCAGCCTCTTCCATGGCCATTTTAAGGGCTTGTGGCTCTTCAGGATTTGGCGAGCTAACGGTGGGAAAGTCACCATCGGGCTTTGCCTGCGCCGCCACGATTGAAACTTGGTCAAAACCTGCTTTAGACAAAACTGGAGGTATCATGGTTACCGAGGTACCATGGAGTGGTGTAAAAACAACTCCTAATTCTTTTCGGTCTTGCGCTGAGGCACATTGGGGTACCGCACGAACAGAAGCCTCAATAAATACCTGGTCTACCTGCGCATCGATTAACTCAATTAATTCGGTTTGTGGATTGAATTGAATATCCGTGTAGTCCAACTGATTAATTTCCTCAATAATGGCTTTATCTTGAGGGGGTACGAGTTGACCGCCATCTTGCCAATAAACTTTGTAGCCATTGTATTCTGGTGGATTGTGCGAGGCCGTCAGGACAATACCACAATGGCACTTTAAATGACGCACAGCAAATGAGAGCTCAGGTGTAGGCCTCAATGATGAAAATAATTTTACTTCTATTCCATTGGCCGAAAAAACTTCGGCCACCGTTCGAGCTAGGGTATCGCTATTGTGTCTGCAGTCATAAGCGATGACCACCCTTAAGGGATGATCAGTAAATACGCGTTTTAGGTAATTACTCAGGCCTTGTGTTGCTTTTCCCAAGGTGTATTTATTGATTCGATTATCCCCGGGGCCCATAATACCTCGCATACCACCGGTGCCAAAGGCAAGAGAGGTGTAAAACGCATCTTCGAGTTGTTCTTTTGGCCCGTTTAAAAGCTTGTGGATGGCGGCCTGGGTATTTTGATCAAAATGTGGTTGTAACCAGTTTTGTGCCTTGGTTAGAATTGCATCTGAGTTTATTGCCATATAATTAAATTATCAATAAATCAGAGCAAAAATACGCAAACTCGCGGCAATTAATCGAGGTTTAAGGATTCTTTAATACGATAATTTGGGACGGATTGTTTTGACCGCAATATCAGTTCACCCAAAAATCCAGCAATAAAAAATTGCCCTCCTAAAATCATGGCGGTCAAAGCAATATAAAATTGAGGTCGCTCAGTAATTAATCGACCTGTAGGATTTAACATCAATTTATCAAGACCCAAATAGGCGGCAAACAAAAACCCCAATGTAAGCATTAATGCACCCCAAGCACCAAAGAGATGCATGGGTCTTTTGCCAAAACGAGAAATAAAAGAAATGGTAATTAAATCAAGAAAACCTCTTAAAAATCGTTCAGAACCAAACTTGGTATGTCCATATTTTCTAGCTTGATGCTGCACGACATGCTCCCCAATTTTGTTGAATCCTGCATTGCGCACTAACACTGGTATGTAGCGATGCATTTCTCCGGTGACCTCAATAGCTTGAACCACCTTGGCCTTGTAGGCTTTGAGGCCGCAATTAAAATCGTTTAAGCGTACGCCAGAGGTTTGTCGAGCCGCGAAATTAAATAGTTTCGAAGGGAGATTTTTGGTGAAATAAGAATCAAAACGTTTTTTCTTCCAACCCGAGACCATATCGTAATGTTCATTGCGCAACATATCTATTAGATGCGGTATTTCCTCGGGGTTGTCTTGGAGGTCTGCATCCATAGTGACAACGTATTGACCCATCGCACGGGCAAATCCAGCATGTAGGGCCTGAGATTTACCAAAGTTTTTTAAAAAACGAATTCCTTTGATTCGATCATCATTTGCGGCTAATCGACTAATTACCTCCCATGAACTATCCTGACTACCGTCATCGATAAAGATCATTTCAAAATCTTCTATCGTGCCCTCAAGCGCGCGCGTAATCCACTGATACAATTCGTCCAGCGATTCAGCTTCGTCGAGTAAAGGGATGACAATAGAAAGGTTCATAATTTAAGTTTAAGCTACGCCGAGTATCGCTGTATTAATCGATAGCAGCAGGGTCTTTTTTCTTAAAAATAAGACCGATCAAGAGTGCTAAAACAGCCTGAAATACAAGGGAAGATAAATATGATTTTCCAAGATTGACCAAAGAGAAATTATCTGTTTCAACCAATTCAGCCATTGCTTTGTCTATTTCAGCTTGTGGAGTGCCCATTTTTGCCATGAATTCTTGAGAAATTTCCATGATGCGCTCGTTGAGGTATTGTGCTAACTCAGGATCAACGATATTGAAAATCAAAATCCCGGCGGCGGTACTGATCGCCAGACCAATCGCACTTGTTATGAAATAGCTCGAGAACGCCTGTTTAAAACTCATATATCCACCGAGTATACCCTTGGATTTTGCTGTGGCAATGATCCCCATGACCACTACAAGCAGGAGGTTTAGGATGCTGACCCACCATTTTGTAAATAATTCGGTATTGAATGCATAAATTATTGTCGTACTCAAAGCCAACATAAGGCCCAGTATGACACCGTGATTGATGGAATTCTTTTTTGGAGTAAGTACGTCTGACATGGTAATTGATTTAATGGTTTGGTTTAAGCTACAAATGTACTAAAATGTGAGGGCTTTTTTTACAGAAAAAATTGATCAAACTATTGGTGAATTACAATTTATCCTTAAATTTGCCCCCGCTTAAGGCATTCAATAGACCATATTACCTCGAGCATAAGTTTAAATAGAAGTATCATGAAAAAGGGAATTCATCCAGAAAATTACAGACTTGTTGCGTTTAAAGATATGTCCAATGATGACGTGTTTTTAACGAAATCAACAGCGGATACCAAGGAGACATTAGAAGTTGACGGTGTAGAATATCCACTTGTAAAATTGGAGATTTCTCGCAGTTCTCATCCATACTACACAGGAAAACACAAATTGGTAGATACGGCGGGTCGTATCGACAAATTCAAAAATAAATACTCAAAATTCAAAAAGTAAGATTTTTGAATTCTTCCATTGCAAAGCCTTCATTCGAAGGCTTTTTTTATTGTTATATTTGTCATTATCGCTGTGGTATTTAATCCTTAATTATGAAGAACTTGGTATTTTTTGACAGTGGACATCGATCGGACTTGCTTCCATTGACCTACACACGTCCCATGGCCGATCTAAGAATAGGGGGATTAACCATTGCAGAGAAATGGGGTGCTCGACTGCATGGGACTATATCTTATAGGACCCAAGCGTATCTTCAGCCTCGTTATCCGGTAATATTGACCGAGGATAATTGGTTCATCAACGGCGGGGTTATTCCCAATGATGAATTGGCAGCTCAGGTCGCTCAATTAACCCATGGACAAGGCTTGCGTGATGAACATGGTGCTATTGCTTATCGTACATCTCAAGATAAGTCTGAGTCAATACCCCAAGATATCTCATGGCGAGACCTTGAAGAGCCAATATCCCGACTCAGAAATACCTGCGATATTTTCTCATTGAACCCCCAAGAAATTCAGACAGATTTTGATTGGCTCACCAAAGGCAAGACCACCCAGGATATACCTGAAATTGTTCAATGTTCGGACCATAGCAGAGTGTTTATTGCGGAGAATACGAACATAGAGCACTGTGTATTCAATACTTCAGATGGTCCAATATATATCGGTCAAGGCGCCCATATTATGGAGGGTGCACTTCTTCGGGGTCCATTATTTATCGCAAACAACTCGGTCATAAAAATGGGTGCTAAAATTTATGGTGGCACGACCATTGGTCCTTATTGTAAAGCGGGTGGCGAAATCGGTAATTCGGTTATGATGGGGTATAGCAATAAGGGTCATGATGGATTTATGGGTAATTCTGTACTGGGCTATTGGTGCAATATTGGTGCGGATACCAACACCTCAAATCTCAAAAATAACTATGATCAAGTGCGGCTTTGGAACTATGATCAAGAGCGTTTTGCCCACACCGACCTACAGTTTTGCGGTTTGATTATGGGTGATCACAGTAAGTGTGCGATTAACACGATGTTCAATACAGGCACCGTGGTCGGTGTGAGCGCCAATGTTTTTGGCGCCGGGTTTCCCAAAAATTTTATTCCGAGCTTTAGTTGGGGAGGGGTGAGCAATACAAAGACCTATACACTAAACAAAGCCATTGAAACCGCAAAACGCGTTATGCAGCGTCGCGGTATTGAGTGGTCTTCTGAAGATCAAATTATTTTTGAAGCAATTTTTGACGCCTCAAAATCCTGGCGTCGAGACTAACTTAGGGACCGATTTTTTTTGTTCGCTTTAAAAACAAAAAGTTTTGTGGATTAATGCCTAATCCTTGAACATTCTTTCTGACAAATCGTATGGCCATATCATAATAAAGTGGAACAACAGGTGCCTCCTGCATGATCTTGCGGTCCATCATGCGATAAATTGCCCGTCGAAGACTGTCGTTTGACGCCCTTAATGCACTTTGGTAGAGACTGTCAATTTCAGGTTGGTAAAAATGAGTGTAATTTGGGCCGTTTGGGGTAAAGTTTTGACGTATAAATAAGGATAAATAATTCTCCGCATCGGGATAATCAGCAACCCAACTGGTTCTAAATAATTCTAGGCCCCCTGTGTTTTTGAGTTGTCGCAGAGTTGAAGGTGGGAGCACATCGATCTCTAATTTGAGACCAATCTTATCAAGTTCGGTTTGCATATACTCACAGAGATCCAAATACTGACTGTTCGTGCTTAAGGTAAGCTTGGGGATCACTTCAGGGTTTTGAATTTTGAATGAATCGACCAAACTTCTCGCTTTGATTGGGTCGTAGGGGTATATTTGGTCTGTTCCGAATCCGCCCAGACCTTTTGGGATAAACCCCTTGTCGGCAGTAAAACCAATTCCATTGCGCAGATAGGTGATCATTTTTTGGCGATCAATGCTGTAATTAATCGCTTGCCTAATGAGTTTAGATTGTATCGCCGGGTTTTCTTTTTGGAGGTTAAAGCCGATGTATTCAGTATTTAAAAACGGGGCTTTGAGCATGTATGCCTTGGACTCAAAATTTTCATTGAGTTGACCCTGCGGATTCAGAAGTGCGTCTTTGTAGGATTGATCGATGCCTGAGATAAAATCGAGGTTACCTTGGGAAAACTCTAAAAATTCACTTTGCTTATCCGGCAGAAAACTAATGGCGATAGCTTCCAAATAGGGCAGTGGTGTATTGTCCTCATCGCGTTCAAAGTACAATGGATTGCGTCTTAGGACCAGTTTTGTGTTTTCGACCCATAATTTAAAGGCAAAGGGACCAGTTCCGACCGGATTCTTTCGAAAATCATTCCCGTAATATTCTACTGCTTCTTTTGGGACAACCGAGCAATAGCGCATGGTGAGAATCCCCAAAAAAGGAGGAAAGGGCTGTTTTAGCTTTATCACCAAAGTACTGTCATTTTTGGCCCAATAACGATCTACCTGTTGCAATACCCAGCTCCCTGGTGCCGCCAAAGTATTGTCATTTAGTCGGTCAAAACTATACACAAAGTCGGCCGCTTGGACCATTCGCGTTTCTTGGATGCCAAATACTTTGTTTTTGTGAAAGTACACGCTATCGCGCAGAATAAATGTATAGGTTAGACTACTGTCATTGTAAATCCACGATTGAGCTAGATCTGGTTTGATATTCAATGAATCATCGAGCTGAACAAGACCATTAAATAATTGATTGGTGGGCCAAATATTTTGTGGGTTTCTCGCGAATGCTGGATCAAGAGAACTGATATTACCAGATTCATTGTAACGAAAAACGGTACTCAAATCTCTGGTGTCCATGCCATGGTTACAAGCCATGAACGACAAACACAACACAAAAATGACAAGCTTTTCTTTGAGTCGTGACAAAAATGATTCGAACGAACACCTCAAATAAAAAGGCTCGTCAATGAGGGCGCAGTTGCCCCAAGGCTGCGATTTATTTTGATTATTAAATTGTATTTTTGCCTGCACTTGTGCTAAAATACGAGAATGAACGCTACCAAAAAAGTTGCTTTTTATACCTTGGGCTGTAAGCTCAACTTTAGTGAGACCTCAACCATTGCACGTGATCTAACTTCTGAAGGATTCCAGCGTGTTTCTTTTGAGGAATTTGCCGATATCTATGTGATCAATACTTGTAGCGTTACAGACAATGCAGACCAGAGGTTTAAAACCATTGTAAAAAAGGCCTTAATGAGTAACCCAGAGGCCTTTCTGATTGCCATAGGTTGTTATGCCCAGCTCAGGCCTGAGGAGCTAGCCCAGGTCGATGGTGTGGATTTAGTTTTAGGAGCGTCAGAGAAATTTAATATTTCTGCTTATCTCAATGATTTATTGACTGATGTTGCGCACCAAAGTGATACGGCCCAAATTCATTCATGTTCTATTGACCAGGTGGATCAATACGTGAGTTCTTATGCTATTGGTGATCGAACACGGGCCTTTTTGAAGGTTCAGGATGGATGCGACTACAAATGTTCCTACTGTACCATACCTATGGCCAGAGGAATTTCACGTTCTGACAGCTTGAGTAATATCACCCAACAGGCTCGAGAAATTGTGGAACGCGGCATTAAAGAAATTGTACTTACTGGGGTCAATATTGGTGATTACGGTAAAGGTGAATTTGGCAACAAAAAACATGAACATACTTTTTTAGAGTTAATCCAGGCCTTAGACCATGTCGATGGTGTGGATCGCGTCAGAATTTCATCAATTGAACCTAATCTACTGAGTTCTGAGATTATTGATTTTGTCGCCCATTCCGATAATTTTGTGCCGCACTTTCACGTACCGCTGCAAAGTGGCAGTGACACGATATTGGCCAAAATGCAGCGTCGATATAAACGCCAATTGTACGTAGAACGGGTCGATCAAATTAAATCGCGCATGCCCAATGCGTGTATTGGGGTTGATGTCATCGTAGGGTTTCCCGGTGAGACTGAAGAACTATTTCTTGAGACCTATAACTTTTTGAACGATTTAGACGTGAGTTATTTTCACGTGTTTACTTATTCGGAACGTCCAGGCACTAAGGCCGTGGAGATGCCTGGTGTCGTCCCCAAAAATATACGTCAAAAACGAAGTAAAATGTTACGCGGACTATCTGTAAAAAAGAGACGCGCATTTTATGACAGCCAGCTAAAAACAGAACAACCGGTGCTGTTTGAAGGAGAAAATAAAAAGGGATATATACACGGTTTTACCCCAAATTATGTCAAAGTTAAAGCCCCTTGGAATCCTGATTTAGTTAATACAATACACCAGGTCGTTTTGCGTGATATAGATTTGGATGGGCTGGTGCGGTTTGACTGGATTAACGAGCCCGAACAAAGGGTGTCACAAACTGTCCAATCAGATAAAATATCGGCGTTGATTCGGGATTAAATATTCATCCCGATTGGTAAAAGGGGCTTGTAAAGACGTCTATTTTTTTTGAAAAAATGAGCGATTTCGGGACTTGTGGGAACCAGTCTTATTCCTCGATCCTTTACTTCTTGGAAAACTGCTTTGATAAATATTTCTTTAAAGCCTTGATCCAGGAGTTCTTGACACATAATAAATTTGGTTAGAAATATTTTCCGCTCTTGTAAGGCGTATTCAATTCGGGCCATATTATCCCCGATTTCTAATTCAAATTGTCTTAAAAAGGTGTTGTCAACTATTTCTACCTGGTCTCTCATATCATTAATAATTTACATGGGCACTTCGAGTGCCAAAATTTTTGTATTCGCCGTTATTGAAATGTCAAAATTGTCACCGTCCCAAATGCCTATTGCGTCTCGTGTGCCGAGCGTATGGTCAGAAACTGTAGCACTGCCCTCAACGACCATTAAGTACATACCCTGCTCCGCACTGCTGAGTCGGATGTTACGCGTTACATCTTGATTAAAATTACCCCAATAGAAATGTGCGTTTTGGTGAATCCATAGCCGCCCTTCTTTGGCTGAATCTCTGGGTGAAACTATTGGAGATAGCTCATTAGTCTTGAGCATAGAAGCAATGGTCCTTTGATCGTAGCGCGGCGTCACATTTTTTTGGTCAGGAAAAATCCAAATCTGAAATAACTTAAGTGTCTCATTCTGACTGGCATTGAATTCGCTGTGTGTCACCCCTGATCCCGCGCTCATGACCTGAATTTCTCCAGGCATGACAGTGCCCTTATGGCCCATAGAGTCTTCATGGAGGACCCCGCCACTCAATGGGATGGTTACGATTTCCATATTATCATGAGGATGTTTGCCAAAACCCATTCCAGGAGCTATGGTGTCGTCATTCAATACTCTTAAGGCGCCAAACTGTATTCGATCAGGGTCGAAATAATTGGAGAAACTAAATGAGTAGTTCGCTTTGAGCCAGCCGTAGTCCGCTGTGCCTCTTGTATCAGCAGGATAAAAATTCGTTTTCATAGTGTAGCACGGTTGTTAAACCAGGGTCGAAGAGATTGTCAATCAATTCGTATTTTTACACAAAGATAAGCAATAAGCGCCAAAGTTGAGTATTATTCGAGCTAAACGCCTTATTATAGAGTATGTTACACATTTATTTAATCCCTGGAATGTCTGCTGGTTCAGAGAGTTTTGAGGCTTTGACCATACCCAAAAACTGTTCGGCGACGGTTGTTCCTTGGGTGATACCTGAGCCAAAAGAAGATCTTTTAACCTACACTGAGAGAATGTTAGCTCCGATCAATCCGGAGTTACCGTTTGTGCTGGTCGGGGTTTCTTTTGGAGGAATTATTGCTCAAGAGGCTTTAAAGATTTTGAAGCCGAAAGCGGTTGTTTTGATTTCGACCGTAAAATCTCATCGAGAAAAACCAAATTGGATGCGTTGGGTTTACGCGACCAGACTTCACAAATTAATGCCTTATTATTTTGCCCAATTTTTAACCCACAAACCGCCTCGTGTTTTGCCAAGTGATTGGCAAAAGCGATGGAAGCAATACGATTATTATTTACCCATGCGTGACCATCAATATCTCGCCTGGGGTGTTGACCAGGTTCTGAAATGGGAGGGGACTGAATTAATTAAAGAGTTGCCTGTTGTCCATATTCATGGGGATCAAGATCATTTGTTTCCTATCAAGTATATCCAAGGTGCTACTGCTGTTAAGGGGGGGCCACACGTTATGATACTAACCCACGGTAAGACAGTGAGTAACTTGTTAGCAAGAATTGTTCAGGGTTTTTAGATTACGCCGTCATTTTTTTAATTTTAATTCAAATTTTCGATCAATGCAGGCAATAAAGTGGCGTTATTTAATTTTATTATTCGGCTTAAGTGGTGCCGTTATTCTCATCGCTCAGCGTACTGGAGCGTCCATAGAAAGGATCCCAGAGACTATCGAGGAATTTAATGATCGTCATTGGGTCAGTGCACATCCGATTCCCAAACAAATGTCCTTTGCCCAAGAGTCTGTGCCATTACAGAACCCTGATATACAAGAACGCTTGGATCGTGAAATTTTGGTAAATACTTACTGGCAATCCAATGCATTTTTATTGATAAAGCGAACCCATAAATACGGTCCGCTGATTGATTCGATATTAGTCGCAGAGTCCGTTCCTCTTGATTTCAAATATTTAGCAGTAATTGAAAGTGGCCTTCAAAACGTGACCTCTCCAGATGGTGCCAAAGGTTTTTGGCAATTCATGCGCTCGACGGCTCGTGAATTTGGCCTCGAGGTCAATAGTAATGTCGATGAGCGGTTTAATTTAGTTTTAGCCACTCAAGCAGCAGCACGATACCTCAAACAAGCTCATGAAGAGTTCGGTTCTTGGACCCTTGCCGCCGCCGCTTTTAATGCAGGTCGCGCCGGAATTCGACGAGAACTTGCACGCCAGGGGGTGTCGAATTATTACGATTTATTGCTCAATCAAGAAACCAGTCGTTATATCTTTCGCATTTTGGCAGTAAAACGACTGCTCGAAGCCCCTGAGTTCTACGGTTTCCAGTATAGTAATGATGGGCTATACCAGCATATACCCACACGTAAAATAGTAATCGATACCGCCGTAAGAGATTTTGTGAGTTTTGCAGAGAAATTTAACATCAACTACAAAATCCTTAAAATTCACAATCCTTGGCTCAGAGAAGGGCATTTAAACAATGCATCGAGGAAAGTATACACAATTGATATTCCAGAGAAGGGGTACTACTCGGTCCCATAGTCAATATTCTCATTACCCAAATCGTATGATTTTATTTGAGATACCTTTTGAGTGAAGTATTGAAAGTGTTTATTATAGGATTCCTCATAGGGTAAGCCATAATGATGAGTCAAAAGGCGGCTGACATTGATGATGCGTTTTTGATCGGTCAGTAAAAATGTCGTAGGAAGCCCAAGACTATGCTTCATTCGGCGGATGATAAAGCTGTGGTTATTTTCTTTTTCGTTAACAAAGAGCACAGTAATTTTTGGATGTAGTTTCTGTTTAATTTTTCTTACCGTTCTCCTTGGGCCCCAAAATAACACCACAAAGTCCATCTCATTGTGGTTTTTTTGAACGATATCATTGAGTGCCGGAATTTCGCCTGTACCTGGAGTGCACCAATCGGCATAGGTAATCAGATACATTGGCTTTTTAAAGTGATTCAGGTCAATGCGTCTACCACCAAATTTGCGAAAACGAAAATTATCGAGATAACTCCCGACCACCACATGTTCAACCAGCGAGTCAAATAAAAATTGTAAACGACTATCGTCTTTGGCAAATCGCGCCGCTCTAGAGGCAATGCGATACGACCTTATGTTTTTGCCAATAACCCGAGAAAAATAATCGCGATCATCGTATTGTTGGCTGTGCAAATCGACTTCACCTATGAATAGAACACAGAATATCAATAGAACAATACTGCTCAAGGAGTAAGGCATACAGGTGGGCTATAAGGTTGTTACCCACTAAGATAACAAAATTGAATTATCTCATACGCCCGCCGCGGCCTCCGCGTGTGAATTGCTGTCGCGGGCCACTGCCTTTTTTCATCTGTTGCTGCATCGTTTTGATCTGATCGGTCAACATTTGATGTGTATCGAGTTTTTTTGCCTCGGCCAATAGGCTTTGCGCCTCCCGCTTGCGTTGCTTCGAAAAAGCGATTCCAGCTAGATTAAGCTTTACCATGGCCATATCGGCCGACATACTCAAGCCTAATTTTTCTGCTTTTTTGAAATATTTTTCAGCCTCATTCATATTGGTTTGAGAGCACATTAATCCGTTGAGGTAATTGTAATAGCCGAATTGTTTGGTTACAAGGGCACCCTCTGGATTTTTTATGCGATCTAGCCAAACCTTCGCCCCCGGAAAATCTTGTTTGCGCAAACGCAAAAAGGCCAATAAGATGAATTCATTTTTGAAGTAAAGGAAAATAAACACGCCAGAAAATAAAATATACATGATGCCATTACCGATATGACCCTGGAAAAATTCGTAAACAGACCAAGCAATAATTAATGCCGATAAAACAAGTTTGATATTTTTGTGAAACATAAGCGGGGTTATTAGGCGGTAAGAACTAAATAATTTAATCGTTTTTCTGGTGTGTAAAGGTAAAAATATTCACGCATTTAATAGGCCACCACGGCGACAATTGGTTATAAATAATTTAACTACGGCATTTGTACAAGTTAAAAATCATCGTATATTTGCACCCGACTAAAATAATCCTTGTCGTAACGACCGGGAAATGCAATATTTTAATAAGAGGAAACAATGAAAAGAACATTTCAGCCATCTAAAAGAAAACGCAGAAATAAGCATGGTTTTAGAGAGCGTATGGCTTCTGTAAACGGTCGTAAGGTTTTGGCTTCGCGACGTGCCAAGGGTCGTAAAAAATTGTCAGTCTCCTCTGAACCACGTCACAAAAAATAATGTTAATAAATCATAAATAAAAAAGGTGTTGTCTTTGGTCAACACCTTTTTTTTATACCCTTCATATTGTAAATTTATTCCTTGTATAACCCAGCTTAGCTATGCCCAAAAATAACGACTTAAAATCAATACTTATTATAGGTTCAGGTCCCATTATCATTGGACAGGCCTGTGAATTTGATTATTCTGGATCTCAGGCGCTACGTTCTCTGAGAGAAGATGGAATTGAAACTGTTCTGATCAATTCTAACCCGGCGACCATCATGACGGACCCAGTCATGGCAGATCATGTTTATTTGTTGCCACTCAATACTAAATCCATTGTTAAGGTTTTAAAAGAGCATCCTCAAATTGATGCAGTGTTGCCGACTATGGGTGGTCAAACCGCATTGAATTTATGCATCGAGGCCGATGAAAAAGGAATTTGGGATGACTTTGGAGTCCGCTTGATTGGTGTGGATATCGATGCCATTAACATTACCGAGGATCGAGAGAAATTTCGCGAGTTAATGACAAAAATAGGGGTGCCCATGGCGCCTCAATTAACGGCAAATTCTTACCTCAAAGGAAAAGAAATCGCACAAGAATTTGGTTTTCCTCTAGTGATAAGATCCTCCTTTACCTTGGGTGGTGCCGGAGCATCCATAGTCTACGACCCCAATGATTTTGATGAGTTGTTAAAACGCGGTCTGGAGGTTTCTCCAATTCACGAAGTCATGATCGACAAAGCTATGATGGGGTGGAAAGAGTACGAATTGGAACTTTTGAGAGACAAAAACGACAACGTTGTTATTATTTGTACCATCGAAAATATGGATCCTATGGGGATTCACACTGGAGACTCCATTACGGTGGCTCCAGCGATGACGTTGAGCGACACGACCTTTCAGCGCATGCGAGATATGGCCATCAAGATGATGCGCAGTATCGGAGACTTCGCCGGGGGTTGTAATGTACAATTTGCCGTCAGTCCTGATGACAAAGAAGATATCATCGCCATTGAAATTAACCCGCGGGTGTCACGCTCTTCGGCATTGGCATCGAAAGCTACAGGATATCCCATTGCAAAGATTGCATCCAAACTGGCCATAGGTTATCACTTGGATGAACTGGATAATCAAATTACCAAAAGTACCTCGGCGCTCTTTGAGCCGACTTTGGATTACGTAATCGTCAAAATTCCTCGCTGGAACTTCGATAAGTTCGAGGGCGCAGATCGTACCCTCGGATTACAAATGAAAGCCGTCGGTGAGGTCATGGGTATTGGACGTTCGTTTCAAGAAGCCCTGCATAAAGCCACTCAATCCTTGGAGATTAAGCGTAATGGACTCGGTGCTGATGGTAAAAGTTATACCGATTATGACCAAATCATAGAAAAATTAACCCATGCGAGTTGGGATCGTGTTTTTGTGATTTATGACGCGATTCAACTCGGAATACCGCTGAGTCGTATTTATGAGATAACCAAAATCGATATGTGGTATCTCAAGCAATACGAAGAGCTTTATCTTCTAGAGAAGGAGATTTCAACCTACACCCTTGATACTGTGCCTCGTTCTTTAATTCTCGAAGCGAAACAAAAGGGCTATGGTGACCGTCAAATCGCACACATGCTCAAGTGCCTGGAAAGTGAAGTATATCAGCTCAGAGAGCGCATGAATATTCAGCGTGTATACAAGCTTGTGGACACTTGTGCTGCAGAATTCCAGGCCCAAACACCTTATTATTATTCCACTTTTGAAAGCGACATAGAAACGCCTGATGGACAACGATTTGTGGCGAATGACAGTCCTGTAACGGACAAAAAGAAAATTATGGTGTTAGGTTCAGGACCAAACCGAATAGGGCAGGGTATTGAATTTGATTACTGTTGTGTTCACGGGGTTTTAGCAGCCTCAGAGTGCGGTTACGAAACCATAATGATTAACTGTAATCCTGAAACGGTCTCTACAGATTTCGACGTGGCGGATAAGCTTTATTTTGAACCGGTCTTCTGGGAGCATATTTACGATATTATTCGCCATGAAAAACCCGAGGGTGTAATCGTTCAACTCGGAGGACAAACCGCCCTAAAACTTGCTGAGAAGCTGGACCGTTATGGCATTAAAATTATAGGTACCAGTTATCAGTCGTTGGATTTAGCTGAAGATCGCGGAAGCTTTTCTAATCTGCTTAAGCAACACAATATTCCATACCCGAGATTTGGGACGGCTGAGACCACAGAGGAAGCGCTTAAACTCAGTGATGAACTCGATTTTCCATTACTCATACGTCCGTCTTATGTCCTAGGGGGACAAGGCATGAAAATTGTGATTAACAAACGTGAACTCGAGGAGCACGTTGTGGACTTACTCCGAAAAATCCCGAATAATAAATTGCTTTTGGATCATTATCTCGATGGGGCGATTGAAGCCGAGGCAGATGCCATTAGTGATGGAGAAGATGTCTATATTATTGGGATAATGGAACACATCGAGCCGTGCGGGGTACACTCCGGAGATTCAAACGCGACCTTACCACCTTTTAATTTAGGAGATTTGGTTTTGCAGCAAATAAAGGATCATACCGTTAAAATTGCCAAAGCGCTCAATACCGTTGGACTCATTAATATTCAATTTGCCATCAAGGACGATAAGGTATACATCATTGAGGCGAATCCTCGAGCTTCGAGAACAGTGCCGTTTATAGCAAAAGCCTATGGTGAACCATATGTCAATTATGCCACCAAACTCATGTTGGGCACCCATAAAGTAAAAGACTTTAATTTTAATCCTGAACTTTCGGGCTATGCCATCAAGCAACCTGTATTTAGTTTTAATAAATTTCCTAATGTCGATAAGAAGCTTGGACCTGAAATGAAGAGTACAGGGGAGAGTATATTATTTGTAGACAGTTTAAAAGACGATGAATTCTATGACTTATATGCCCGAAGAAAAATGTATTTGAACAAATAAACACAATAGATGTAAAATCAGTTTTGACTAGTTATTGATAAATAAGCTGGTCAGAATTTAAAAAACAATTACTATGAAAAGATCATTACAAATATTCGTATTCGCTGTATTGCTAAATTTCTCAGCAAATTTGATGGCTCAGACCACCTACAATTTGGATTGGGGTCTTAACATCAATGGTGCAGCGGCATCATTGACCATTGAGCCAGGAGATACCGTTGAGTGGACCTGGATCGACGGCCTACAACACAACGTGGTTAGCGAAACCTCTGCCCAAGAGAGTTTTAACAGTGGTCTGATCCAAGGACAAGGATCCACATGGTCTTATACATTTACTCAGGTGGGAATTAACGATTACGTTTGTACGCCACACAGTTCCTCAATGTTTGGAACAATCACCGTGGAGGAAGCCCTTTCTGCAGATGAAAAATTTGCAAAAAATTTAATGTTTAGCTTGAATCAATCAACCGAGCGTCTTTTTGTTCAGTCATTAATTCCTATGGATGAACTTGTGGTCTATAATTTATTGGGCGTGCCTCAAATACGCCTACTGGTTCGAGATCAGTATGCCGAAGTTGATATGTCCGCTCTAAACACCGGAGTTTATTTGGTAAACGCCTCTAGCGAAAATGCCCAAACAACTTTTAAGGTAGTCAAGCGATAAATATCATCGAGTTTTGACGGGTGCTTTTAAGAGGACGTTAAACGTCCTCTTGATCGGGTTCCTGTGCGCGACGCAATAGCTTTTCGTTTTGTTGCTTGGTTGCTTTGGCGCCTAGTTTTTTGAGTTTCTCCACACGTCTCACAAGATTTCCCGGCCCATCTGTGAGTCGTCTCATAGCCTCTGAATACGATCCTTTGGCACGGTCCATCTGATCGCCAACTTTGAGTAGGTCTTCGCTTAATCTAAAAAATGCATCGTAGAGTCGACCGGCCTGAGTGGCAATCTCAATGGCATTTTGTTGCTGTTTTTCGTTAGTCCACATACTATCCACAGTGCGGAGCGTCGCTAGAAGAGTGGTCGGGGTTACAATGACAATATTTTTTTCGAAAGCATTGGTGTACAGACTGTTGTCTTGATTGAGTGCCAGCGCAAAAGCCGGTTCTATAGGGACGAACAATAGCACAAAGTCAGGACTTTCTATGTCGTACAATTCAAAATAGTTTTTTGCACTGAGCTGATCCACGTGTTTCTTCATGGAGGTCACATGGTCTTTAAGGTGCTTTTTTCGTTCTTGCTCATCGTCACTATTGATATGCCGTTCATAACTCGTGAGAGACACTTTAGAATCGATTATCATACGTTTACCCTCGGGTAGATGCAGGACGACATCAGGCAGTAGGCGTTGGCCTAGATCATTGGTAAAACTTTGTTGTACAAAGAATTCACGATCGCGTTCGAGTCCGCTTTTTTCAAGGACACGTTCCAAAACAAGCTCCCCCCAGTTTCCCTGAAACTTACTGTCACCTTTTAGCGCTTTTGTTAAATTGGTTGCCTCTCGGCTCATTTGTTCGTTGAGCTCGGTCAAACCAATAATTTGTTGACGAAGGGCTGCGTGGTAATCTATATTGTCTTTGTGAGTGGCCTCGACTCTTTTTTCAAACTTCTCGATTTTATCTTGAAGCGGTTTAAGCAAATGATCTAAGTTCTCTTTGTTCTGTTTGGTGAACTTTTCACTTTTGGTTTCAAGTATTTTTTGAGCGAGGTTTTCAAATTCACTACTAAATTTCTTTTGGATATCCTCGAGGTCTTTTTTCTGATCAGCGAGCTTTTGGGTCAATTGAGTCACCTTGGATTCAGAACGAATTAAGTCCTCCTTGAGGTGCTCTCGCTCATTGCGATATTCTTCTTGCTGGTTAACGAGATCCTGATTTTGCCGCTCTGCCTGCTCCAAGGTGGTACTCAGCGCAATTTGATCCGATTTTCTTTTAAGGCGAGATAAGTATCCGCCAAGAACAAAGCCTCCGCCACCAATGAGTAAAAAAAGTGAAAGCAAAACAATTTCGTTCATCCGGTCAGTTAATGTGTTATTCGTCTAAGGGTAAAGATACTTAATCTGTAATTGAAAATCGTTTGCTTTTGGCATCAAAACGCACAAGGTCACTATGGAATAAATCATCAATCACACCATTATCGATCATGTCTCTAGGGCTTGCAGCAATTATCTTTTGGTTGTGCACACAGATTATTTGATCGGCTATATCAAGGGCTAATTCAATATCGTGTGTCGCATAGGCTACTGACTTATCATGCTCATGTGCCATAGCCGTTAATAACTTTAACGTCCCGGCTTTATTAACCAAATCCAAATGAGTCGTCGGCTCATCCAAAAGAACCACTGGAGTGTCTTGGGCCAATGCTCTGGCTATGGATACGCGTTGCATTTGTCCGTCACTGAGTGTACCACACTTTTGATTGACTAATTCTGTTAGATGAGTTGCGTTTATCGCCTGGCGTACTGCCTGGTGATCTTTAGAGGTGAGGTTGCCGAGCCAATCCGTGTAGGGGATACGTCCGAGCTGGACGAATTCCAAAACACTTAGATGCTGAGAAAACTCCTTTTTTGTCAACACCACTGCCAAATATTTTGAGCGTAGGATAGGCGAGAGCTCATCGTACGCCTGTCCGTTCAAAAGGAGCGTACCTTCAGTAGGCTCTAGTTGGCCCGATAAAGTACGGAGCAAAGTTGATTTACCCGATCCGTTTTGCCCGATTATGGCGGTAAGTTGGCCCGGGATTAGGGAAAGGTTAATCTGTTTAGCCAGAATTAAGGGCAGTTTTGATTTTTGGTTATATCCAATCGATATGTTTCTTGCTGTTAACACTGCTGATCCCTCTTATTAATTTTAAAACATTAGATTTTTCCGGCGCATCAGAATCCATATTACCACTGGAGCTCCGATAATCGAAGTAACAGCATTAATGGGTAAGGTCAAGCTGCTTAGGGGGATTTGTGCGACCGTATCACAGAATAACATTATGACACTTCCCCAAATAAAACACGAGGGCACTATAATTCTGTGATCGGTTGTTGTATTGATCTGACGAACCAAATGGGGTACAGCAAGACCGACAAATGCAATAGGTCCCGCAAATGCAGTGACACTCCCAGCCAAAATACTTGTTGCGAGCACCATCAATAAGGTGCTTTTTTTAATCGAAATACCTAGACTCTGCGCGTATTGTGGCCCCAACAATAGAGCATTCATGGTTTTGAGAGACAATAGAGCAATCACAAGACCAAAAATGACAAAGGACAATAGAATCAAAACCGCATCCCACGATAAATGCCCTAGACCACCAAAAGACCAAAAAATAAATTGTTGCAATGCTTCAGCACGGCTGAAATAGCTCAAAACACTTACAATTGCTCCGGTGAGACTCCCAAACATAAGTCCGATTATAAGTAATGTCATTGCATCTTTTATTTTGGAGGCGGCACTAATTACGGCGAGCAGCACCAAAAAACTTCCTGATGCCGAAGCAATTACCAAGGCCCAGGGGCCTGATAAAATACTTGTTCCATAACCCCCGATAAGTCCAGAACCCAGAACGAGCAAAGCTACACCAAGGCTGGCTCCACTGCTAATCCCCAATACAAATGGCCCTGCCAAGGGATTTCGAAATAAGGTTTGCATCAGCAGCCCGGAGACGGATAAGCCACCGCCGACTAATATTGCTGTTAGCGCTTTTGGTAATCGATAATCGAACAAAATATATCGATGCGTTTCATCGATTGTTTGGCCTGAACATAAAGCGGTGAGTATCTCTTTGATCGGAATATGGACCGAACCTAAACTCAAACTCAGGACAAAGGCCAGTACTAAAAATAACGCGGGCCAGAGAAATATGCCAATGCTCAATTTACGGATCATGGGTCAAGGGAGGTGAAAAATTTTGGTTCGTAGTCTTTGAGAATTTGACCGGGATGTAAGATATGAATCAAATCACTCAAAACCCAATCAGGGCGCATTGCGGCCATTTCATAATACAGTAATCCTCCTTTAGGACCTTTGGTTTTGCTAAAGGTGAATATGCGTTTATTGACAAATGGTTTAAATTGGGTATATGTGGCACTACGTTCCCTCATTTGACTGTAGCTTGTGAATTGACCAGGACCAATCCATATTTGGGCCTGCTGACTGTATTGTAATATTTTCTCGATGTTCCATTGCAAACTCCCAGTACCAGATGTGTTGCTCCAGAGGTATTCCGCATGAGCATCTTTGAGAAATTGTGCGGCCCAACTGTCTCCCTTTGGTGCGTACCAAACATCTTTATACAAAGCACCACTGATTACTTTGGGTTTTGATGTCGCTTGTTTTGCACGTAATTGGAGCTGTTGATAGTTGTGTTCTATTTCCTGAAAAATGGAATCTGCCAGGGCCTGTTTATCGAACAGCGCGCCAAAAACTTTAATCCATTCGGCTTTGCCCAAGGGGTGCTGCTCAGTCCAATCACCGTTGTATATTACAGGGATTCCTCCTTGTTTAATTTTATTGAGACCTTTTTGTTGGCCATCAATACTAAAGGTCATGAGTATGTCTGGTTTTAATGTGATTAAGACTTCGGTGTTTAATGCCTCGTTTTGTCCGAGTTCACGCACAAGTCCTGAATCAATGCGGGCCCTCGTCCTGGTTGAAGAAATATAGTCTAGGCTGGGAAAACCAACAATTGTGGCTTCTTGCTCAAGCAATTCGATTGGTGGAATATGTGTTGTTGAGGTGGGGACTATTGAGGTAACCGGAATCTCGATGATGTCTTCTTTTGACGTGTCATTTGACTTGGGGTCGCCTTTAGGAATTAGAGTCCATTGTTTTTTGGGAGTTCCTGTAGACGGGTCGAGCAGCTTGATTATTGTATAATTCTCTTGCTGTTCTAGACAAAATCCATTGGCATATTTAACCTGGTTTCCGTCTTTGCACTCTTGATTAGGCTCAAAGGTTACTTTTCGAGGATCACAAGCGAAAAATAATTGAAGTCCTACAATGGCGATACTAAAATAAACCCAACGCATACTCAAAAATAATTTAAATAATGCGGTCACTGGAGTTAATTACCGTATTTTTACAGAGCATTTGGTTTTTTTCTATTTAGAAAAAATTAAAAGGGAACCTGGTGTGAATCCAGGACTGTTCCCGCAACTGTAAGCTGCCTTAAATATTTTGAGGTCACCATTTCTTCAACCACTGTGCCATGGGCATGGGAAGGACGGTGCAACGAGTGAGTCAGGAGACCTGCCAGACGCGAATAACGTCCAACTTTCGGGATAAAAGTTCGGGGGTAAATGTCTGGTGTTTTCATTATGACACGTACGTCCTCTTTGTTTCGATCAAAAAAATTTGATCATGCACATTCGTTATAGAATAACGGCTTTTTATTTGGCATTATGTTCTATGGGATCCGCCCAAAACATGAGTCAAGACAATTCAGTTAATGATTCACTGACCTTACGCAATCGTCTAGATCAGGTTTTGATTAGTACAAAACGCCTTAATTCCAATGCCCAAGAGCAGCCCAGTACATTAATACTCGATCAACAAGCAATAAGCGGTTTTTCGGGTCAATCTGTGGCAGCGATGTTAAATCAAATTGGGGGGATTGAAATAGGGGGTGCTACGGGTCATCCTGGTCAAAACCTGGGGTATTTTATTCGAGGCGGTAATAATCGTCAAGTATTGATAATGATTGATGGTGCGGTGGTTAGTGATGCATCAAGTATTGCTTCAGACTTTGATTTGCGACTCTTGGCTGCAGATCAAATTGAGTCCATATCCATTGTGAGAGGTCCTTCGAGTGTGCTGTATGGGTCTGGTGCAGCAACTGCTGTAGTTTTTATCAAAACCAAAAATTACAATAAACCAGGATCCAGTTTTAATTTAAACCACGCGTCAGGAACCAATCGATCTACTGAAGATGTACCTCTGGGCGGGTTACAACGTCAAACTTCAGCTGGATTGGATTGGCGTCAGGGACCATGGTCTATGCAGGCACAGGCGAGTACGCGATTCGCCGATGGGCTTTCAGCCATCGCTCCTATTGATCAAGGTCGATCCAATGATCCAGATGAGTACGGCCAACTCAATACGCGCGTGCGAGTTAAGTATTCGGCCAAAAATTCGTGGTCTATGGAACAATTTTTTGCCTATGATAAGCACCGTCAAGACTTTGACAACTTTAATTATCAGGACGCCCCGTTTCAAAGTAGCACTGAGCAGTGGCGTACCGGTGGTAGTTTTTATTATCTTGGAAAGAACTCGAGGTATGAGTTTCACGATCAGTGGTCCCATACAATAAGAGACATCAGTAGTGACTATCCTGCTGTATTTAATGCCTTGAACTATAATGCAGACCAATTTTTGACAACACAATGGAACCATCAAGTAGAATCTGTGATAGGGGCCCAAGGGGGTTGGTCTTCAATGGATTTAGCTCAAGGAGCCGGGCTATTCAGCCCATTGTCTACGGTTTTGACCCATCGAGAATCCAGAACATATTTTATTGACTCTTATCTAAATACAATATATAAACCAGTGGAGTCATTGGTTTTAGAAATCGGGGGACGATGGCATCATCACATGCGATATGGTAATCAAGGGGTGTATCAAATCAGTCCCCAGTTTAATTTTTCAAACCCATGGGGGAGCTTCAGTCTTTATGCCCGTTACGGCACCTCATTTATTGCTCCGTCTTTGTATCAATTATATGATCCTATTTACGGTAATAAGGACTTGCAGCCTGAAATGAATAGAAGTTCTGAAGTTGGATTGATTTGGCAACAATATAATTCCGAATTGTCCCTGAGGTGGTTTAATCGCTTTGAACAACAGGCAGTAATATTTGATTTACTTGATCCTGATCAATTTGTTTATCAGTATACCAATAACGCTCAAGATCAGCGTCGTTATGGTATAGAACTCGAGGGAATACTTGAGGTTTCATCGATGATGAACATGTCTTTTTTCTATACTTGGGTTAGCGCCAAAGATTTTGAACTACTGCGCATTCCTGCGCACAAATTTAACTGGCATGGGAATTTTATCATCAACGATCACGAAAAAATCAATTTGCGTTGGACGTGGTCAGACATTCGTCGTGATCAGTTTTTTAATGCCACAGACTTCACCACACAGCAGGTCAATTTAAGGCCCTATCATTGGATTGATTTAGTTTATTCTGCGAGCTTAAGTCATGGACTTAATGCCCAACTGAGTATCACGAATCTGCTCAATCAAAAGGTGCAACCGCTTTACCGATACACCGGTCAAGGAAGAAATTTTTTGATTGGTCTGAGCTATAGCCTCACCAGGGATTAGGGCGGTGGGATGCTTGATTAAAATAATGAACATTTCCCTGGGGTTATCTTAATAACTTTTGTGGTCAGAAGCAGTTTAAAGTCCTTATTTTTGTAGTTCAATTTAAACCAACTGTACACAATGTCTAGCACAGCAGAACACATCAAATGTTTGATAATTGGATCCGGTCCTGCAGGATATACTGCAGCTATTTATGCATCGCGTGCCGATTTAAATCCGGTACTCTACACTGGCCTTGAGCCAGGAGGGCAGCTAACTACAACCACTGAGGTGGATAATTTTCCTGGTTATCCAGAAGGTGTAGATGGCCCGACTATGATGGTCCAGTTACAACAACAAGCAGAGCGATTCGGGACTCAAGTACGCATTGGTATGGCCACTCAAGTTGAGTTTAGTCGTGAGGTCGGGGGTGTCCATAAAGTGACTGTGGATAATACCACCGAGTTAACTGCTGATACAGTAATTATCTCTACAGGCGCTACGGCTAAGTACCTTGGCCTTCCGAGTGAGCAAAAATTGCGTGGTGGTGGTGTATCCGCTTGCGCCGTTTGTGATGGATTTTTCTACCGAGGTCAGGATGTGGCTATTGTAGGTGCGGGAGATACCGCGGCCGAGGAGGCAACTTATTTGGCAAATATTTGTAAATCAGTAACCATGCTCGTGCGTCGCGATGTGATGCGTGCTTCCAAAGCAATGCAGCATCGGGTGTTCGCTGCCAAAAATATTGACGTTCGATTTAACACAGAGGTCGAAGAGGTATTGGGAGATACGGTAGTCGAAGGCCTGCGCATGGTGAACAATCAAACAGGTGAGAAAGAAGATATCGCCATTACCGGATTATTCATCGCCATTGGTCATAAGCCCAACACTGACTTGTTTAAAGGTCAATTAGATATGGATGAAACGGGTTATCTGATTACCCATGGCAAAACCACCAAAACTAATTTGCCCGGTGTCTTTGCCAGTGGTGATGTTCAAGATAAGGAGTATCGTCAAGCCGTGACCGCAGCAGGGACGGGTTGTATGGCCGCATTGGACGCTGAGCGTTATTTAGCCAGTATGGAGTAATCCGCGGTGTGAACACTTTTTCTTGATTACGATTTCAGGTCACTTTTCCTTACGGATCATATAAACTGCTGTTTCCTTAGTGCCATCAGGCTCATAGGATTGTAAGCGGTCCCCTTCGAGTCTCCATATGTTATCCATGTTTATATGGGCCTGGTCAGATTCATAATCATCAATGATAAGGGCACCATTGGCGTCAAAATGCCAACTGAGCTCAGTGGTTTTTTTGTCTTCAACATCGGGACCATCGACTTTGAGCAGGGCTTTCCCTTTGGGCTTAAATTCTATGGTAATATCCACCATTTCGAGAACCTGATCAACAAAGCCAGAAACCGAACTGACAATCATTTTTTCGAATAAGTTAAGGTCCTTTTTGGCATCTTTCATTGCGGCATCAATATCTATAACCATATTCCAGGAACCCATAAGATCTTTTTCATTAATTTTTTGTGCCAAAGCATTGCTACTTATGCCAATCAGGGCGATTACAATTAGAATTTGTTTTATCATGATCAATTATTTGTTTCGATTAATACTTATATGGTGCTCGACTATTCTCAATAGCCGGGTATATGTTTAAGCACGATTTACCTGGGTCTTTATGTTTCCTTGTATTTCAATATTTATATTTTGGATGTCTTCAGCATCATCGTCGTTTGACTCACTTTCGTTTGAAGGACAGTCTAAACATTTTAATTCTCGGTCCATGACTTTGAGATAGTGGCCTTCATAGCCAGAATCTAAAAGGTCATTATAGGCTCGGGTATTTTGATGATAGGAGTGGGTGTTGTGATCGGCCCATAAGACTGAACCAGTGGGCAGATATACAATTACCTCGACGTGTTGATCTCTGTATTTGTGTTCCAAATCAGTGGTCAAAAATGGATCAAGCTCCAGTACGTCATCGGTATATTGAATTTGATAATTGATTTGCATGGCCTTGTCTTGTGCTTCATCGGGCGAGGTGCCGTCGGCATAACTATCGATCTTGATAAAACCTTCTTCTTTTTGAGTGGAACGTACAATAAGACGCACATTATTGGTAACAATAATGGGATTGTTTTCTGCGTCCATTTTTATTTTGAAGTCATCATCGCGCTCTGAGGAGCGACCCGAGAGCAGCCTTTGGTTCATGGTCAGAGTAATACTGTCGTTTTTGCTGATGGGCAAAGGAATTTCTCTTTGAAATTGACCGGTGACCGAGCTAAAGCTGGCGTGTTTCGCCCCAAAAAATATAAGGGCCAAAATGGAAGCAATCCAAAGGGCAAAAATCAATATTTTCGGGGTCCATCCCATTGATTTTAGATTGGGAATGAGCAATTTTAAACCCACTATAAAAAGGACAACAAATGGCAGTCCAACAGCGAAAAATACTATGGTAATCAGCGCCCAAAATGGGATGGAGGCTACCGATACCGCTTGATAATACTGAATTAGATCAGCTTGCCCCCAGAACTCCAAGGACCCTGCTGAGAAAAGACCAAAGGCGAGTCCAAGTAGGGTTGTGGCACTAAAAACAAGCATTAGGATTCCAAGGAGTTTGATTAAAACCGTAAGTGCAGCCTTGAGTACCCCTCCAATTATGCCCACAATACGATTTGAACCCCGCTTGACCTGATTGCCGTACTTGCCATAATCGACAGATTTCACGTCATCACTGAATTTGTCATACCCCTCTTTGACTCGTTTTTCGATATTTGAAACATTGATAGGTTCCCCTTTC